>DASVQO010000459.1:0-10265 GCA_036389075.1 Chloroflexia bacterium | reverse complement strand
GATGAGGCGGCGCACTCGCCTGTCCTCGGGCATGCTCGTAAAGTCGGACAGGGGCGTGCCGAACCAGTCGTAAGCCTGCCGGAACTGGTGGACCAGCCACACCACCTTGCGCGGGTGCTTCACCACATACGAGGGCCACTTGGTGCATATCGCCAGGTCCACCGGCTCGCCGTTTGCTTCGGTTATGTCAATGAGCCGCCAGGCCAGCGCACCCGTAACGATGTGCTTCCGAGGGTGCCACCTGTACGGTATGGAGATGATCGATGCCCTGTGCCCCCGCTCCACAAGCGCGTCCCGCAGTCCTTCCACCAGCACCTCGTTGCCGCCGTAGACGAAAGGCACCTGGGTAGTGCATATGGCGATGCGGAGAGGGTCTTTCGGCGGCGCTGCCGGTGAGGGGCCAGCCGCCTCCTGGGGAGCAAGCCTGGGGGCGTGTGGCTCGTGGGCCACTAAAGGCCGTCCCCCTGGCCCCCGCTCCTCTCTTCCCAGCCCCTGACCTCCTCCTCGAGTTTAGCCACACGCTCCTCGAGCAGCATCCACTCGCGGGTCATACGCTCCTGGTAGGCGTTCATGACCGTGACGGCGCGGGCGGTGGCCGAGTTGAAGCGGTTTTGCTGCTCCACGATGGGGTTGATGTACCAGCGCAGCAGCAGGCGCGTCACGCGCTTGGCGTAGGCCAGCAGCCTGCCGAAAATCCGCACGTCCCACGTGATGGGCAGGTGCGCCGACACGAACCAGACCTCGTTCACCGCCTCCACGCTGCGCCGCAACTCGGCCAGGCTCAGGGCGTGGGGATCGTTGGGGTCGTTGATAGCGAGGTGGGCGCGGCGCTGGCGAATTTGCTCGCGCAGGTCGCCCAGCACCGTGGCTACGTCGGCGGACGAGCCGTTGTCAGTCGTTTCTAACTTGTCCATAGCTGATAGTGGCACCCAGGCTCTTGCGTTCCAGTTCCTCAATTCGCGAGCGGAGCGCGTCCAGTTCGGCGTACACGTCGGTGGCCGCCACGTTTTGCCGCGAGACCAACCCCGAGGCCAGTATGGCCTGTACTGCCACGCGGGCCTGCAAGTCGGCCAGTTGGCGCGAAATCTCCACGAGCGAGCGGGTCACCGAGGCGTTGTAGTCTATCTGCTTGCGGAGCGTGGGCCAGGTGTAGATGCGGCTCAGCAGGTTGCTCAACCTACCCGCCAGACCCTTGCGGCGCTTGCGCGGTCGCGACTTCTCGTACACCTGCCAACCGCCCAGCACCTCGTCTAGCTGCCTTTGCAGGTCGTCCCACCTGCGTGCGATGAGGTTGTTCTGCTCGGTATCGGGCTTGTCTTTGCCGTCGGGTGCGCGGTTGTCCAGCAGGCTGAGGGAGGCCTTGCGGTCCTCCCGCTCCATGTCACCCACCAGCCGCTCGGCCTCGGCGGGCAGGAAATCGAGCATCACCTGTTCGGGCGTGTAGTGCTTCACCACGAAGCGCAAACGATTGGCGTGGAAGTAGCTGTAATAGAGGCTGCTACGGCGGTCGTAAGTGACCGACTCGTTGTGGTAGGCTATCGCTCCCGGCTGGTAGACCACCCGCCAGCCCTCCCGCTTGGCGCGCCAGCAGAGGTCCACGTCCTCGAAGAAGACCGGGTAGTACGATTCATCGAAGAAGTTGAGCGAGTGCCCCACGTCGCGCCGCATAGCCAGGGCCGCCCCGGTGACGAACGAGACCACCCGTGAGTAGTCGTACTGGCCCCGGTCTTCCTCGCCCCGGCCCAGGTGCTCGGTGGTCGCGAGGGGGTAATGCACTACGCCCCCCGCGTGCTGGAGGGTCACGCGGTCGGGGTAGAGGATCTTGCTGCCCACCACGCCTGCGTCGGGGAAGGCATCGAAGGCGTCCAGCACCGCCGACATCCACTGGCGATCTAGCTGCACGTCGGGGTTCACCGTGGCGAGTATGTCGCCCTTCGACATGAACAGGCCCACGCTCGCCGCGCCCGCGAAGCCCTTGTTCTCCCCAAGCTCCACAAGCTCGACGTTCGGGAAGCGGCGGCGCACCAACTCCACGCTGCCATCAGTGGAGCCGTTGTCCACCACGATAATCTCGGAGCGCGGATAGTCGAGGGCGAGCAGGGAGCGCAAACAACCCTCTATGTGCTCCGCCGTGTTGTAGCTAACAACGACGATGGAGGCAAAGGGCTGCGGGGCGGGCCTGCTGTTCTGGCTGTGGTCGTGTGTCATGGTTTTGGCAGTGAATTATATACGAGAACCGTTAAACGTGCTTCTGCAACATCATACGCTTTGTGATATAGAGTACGTGAATATGATTCGGTTGGTCCTTGTTTGCCTCCGTACCCAGCGGGCACCAGGGAAAGGGCAAGCACACTGCGACGGTGCAAACGTTTATACAATGTCTACTTGCGTACCCACACTCAGGAAGCAGCAGGCATTCCATAAAGAGGAGTGTAGAAGCATAGGGAGTGCAAAAGGACCAGGGTGCGTAATGCAGTATCCTGGTCTTTTTGCTATGGCTGCTTAACCTTGGCGGTCCGATTTCTGGCTGCTGTTTTAACCTATCTGCTGCCGTTTGCGAGAAGACTCGTGGCGTAGACAAAGCCAAGCAGGCGCGAGGAAAAGCGTCGCTGGCCCCTGCTCACGGCTTGAAGTTCTCCAATCCCAGGTCTTCCATTTGCCAGAACGGCGAGTCCAAGTCTACGGTCATGTTGAATCCGATAGGTGCTATCGTGCCTTCCATTTCTCGACGCACTACAGCGTAACTAACGTCGGGGAGAAACACCACCGGGTCGGATAGGAGGCGCGCAAGCTTACCAGGGGCTATATTTCCTCGAACGCTAAAGACCCCTTTCACCGTCAAGTCAGGACTTCCAGGCCATTCAAGGTCTAGAGCAGATTGGGGTAGAACGTCAGTACCCAGTGGGCTTACTCCAACACCCCACCGGTGGTTGAGGTCTGCGGAGTCCACGGCACGAACAGACGCTATTCGAGGCCTGAAACCTGTGTCAGCTATCCACTGGCGGTATTGGTCAGGTTGTAAGTATGTATTGAAAGTTACCTCAACTTCGACCGGAGTAGTGGTAGTGCTTATTAGCTGAGTAGCAAGCTGCCGGTTTTCAGAAGCATAAGCCTTGAGGTCACCAATCGAGGAGCTGGCGTACCTGATCGTTGCGTGGAATTCGGGGGCGGCATTGATTATCTGGCGCGTGACGGTATAGTGCCATGTAGCGAAACTCCCCTGTTTCACAATGTCGGGGGGCGCCGGCACTGTGGGGGTACTTCCCGGCGCGACCGTGGCAACTGCGGTTGACTGTGTTACTGGTAGACTGACTGCGGCTGGCTGAGGTACGTTTACGCTTCTTGCCGCTAAGAAGGTACCAACGACAACTACTGCTAAAGCGGCTATTATTACCACATACGGGCGGGCAAAAGAGGGGGAACGGCGATAACCGGACTGTCTATTCACAAGAAACCTCCAAAAGGCTTAGGGCACGTTACGGGTCCTGATGTAGTGCCAGGTGAGCATTTACGTTGCAAGGGGTGGGCAGGAAGCTGAGCCGCGCTACCGCGGACATTCCCCAATTATGTCTCTCGAATAACAGAACTTGGTCATGTAGTCCTTGTGAAAGTTT
Organism: Chloroflexia bacterium; assembly: GCA_036389075.1. Classification (GTDB taxonomy): domain Bacteria; phylum Chloroflexota; class Chloroflexia; order QHBQ01; family JADMIH01; genus JADMIH01. The sequence continues at coordinate 6,651 of DASVQO010000459.1, read as the reverse complement.
TTGTCCCTGTTGTTCCCACCGGCGTTTATCTCCACCAGGTAGTTGTCAGAGGTAAGCTGGCCTGTGTAGAACTCGCCCTGGCTGTCCGTATTGGTTGACCAGACAACCCGGACTGTGTATTCCTGGGCCACGACGAGCTGGTTGGGGTCCTTTATGTATACGTGAATCTCGTTGTGGGCGCCAAAGGTGCACGCTTCGAAAGTTCTCCAGTGATTAGCAGGGTCGAAGCCCGGCAGGTCGCTGGTTGGATTGCCAACATACTCCCCGTCCGTACAATCGCTCCGGCTATCCCATTTGAAGGCGTGGAAAACGAGAGCATCCACAATGTTGGAGTTGCTGTTCACCAGAGTGACCAGCTTGTCCTTAGAGGCTTGGGTCCAGGTAAGCTGCCTATCGACGAGGTCATAATCGTTGATTTGGTTGCGGTTGTTATTGTGGCTGACAATGAAGCTGCCTACAGGGTTGGTCTTATTACCGCTGGTGCAACCGTTGCTGCTACCCTCAAATGCTGTACATTCGTAGTTGTTAGAGCCGGAGTGGGGGGTGTATTCGTTGTCTGTTCTCACATGGTCGTAGTTAAAACCGCCTACCGTCACGTTATAGTAGAACAGCGAATTGTACACGAATTTCGTAAGCTGCCCTCGGGTAACATTGTTGTTAGGGAGGAAATAGGGCCTGTTGGTTGACGTACAATTACCTGCGGGAGCCGTTCCACAAGGATAGCCTCCAACGATCCCTCTCGTGCTGATCTGCTGCACGTAGGGGTAAAAAGTATGGGTGGTAGAGACATCCTCGAAGGTTTGAGTACCCGTGCTACCCGTAAAGTTGAAGCCATTAACTATGATTTTCGCGGTCTGCCCGCGGGTAGTCAGGTTAGAGGGACGAAAGTAGGGCTTATTCATCGGAGGCACGCATGGCTTGTTAGCCTCGCCACATGGATAGCCTCCCATAACACCCCGCCGTGCTAAGTTCTCGATCCAGGTGTAGAACAGGTTAGCTGGTGGTACGTCCTGGAATGTATTTTCTCCGCCGGGGGGTCCGTGGCATTAATAGCCTGTGCGACCAACTTGGCTACGTGAGCACGGGTAGCGTTGTTGTATGGTAGGAAAACCGCCCCATTGTTGTACCCCTGTATCCAGCCACGACTTACCAGGTATGTTACCGGCAGAAAGAAAGTAGTGTGTTCCGGCACGTCGCTAAAACGTGACGTAGTAGCCACCAGCCCGAAATCCAGGGAGTCGTCCTTGTCGGTGGGTAGGGCAGGGACTGAAGGTATAGGAGCTGGCGGTACGGCAGTAGCCACAAGAGCCGTAGGGCTTGGCAGGGACGGGGTTCCACCACAAGCAAACGGATTACCGGGATAAGGGTCGCACGGACAGTCAGTACACGTCTGCGCCCATACCACAGTAGCAGACCCCTGCGTGCCGGGACGTGCTACGACATCGGATACGAGCAGACTTAACAACAGAACTAAAACGCTTGTGGTTGCTATAACCAGACCACGATGCTCTCTCACAGAGTTAATCTCCCCCAGTAATTTCGGCCAAGACGCCTAGAACCACTCTTGCACTTTGTGCCGATTGCTAATGCTTCGCACGACGAGAATATAGGGCTTCAAACAAGACCTACAGCAATGCCTGATGCTCTTAAATACAGGGCATCCTGGCTCGAACGACACATACAGCCTTAAGGCAAGATTTGTGCTATATTAGTCTAGAATTTGAGTATTGTTTGGAAGATATATACTGAATGCAATTTCAAATATATGAGTAGCTAAGGTAAATAGTTTTGCGATTTCGCTTTCCGCCGAACGAGACCTACTGTGCCTTTTTCACCTGTCACTCGTCCGCACCAACCACTTAACTTCCGGCCCCAACGGGCTGCGCACCGTCTGGTACGCGTATCGCGCCTTGAACTGGGCGACCACCGAGTTGAAGTAGTCCTCCCAGGAGGCGAGCACGTAGGAGGGTTGGCGGGCGAGCACGTATGCGGGGTCCGACTTCTCGTGACCGGGCACCGCCTCGCCCATGTTGGCGACTTGCAGGTGGCCTATGTGCAGGTCGTTGAGGCCGAACATGTCGATCGTGGGGCGCTGGCTGTAGTAGGCGATGGCCCCGGCGGCGCGGGCGGCGGTCCAGGTATCGGGCGGGGTGTTTTCGCGCAGCCAGATGGCGGCGGAACCCCAGCGGTCTATGTAGATGTTGTGCCGGTAGGTGTCATCGGCCAAGTCGCCGCCGGGCCGCTGCTGCCACAGGGCGTACCCGGCGTAAGCCACCACGACCGCACCCGCAACGGCGGCACCCACGACTCGCCCGCTCCCACTCGGCAGACGCGACACCAGCGCATAGCTAGCCAGGCCAGCTAGCAACGACATAGGGGCCAGCAGCGGCACGAAGAAACGCTCCGAGGGGAACCAGTCGCCGCCGACGTACACCACGTACAGGCCATACGCTACCACCAACAGCCCCATAGTAGAAGCCAGCCCGTAGTTTGGACCTTTGGGGGATATGTCGTCAGACTTGGAGGCGACACTACCCGGTTTTCGTCGGCGCGACACCCCTGCCCAAACGAGCAGTCTCAGGCAAGCGAGTGCCAACGCCACCAACAGCCAGTGCCGCCCCGCGAACTGCCAGGCGTAAGCGGCCCCTCGACCAATCACCGCCAGGCTCGCGCCGGTCTTGGCGTAGAAGGTGTTGGGGAATGGATAGCCGTAGAAGGTGATGCGCCAAAGCTGGTAAGGCACGACCATGCCGATGAATAGTGCCAGCGACCACCCCAGCAGCGCGCGGTAAGGCAAGCCCTCTCGCCTGTCCAGCCAGGCACGCGCGCTCAGCAGCAGCGCCGCCACCAGCAGCCCCTCAGGACGAGTGAGCGAGGCCAGCCCCAGCAGCACCCCGGCCACGACGCGCCACCCTCGAACCGGCGCTGCCCACAGCGCGGCAACCGGAGCCAGCGCCAGGAACGCGAATGGCACCGCCTCTATCCCGCTGCCGCGCGGCCCGTACGTCAGCAGGGCCGCATCTACGGCCAGCAGCGCGGCGGGAAGGACCGCCCAGGCGGGGTGCCAAGGCAAGAGCCTGAGACCGAGCCAGGAGGTCAGAGCTATAATGCCCACGCTGCAAGCCACCGTGCCCGCCAGCGCCACCCCGGCGGGCGACAACCCAGCCCATATGGCCGCCGACGCCAGGACCGTCCAGAGGAAGTTGGTGTAGCCCTCCACGATCTCGCCGGGGTTGTAGACAAGCCCACTGCCGTGCGCGAAGTTCCAGGCGTAGCGGTAGGAGATGTATGCGTCGTCTATCTGCCAGTCGCCAAGCACCCGCCCGGCCACCACCATCCAGAGCATACACGCCGCAAGCGCCAACCCCCAGGCGGGCGTTCTCCTCGGTGCCAGCCAGGCAACCAGCGACCAGGCCAGCCCCGCCAGTGCCACCTCCACAAAGGGCGGGACTGCTCTCGGTATGACGGTAAGTTCGAGCGCCGCGAACGTAACCACGCCCAGCAGCCCATATAAGGCAGCCCAACCCAGGCCCAGGCGCGAGGTGGCGATTAGCAGCAAGATGAGAGCGGACGCGGCCCACACGACGGCATCCAGGGCAATCTCGCTACGGCTCTTGCGGGAGGTGACGCTCACCCAGTCCACGGCCACGCCAAGCAGCCGGGGGTCTCCGGGGGGCGACACGGTGGAGGTCGTGAGGTCTAGCTGCACGTAGGCGGGGTCGAGGTAGGGGTTTGGGACTTCGGCGGTGTCCAGGGTGGCATTGTAGACCTGGAACTCCGGGGTCGCGGAGAAGGTGGCGGCTTGCTTGCCGTTCAGTATGAGGGCGACCTGCGCCGGGGCGTCCCTGCCCACCCAGGAGGCCAGCCGCACGCTCACGTCAACGTGCCTGCCCAGGTTCGCCAGGTAGGGGTACTGCCAGGTGGCGCGAGCCGTGGACCAGCGATAGGTAGTGCCGTCGCCCGCCGTTTCCACGTCGTGCAGGCCGTAAACGTGGTCGGGGCCGTCGAACAGGCCGGTGCCACGGTAGGAGGTGCTCCGCGATTCGTCGAGGAAGGCGCGGGCGGGGAAAGCCAGGTTGAGCAGCAGGGAGAGCAGGGCCGCCACGAGCACGCCCGCCGCGATCAGGACAAAGCGCGTGCGCACAGCCAGGCCAACCCGCGCCCGTGGGACCGTTAGCGTACTCTGGTGCCCGTCATACCCCATGCGACTCCTGGCATTATAGCACAGGAGAACGCCCGCCCTTCTTCCCAGGACTTATTCATTGCCGGCAAAGAGGGCACCTGTGGGGTTGCCCTGCATGACGCCCTGTGGCTAAAGTGGCGGGCTGACAAGGGGCAAAGTCTCCTTCGGAGACTGGTACATCTTGGAGAGTCCCCGGAGGGGACTTTGCTCCTTGCCAGCCCGCCACTTTAGCCACAGGGCTATCGTAGGGCTTCCCCGCCGGGAATGATTAAGCCCTGCCCTTCTCCCTTATCGCCTCGTCGTATATCTCCGCTATGCGCGCGATCTTGTGGTCCCAGGTGTGCTCGGCCAGCACTTTGCGGCGGCCCGCCTTTCCCATCTCGCGGGCGATGTCGGGACGTTGCAGCAGGAACTGGATCATGTTGGCGAGCGCGGGCACGTCTCCGAACTCCACCAGGTACCCGTCCACCCCGTCCGAGATGACCTCCGGCACGCCGCCCGCGTTGGCTCCAATCACGGGCGCGCCGTTGAGCCAAGCCTCCAGGTAGACGATGCCGAACGAGTCTGTGCGCGAGGGCATGCAAAAGACCTGCCCCGCCGCCAGCAGGTCGCGCTTGTCCTCGTCCGAGATGAAGCCGAGCCAGCGGCACCGCTCGCGCACTTCTTCCGACAGGTTCTCGTAGTACTCGCGGAACTTGTCGAGCATGGTGGAGCCTGCCATGACGAAGGTGGCGTTCACCCCCCGCGCCAGCACGTGCCGCATCGCCTCGATCGCGTGCGTGGTGCCCTTGTCGTAGGCCGCAGCGCCCAGGTAGTACACGATAGGGCCGCGCACGTCGTACTTCTTCCTGAACCGCTCCGCGTTGCCGCCCACCACCTCGTAAGGGTTCACCCCCACGCCTACCCGGTGCATCTTCCCGGTGGGCACCCCCAGCCCGCCCAGGAAATCGCGCTCCAGGCGGGTCTGCACGATAAGCCGCGTGGCCCGTCGTTCGAGGTCCAACTGGTGACGCATGCTGTAGTAGCGGCTGATGCTCCTGTCGCCCGGCTCGCCCAGGTGCGTAAAGGGGGTAATCACGTGCGGTATGCCCACGCGCTCCGCGTAATCGGCAGCCGCCGCGATCATCGACTCGAACGGGATGTTGGTGGTGTGCACCAGGTCGAACGCGCCGGGAGACAGCGCCTTCAACGCCTTGCGCAAGGCAGGCACCCAGGGGGTTATGCGCGAGAACCGGTAAAGGGTCGAAGTAGGAGGAACGGGCAGGTCGCTCAAGATAGCCATACCCCTGCGCCAGGCCCGGTAGTAGATAGCGGGCAGCGGCAGGTGTCGCACCGCGAAGCGCCTTATAGACACTCCATTGTGCCTGTCCCGCACCGACGGTACGCGCCGCGCCCTCCCAGACCAGAAGTAGTCGAGGTCCCAGGCGTCGGTAGTCCACACCTCCACCGAATGCCCCGCCCGCGCCAACCTCTCGGAAAGCTCCTGAAAATATAGCTCGGAGCCTCCGACGTAAGGGTGATAACGCTGGATGATGTGAAGCAGCTTCATGTTAATTCTTAATTCTTAATTCTTAATTCTTAATTGCTCGGAATAGCGTCTTCAATTAAGAATTAAGAATTAAGAATTAAGAATTCACTGTACCGGCGGTGTGTCGGTCCAGATGCCGGTGTAGTTCAGCTTGTTGAAGACGGCGGCTCGGATGTCCTTGAGGGGGGTGGATTTGGCGAGGCCGTCTATGGTCATCTGGGCGGCCTCCTGGCACTGGCTGCAAGTGGTGCTGTGGTCGGTGAACTCCACCGAGCCGTCGGCTGACATCGACTTGATGAAGCACTCTCCGAGGTCGTGATGTGGCTGCTCGTATATGGCGCAGCCGCAGTAGCAGGGTATGTAGCCAAACTCGTCGTAGTGCTGCATCGCGCCCTCGTAGAGGGTGGTCACGGCCTGCTTGGAGGGGCCGAGCACGTCCTGTAGGAAGTTGGGCAGTTGGCCCTTTTGAGCGGTCTCAAGCACTTCCTTGGGGTTGGGCACCGAGCCGTTGAGGCCGGGAGGCTTGCCCTCGGGTATGCCTTCGTATGGTGCGCGTGCCGCGGGACTCGTGGGCGATGAGCCCTGCCCTTGCGTGCCGCCCGAGCCGTTATCGCACGCTATCAGGGCACCCACTATCACGGGCAGCAGCAGCATAATCGCTACCCTTGCCAGCGGGGACACCCCCGTTCGAGGCTCAACAGGGCGCGCGCGCTTGCCCTTCACGACCTTGCCAGCGGAAACACTACTCAACCTGCTTCTCCAATCTACCGTCACAACATTGGCGTAAGCCTCTCAGCTATGCGAGGTATATTGTCCCATATTTGGGGATGCGATGCCAGGAGCAGACGGCGTACGATGTCAGGAGGTAGAAGGCGACGGTGTAGATGAAGATGATATAGTGGGTTGGCTCAGGGTACCGTTGCCCGCGAAAAGTAAAGTT
>DASVQO010000458.1:0-12434 GCA_036389075.1 Chloroflexia bacterium | reverse complement strand
CAAGGAGGTTCGCCTGTTGCTCCGCATCGTATAGGGGCGCGTACCGGGTAAACGCCCGCGCGGTGCGACCTACGTTGGTGTCTCGCGTGGGCTGTTGCGCTGTTACTTTTATGTTTTCCACGATGACCAGTATATCAAACGCGTCCCGCTCGTAGTATTAGGACCTTGCCCCTTTCCCCTACCCTCCAGCCACGCCTGTGCTACGCGTACCACATGACATAAGTACATTTTGCCTATTGTGCTGACATAATGTTTTCGGTTACTATCGTTCTGAGACGGCAGCGCGCGGCGTTTTCGGCCCTGCCACTCAATTACACAGCCCTATTTAGCTGACCCTACCACACTGCTCAACAATGGAGGGCCAATGTCGTTCTTGCGACGATTCCTGGCAAACAAGACCGCTCGTGTCGCACTGGCTCTTTGCTTCCTGACGGGGGCCGCGCTCCAGGCTATTCCTCTGAACCTGTTCCCTTCGACGGCGGGAGCGGAAGTCACGACGCAGGCCGCGCACGCCGCTTCGAATGTCGCGGTTGAAGGCTGGGTCAAAGATAGTGCCGGCTCCTCCCCTGTAGCCGGTGCCCAGGTCCTCCTGAACGACACCTTGCGAGCCTCTACGGACGCGCAGGGTCACTTCTCCTTCACCGGCGACCAACTGGAGCCATTTGGGGCCTCGGGCGAGCAGGGCCTGCCCGTATCGGTCCAGGTGAGCGCGCCAGGGCACTCAAGCTGGTCGATCTCCAGCGCCAGGTACTTTAGCGGCGCCGCTCTACGGCTACATGCCAGCCTGCCCGCTGCCGGCGATGGTCCCTCCGTATTCACCGCCGCTGCCCCCTCGGGTCAGGGCCTTGAGAAGCAGATCGCCGACGGCTTGTCCCTTGCTCGTCCCGGCACCTCCATTCAGGACCAATTAGCCCTGGAGGATACTTCGCCGCAGGCAAACGCGCCGGCCTCCGCTGCCGCCCTCGTGCCTCCCGCAACAATCCGCGTGTACCGCACTGCCACGGGCGTGGTGGAAGTGGTGCCCTTTCGCGAGTATGTAAAGCACGTCCTGCCCTCCGAGTGGATACCAACCTGGAAGATGGCGTCCCTCCAGGCCGGGGCGATGGCCGTGAAGAGCTACGGCTGGTTCTGGGTGTCTCAGGGCGGCAAGCAGACGGCGCTCGGGGCCGACGTGAAGGACAACACGGAGGACCAGGTATACGATCCTAATGTCAGCTACTCGACCACCGACGAGGCAGTCGACTCTACGTTCGATTATGCGATGACCCGCGCGGGTGCCCTCTTCCAGGCTCAGTACTGCGCAGGCTCCTACGACGAAGACCCCAGCGGGGAGTGCCCGTGGGCCGGGCCTTATATGACCCAGTGGGGCAGTGCCTGGCACGCCGACCAGGGCCGCAACTGGGGCTGGCTCTTGCAGTTCTACTACCGCGACGCCGTCATCACCCCCGCACCGCCGGGTGGCGGATATGACGGCCCCCCCGTCGCCCCGGCCCCGCCCGCGCCCAGGAGGCCCGCGCCAACCGCTCCAGCCGCGGCACCCGCCAACTACAGCGTGGGCCAGGGCGCGGACAGCCCTCAGGTCTTCCAGGAGGCGTACGACCGCAACGGCGGCGAGGCTGCGCTCGGCAAGCCCACCGGCCCCGTGCGCTGGTGGCTGACCTACGTTTCCGAGCACAACGTCGTAGCGCAGCCCTTCAGCGGCCTCGACGGCAAGGGTAATACCTGGCTCGTGTTCGACGTGCTGAAGGTGCCCAACATGGGCGTCAACAGGGCGTTCTTGCTGCAAGGCGCGCTGGCAACCGTCTACGCCACTCACCAGCCACCCGGCCCCGAGTGGCTCGGTGCGCCTACCTCCGACCCGTTCACAGTCGATGGGGGTAGTGGAGCGGTCACGCGGCAGGGCTTTGTGAGGGGCAGTCTCAAGTTGTCCGGGGGCAGTGTCGAGGCCGCACCCTGGCCTCAGAGCTTCCCGAACTGGAAAGCCGAGTACTTCGCCGGACACCAAGTGCCTTCACCCCAATTGGCCCCTCAGCGTTCGCTCCCAGGCTACCCGGCCTCGGTACAGGACGCGCAGACACCGAGTTTCTCCTGGTCCGCCGACCAGCAGATGCCCTACGCACTTGGCGCGGGCAAAGGAGACTGGTCGGTGCAGTTCACCCGCCAGGAGCAGGCGGAGGGTGGCACGTACGAGTTCACGGTGAGCGCGGATAGCGGCGTACGCCTGTGGATTGATAACATGCTTGCCATCAACGGCTGGCACTGGACCTCGCCCCAGCAGGAACGCTATACGGCAGACCTGTCGCCGGGGGCGCACCAGGTACGGGTACAGTATTACAACCTCGACTCCTCGGCCCAGCTTGGCTTCGAGATGAAGAGGCCAGGAGAAGCGGCACCTCCACCCGCGAACACCTCGGCCCCTGCCCGTCAACCTCAACAGCCTCCACAGGCCCAGAGTGCGGCCCTGTTGCGAGTGCGGGTGCAGTGGATTGGCCGGGGCGCTGCTCCTGGCGATAGCTGGGTGCAACCGCTGACCCTTCACCTGAGCAACCCCAGCACCGCAGCCGTGGTGGCCTCGTACAACGGCGTGACGGACAGCAACGGCGTCGTGCTGTACTCGGGCTTGCCCTCGGGCATTTACAACGTGCATGTGAAAGGCGCGCATAGCTTGCAGAGCGCCCGCGCCAACATCGCCCTCACACCAGGCGCGACGCTGGACCTCGACATGAAGATGCAGGTCGAGGGTGACGTGAACGGTGACAACTGCGTAACGGTAGATGACTTCTCCTACCTGCAAGCCCGGCTGGGCACCCACCGCAACACGGATGGCTTCGACCCCGCCGCCGACCTGAACAACGACGGAGAGGTGAGCGTAACAGACGTGAGCCTCATGCGCTCGGGCTTCGACCGCTGCGGCGACGTGTCCGCCGATGCCCAGTTTGGCGTCCTGAGCGCGAGCGCGGCCCCTCCCCTGTCGCAACTGCTGGCCCCCTGGTTGCGCCCCGAGACACTTGTGCGGGACCTGGGCCTCTCAATCTGGACCTCCGCCGACCAGGTGCGCGTAGGCGATTACCTGGACGTGGCGGTGGTGGCCGAGGCGGGCGCACAACCCATCGACGGGGCATCGTTCGTCCTGCACTTCGACCCGGCGGTAGTCTCCCCGGTGGACGCGGCGGGCAATCCGGCGACCGCGTTGGAGCCCGGGCTGGCGCTACCTTCCGTCATGGGCAACTGGCTGGACTCGAAGGGCGGCGCGGCGGGTTTCTCTGCCGGCATGCTACAGGGCGAAACGCCCTCGGGGCAGGTCGTGCTGGCGAAGCTGCGGTTCCGAGTGCTGTCGGCCCCCGCTAATGGCACCACAGCACTGAGTTTCCGCACGAACGCACCCAATCTAATGCAACTTACAAACGGCGGGCTGAACCTCCTGGGCACCGTCAACGGTACCATGGTCGGCGTTAGCCGCTAGACGCCGGGGCATTCTTGACCGGGATCACATAGGGTTATAGGGTTGGATGGTACAAAGAGGACCAGGGTACATACGTCCGTACCCTGGTCCTCTTTGCACTTGCTCAACAGCCCTTAACCTGGCTTTTTACCTCTCCTATCTGGTGGCGGTCCCAGCCCGGTTATATCGCCAGTCAAAGTAGTGCCTACCTACGTTGCCCATTTCGACCTGCCAACCGGGCGGATTATCGGCCACGTAGGTGAGCACGCGGCGCTGGAAAGCCTGCACAAGCACCCACTTGCTCGCGCCCGCTATCTTGACGTTCGTCCAGTACGGCTCCGTGATCGGGTAGCCCAGGTCTACTTCCCAATCTAGGATCTGCTCCTGCCCGATGGGTATCGTCTGCATAGTAATATTGGTGGGGCTGCCTTCCGCCGCCTCGCCTCCGGCTTCCCTCTCTTCCCGCTCCTCCTCTGACCCGGCGGACAGTCCTGCATTGGGGCTTGAGAGTTGGACGGGGCCTTTCTGGTTCATGAAGTCCCAGAAGACGGACGGAATGTTGTGGCCCAAGACCGGCTCGTACCGCACCATGCGGACGCTGCCAGCCCGTGCCGGGTCGTCTCTCGTGGCGCCGCTCCGCTCTAGCACGGCAGTGACCTGCTGGCCGGCCTTGTCGGGTGCGCGGTTGTCCCCGTTTAGAGAGGCCACCGGCGCAAGGGAGGCGTATGTGAGGGCGTCCGGGCTGTCCGCGTCACCCGCCACGGGTATCTGGGCCGGGGCCCTCGCGGGCTCGAACTCGTTGTTCCCGGTCTGGACGCGACCGCTCACCAGCTCGACTACCAGCAGACCGTTGGTGACGAAGTACCTGCTTGTAAGGTCCACGCCGGGGTCGTTTATCTCCATGCGCGCCTTATCAAAGTACTGCACCGCTCGCGTGCCTCCGCGCCCCTGCGCATACGCCTCACTCGCGGCGGCGAAGCTCACCGGCCCCCATACCCACGGGCGACTGGCCCTTCCCAGCAGCACGGGACGGTCGGTGCGCTGCCACTTTCGCAGGAACGCCGCGTCAAAGAAGCCGGTGAGAGGCTGGGGCGACGGCACGGCTGCGGGGGCGGGCCGGGTCGCGGCGGGCGGGGGGCTTTCGGGGCCGGCTCTCGCGCCGAACGCCGCAAAGTAGATATCCTGGTCGCCATTGCGCGTATCCACCCAGGCTGCGTAGACCTTTGAGCCGTCAGATGAGGTATCGAGGGCGATGTAGTCCCCCAGGAGCGAGCCCTGGAAGCCGATGGCCGGGTCGCTGGGGGTGCGGCTCAAAGGCTCCTGGGCGAACGTAGCGCCGCCGTCGGTGGACGCAGCATAGTAGGGGAGGTACAGGTTGTTGGCTGCATCGTCCCTGCGGTCGAGCCACAGGAGGTGGACCGCACCATCTCGGCCTACCGCCACGGTGGGGAAGAACTGGTCGTGGCGAGGGCGCGCCGGGTCGTCGTTGATGCGTTGTGCCTCCGTCCAGCTACGGCCGCCATCTGTCGAGCGTGCCAGCATCACATCGCTGTCGCCGCTACGGGAGTCGTTCCAAGTGGCGTAGAGCGCACCGCTGTTAGGGTCCACCGCGAGGACGGGGAGGACGAAGATGCGGAAGGCGCTCCCGGGTAGTGGGCTTGGTGGCCGCGTGGCGCTGCTCACCCTGGCCGCAGTGCCGAAGGTAGCCCCGCCGTCGGTGGACTTAGCGAGATAGACGCCCTGCCCGCCGCTCGCGCCCGCACCTGGGCTGTCGCTGTAATATAAGATGTACAGTTCTCCACCGGGCCCGATTGCGGGAAACGAGCCTTGTGTCTCGTCCTGCGCGGGCAAGCTGGCCCTGACCGGCGCTGAGAAACTCTTGCCTCCGTCCGTGGACCGTGAGACTACTATATCTCCACGTTCGCTACGTGGGTTGATAGTCTTGAACAGGGTCCAACTGACGTAGATGGTCCCACGAGTTGCCGGGTTGTTGCTCCTATCGACCGAGATCCACTCTTTGTCGTGGAAGGTGAGCTCGTCGTTGGCGGCCACCAGCACGGGCTTCTCCCAGGACTGTCCCGCGTTGGTGGAACGAGCCACGAAGATACCGCCCACGGTCAGGTCGTTCTGGTTGTAGCCAATGTAGGCGAGGTAAGCCGTGCCGGAGGCATCGAAGGCCAACACGGGGTCGCTGGCGTTGGGTAGTTCGCTCGCGCCGGTGTCTGCATGGCCGTCCAGCCAGGTCCGACCTCCATCGGTGGAGCGATAGTACCAGACTTGCTTCGGCCCTGTGCGCCAGTCCTTGGCGGCCACCAGCACGTTATTGGGGTTTGTAGGATCCACCGCCAGGGTCGGCTCGTGCTGGTCGGCGGTCGTGACCTGGTTGGCACGCGCGTCCATCACGTCGTCGGGCGCGGCGCTTGAGTCAAGAGCAGCACCCATGAAAGGCAACGCCGCCACCAAGAGCAGAAGCACCAGCACAGCCGCTCGCCCCCGGCGCGCGGTCTGCCGCAGCGCGCGGAGCGTGGCACCGGACCACGAAATATTCAGCATCCTTGGGTTCCTAACTGGGAGGGAAACTTAAGAGGTCGTCCTTGTGAGTCTATTTTGTGGTGGTTGTTGTGTCAAGTTGGTTTTGTGTTGGGGTGGTTCTTTTAGGGATATGTAGTCCATGTTGGTCCGGTGGAGGTTCCGGGTGCACCGTGATCCGGTAGATACCGGGTATGGCGTCGCGCACGGTCTGCTCTATTTGCGCCGTCTTGTAGTGTGCGGTAGTAATGGGCAGGTCGTCAGGCATATAGTAATGCAGAGTGGCGACGTATCCGAGGTCGGACTTCAGCACTTCTATATCGTGTATGCCGTCTATCGGCGCTGTGACTTCCCGCACCCTGCTCGCGACTTCCCGGCTCCCGGCGTCCTCAATGAGCTGGTAGACCTCCTCGTGCCTCGGCTCGATGTGCACCTGCACCTCGGCGCTCTGTAGCTCCCCCCGTAGGGCCTCTTCCAGCCTGTCAGCCTCCTCATGGGCGTCCCGCAACAGGAGACCGGCCGGTACTTCCATGTGCATGTCAAGCCGCAGCCCCGTTGGGGTGTCGAACGCCCGCACGTGGTGCACCCCCAGCCCAAGCCGGGCAGCGGTCACGATGGCGGCCCCCACCGCGCTCTCGGACTGCGGAGCGACCGGCTGGGCGTGCACCATTACCTCCGCGTCCGGAAGCACTTGCTGCACACGCGACACGATCTCCTGCGACACCTCACGCGAGCGTTCCAGCGAAAGACCGCGCGCCACATTGATGGACACGTCCGCATAGGGCTTGTCTCCCACGAAGCGGACCCGCGCGCTGGGAGTGCCAATCATGTCAGGCGTGTCGCTGGTGGCTGCCAGGACTTGACCTACCAGGGTCGGCGGTACCCGGTCGGTGAGCGCGTAGATGGCGCGGACGGCCAGGCCCCAGGCGACGTAGGCGATTATCACAGCCACGAGCGCGGCGGCGGCTGCATCTACAACCGTCAGCACGGAACCGGGCCAACCGGCCAGCGTACCAACCGTGACGATCAACAGGCCGAAGAGCACAGTCAGTGAACCAAGCAGGTCGGTCGCGAAGTGCGCGGCATCGGCTGCAAGCGCGGGGCTACCATGTTCGTCTGCTACTCGCCGCAGGTAGCGGGAGCGCGAGTAATCCACCACTACCGCCACAAGCAACACCCCTATCCCCAGCCAGTTCTGCCGAGGAACGAGGTCGTCGCTCATGCGTGTCACGCGCTCTATGGCTTCTCGGAGTATACCCAGCGCCGTGAGCAGCAATATTCCAACAGCCACCAGCGCAGATAGACTCTCCACCTTGGCGTGCCCGTAGGGGTGGGTGGCGTCCGGGGGCCGGTTGGAGATGCGGACCGCAGCGTAACTGAGCACCGTGCCCACCAGGTCCATCGCGGAGTGTAGCGCCTCTGAGAGCAGGCCCAGGCTGCCCGAAATCAGCCCGGCGCCCAGCTTCGCCGCCGTCAGAAGGACCGCCACGAGCATAGACGAAAGCGCGGCCCAGTTCTTCTCGCGGGTGCGTTGGTCGTCGCTCGTGGCGTGTTGGCGGTGCGTGTGCATGCTGCCTTCTCCAGTACGTTAGCCGGTCTCAGCGGTATTATCTCATATCGCGTGCCACCGGCGGCAGGGGTGTACGCGCTTGACACCCCCTGGTGCCGCTCTTATAATTCCGTGACAGAACCTTCCTCACGCCCGCTCGTTAGTAGTGCATACTTGATTCCGTATTCCCTAGGCCCCCACTTGTTAGCAAGAGCACGCCAGTCAATCCTATACCGCGACCTGCTGTACAACCTCGTTGTGCGCGACCTCAAGGTCCGCTATAAACACTCCTTCCTCGGCTTCTTCTGGTCCTTGCTGAACCCGCTGCTCTTGATGGCCGTGTTCACGTTCGTCTTCACCACCCTGCTGGGCCAAAACGGCGGGGCGTATCCGATGTACCACATCTTCTTCCTGTGCGCGCTTCTGCCCTGGAACTGGTGCGCCAGCTCCGTCGTGGGCACGCTGGGTAGCATCGTCAACAACGGGCACCTCATCAAGAAGGTCTACTTCCCTCGCGAGTTCCTGCCCTTCTCCACGGTCGTCTCGAACATGATTAACTACCTGCTGTCGCTCCCCGCGCTGCTGATTTTTATGCTCCTGTTCCGCTCTGCCGACGCGGGCGATCCTTTCAGCGCGGACTGCCACCTGGCGTGCATCAGCGGGCACATGCTCTGGCTGCCGCTCCTGATACTCACGCAGGCCGTGTTCCTGGTGGGCCTCGGTTTCTTCCTGGCTGCCCTCAACGTCTTCTTCCGCGACACGAGCGTGCTGGTGGAAGTAGGATTGAACGCCTGGTTCTTCCTGACGCCTATCATTTACGACGTGACTACCCTCACTAGCTTCCCCGCGGTCATGTACTACCTTAACCCCATGGCCTCTATCATTACGAACTACCGCGACATCTTCTACCACAACCAGGCCGGGAGCCCCGACGTGCTGTTCATGCTGCGGACCTTTGTTGAATGCACCATCATACTGGTCGCGGGTTACCTTTTCTTCATGCGCACCAGCCGCACCTTCGGTGAGGAGATTTAGCGGTGTCACGCACGATAAAGCAGCCCGAGCGCGGAAGCGCATCGAAGCCCCAGGCAAACGGCGCTAAAGGCGGCTCCCCGAATGGCAAAAGCCTGCTACCGGGCGGCTCCCTGGGCGCCGCGAGGACCGTGCCCGGCAGCGGCGCTGACAAGCCCTACAAGGTCATCAAGTTCAGCAAGGTTAGCAAGCGGTTCATCCTGCACCACGAACGGCCACGCTCCTTCCAGGACGTGATGGTGAGCCTGTTCGGCCTGCGCAGCCTCTCCAAGCGCGGTGTGGCCATGCCCCGCCCCGCCAATGAGGAGTTCTGGGCCTTGCGCGACGTGAATTTCAGCATCTACGCGGGCGAAGCGGTCGGCATCATCGGGGAGAACGGTTCCGGCAAGTCTACTACCCTCAAACTCATCTCGCGCATACTTGAGCCCTCCACGGGCAGCGTCTCAGTGCGGGGCAAGGTGTCGGCCTTGCTAGAACTGGGCACCGGCTTTCACCCCGAACTAACGGGCCGCGAAAACGTCTTTCTAAACGGCTCGTTGCTGGGGCTTTCCCGCAAGGAGATGGCATCGCGCTATGACGCTATCGTGGACTTCTCCGAGATCGGGGAGTTCATCGACACGCCTATCAAGCACTACTCGTCGGGCATGGTGATGAGGCTCGGCTTCGCGGTTGCTATCAACGTAGACCCGGATATCCTGCTCACCGACGAGGTGCTCGCGGTTGGAGACGAGGCTTTCCAGCGCAAGTGCCTCGACTACATAGCCAAACTGCGGAGCCGGGGCGTGACTATCGTCTTCGTGTCTCACGCACTGGAAGCGGTGCGGTCGCTTTGCAGCAGGGCCATCTGGCTGGACCACGGGCGCATGATAGCAGACGGCCCGGCCGGGCAGGTAGTCGACCAGTACCTGACGTATGAGAACGAGAAGCACGCTGAAAGGCTCAAAGCCGGGCACGAAAGCCGTCCGCCGAGCGTTACGACAGCGAACCGGCCCCAGCCCATGACGGCCCCGCTGCCCGAGGAAGACGAAGATGACATGCCCCCGGCGGGGCACGGCGGCCAACTACGAGCCAGCAGGACCGTTCCCCTTGAGAGCCCCGATGTCAAGATCACCGGGGTTACCTTCCTCGATGCCGCCGGAGAGTCTTCGCATATCTTTTATACCAACCAGCCCCTCACGGTCCGCCTCCATTTCAACGCAAAGACGCGCGTCGAGGACCCCGTGTTCGGACTTGCCCTCTACACGGAGAACGGCACCCACATCAACGGCCCAAACACCCGCTTTTCAGGTCTGGTAATCCCCGCTATAGAGGGCACCGGCTACGCAGACTACCACATCGAACGGCTGCCGCTGATGGCCGGGCGTTACTTCGTGACCGTGGCAGTCACCGGACGGGAGTTCACCAACATCCTGGACCACCAGCACCGTGCGAGCAGCTTCGTCGTACAGCCCACCCCGCAGGTTGCGGAGCGGGCGGGCCTCGTCCTTATACCCGCAGAGTGGTCCTTCCACCTCGACCAGTCTGAAGCATGAACAAGTCTGCGCTCACCGCTGAGACGCGATGAAGAACAGGGGGCAGTGTACAAAGGGCGGCATCATGCTGTATGATGCCGCCCTTTGCTTTACTTTGCCTCCCCTGGTTTCCGCATAGCTCTACACTCTCGACATCTCTGCCATGCGCCTAGCCATGCCCGGTCTCCGCGAGCTCGATGAGGGTGCGGATCATCGCGCCGGTCGCGCCTTTCATCTGCCAGCTATAGTCTTTCTCGGTGTAGGCCGTGCCGGCTATATCCAGGTGCACCCACGGCGTGTCAGCTACGAACTGTTGCAGGAAGGCCCCGGCCGTCAGCGCGCCACCGAAGCGCCCGCCGGTGTTCATCATGTCGGCAATGTTGCTCTTGAGCTTGTCGGTGAACTCCGGGTAGAGGGGCATGGGCCACAGGGCTTCACCGGCCGCTTTGGCGGCATCGAGCACCCTCTGCGTCCACTCCTCGTTGTTGCCCATCGCCCCGGTCGCCACGTCACCGAGGGCCACTTTGATGGCCCCCGTCAGCGTGGCCACGTCCACCAGGCGCTCGGCCCCGCGCTTCCGAGCCAGGTCGAGCGCGTCGGCCAGCACCAGGCGGCCCTCCGCGTCGGTGTTGATTATTTCTATCGTCTTGCCGTTCGCGGCCTTCACAACGTCGCCGGGGCGCGTGGCGGTGCCGCTGGGCATGTTCTCGACCAACCCCGCGATAGCTATCACGTTCGCCCTGATGCCCAGCTGCGCGATGCCTCCGATTGCCGAAAGCACGGCCGCCGCGCCGCACATGTCGTACTTCATGTAGTGCATGTCGGCAGCGGGCTTGATCGAGATACCGCCCGTGTCAAACGTGACACCCTTGCCCACCAGGCCCAGCGTAGGGCCTTCTCCGCCCCTGTAAGTCAGCACGACCACCTGGGGCGGAAGTTTGCTGCCCTGCGACACGCTCAGCAGCGACCCCATACCCGCTTCGCGCAGCTCGTCCTCGCCCAGCACCTGACACTCAAGGCCACACTCTGCCGCCCACCTGCGGGCCTCTTCGGCGGCGCGCACCGGTGTCATGACGTTGGCAGGTTCATCGCCCAACCACCGGCCGAAGTTCACCGCTGCCGCGATCTTGCGCCCGCGCTCCAGGGCCTGTACCGCCTCTTCACCCGCTTCAGCCACCGCTACTTGCAGGGCACCAACGCTCCCCTTGCTGTCCTGGTCCTTGTAGAGGTCGGAGTCCGCCAGCCCCGTCAGCGCACCATCCACGACGGACTGCACAAGTAGGGCGGTATCCACTGCGCCCCCGGCGGGCAGCGCGATAGCCACCCGGCTGGCCTTCTTCGCGCGCGCCTGCCGCACCGCAATAGCCGCCAGCCTCCGCACGACGCGCGCATCGTAGCTGGCAGTCTTGCCGGTGCCAATCAAGAGGGCGCGGCGGGCTTTACCGGGGGCGGGATAGAGCCATTCCAGTTCGTAAGCCTTCCCCTTGAACGCGCCCTCGCTTCGCACGGTGCCGAGCAGGCCGCCCCACTCGGAGTCGAGCGCCTCGACCAGCGGCGGGAGGGGTCCGTCCTGCGCTATGCCAATTACCAGCAGGTCGGCGTCGGTGGAGGCTAGTGGCTGCGAGGTGGTGTCTAAGTTCACTGTGCGCAATCTCCTGGTTACATCTTCTCGCTGCTATGACCGGGAAAGATGCTCGCCTTGGGGTCGATATAGTTCTTCGCCACGTTTACCGCCATCGCTGCCTGGCCGTAGCCGGTGGCGATTAGGTTCATCTTCACCTCTTCGGCGGCGATGTCTCCAGCCGCGAAGACGCCCGGGAGGTTGGTCTCCATGCGGTAATTCACCACGATGCCCCGCTTGTCGAGTTGCAGCCCCCACTCGCGTATCGGGCCGATATCCGCCTTGAAGCCGATATTCACCAGTATCGCATCAACGTTGAGCGTCTGCTGCTCGTCCGTCTTATTGTTGTAGATGGTGACGTGCTCCAGCTTGCCGTCGCCCGACACCTCTCGCACTTCGTAGGGTGTCAGCACGGTCGCGCCGGAGTTCATCATCTCTGTGACGGTGCTTTCGTGGGCGCGGAACTCGTTGCGGCGGTGGATGACGGTAATCGACCTGGCTACACCTTGCAAGTTGAGCGCCCAGTCCACCGCCGAGTCGCCGCCGCCTACGATGAGCAAGTCCTTTCCCGCGAAGGCGGCCTTCTCTTTGACGAAGTAGTGCACGGCCTGACCCTCAAGCCCCGTAACCCCGGGCGCGTTGAGCTTGTTCGGGGCAAAAGCCCCAACGCCGGCCGCGATTAATATGGCTTTTGATAGGTGGGTAGCCCTGTCCGTCGTGAGCACCCAGTGCCCCTCGGACGCCTGTTCC
>DASVQO010000457.1:0-5287 GCA_036389075.1 Chloroflexia bacterium | reverse complement strand
CAGAGCAGTTTTACCTCCAAACGAAGCTCATAGGCGCGTGGCGGCCCACGCCAACGACAACCACCTGCCTCTTACCCGACTCCGCCACTCGCCTCCTCTCCGGGGGCCTCGAACAGCGTTATTTGCAGCCCATCAGGGTCTTGCAGCCGCACGTTGCGGTCGCCCCAGGGGGTAACTACGGGTGCGTGCACCAATGTGGCTCCGTAGGCCAACAGCCGCTCCAACGCAGCATCCAGGTTGGGCACTTGCAAGGCGAAGCGGACCTGCCCGCTCACGCGCCTCCCCGCCTCTATCTCGTCAATCACCTCGGCCTGACGCTCATCGAAGACTTCAAGGCTGGCCCTGCCCATCAGGAACATGGCTGCCTGACCTCCATCGTTCGCCCACAGCGCCGCCGGGTCGAGGCCCAGCCCCTCCCGGTAAAAGCGTACCAGCCGCTCGTAATCCGACGTGGTAAGAGCGACCCGTAACTCCAGTACAGGCTGGCCCTCAGTCGGTTCTGAAGACATAGTTGCTCCTTATGGCTGCACCTCCAATACAGGAGGGGGTTTGCCTTGGCCTCTGAAACGTATATACCTGGGGAAGGGGCAGCACGCTAGCGCCAGTTTATCGGCTTACCCGTGAAGAGCGGGTAGAGCACCACCACGGCAAGGAAGAGCAGATACGCAATGACGGGCAACGCGACGAGCGCTATTCCAAGTGCGAGCAGAGTTGACCACGGCTGCGGCAGCCCGAACAGCTCCGGCCCACTCCAGTTGAGCACAAGCCACGCTAAACCCCCCAGCAACGCCAACCGCACGGCCACCAGCAGTATACCCCTGCCGTAGACCTGTAGACGCCACATGTTGCCCTCCTTGTGCGATACCGGGTCGCCCCAATTGGTTGGTTACCAACGGTTTGCAGATAACCCTCTAGTTCAACCCCGCTAACTGCGCGCTCACGTCCCAAAGACGCCGCTGCACTTCCTCGTCCCGTGAGTAGGCATTGGAGGCGCTCGGCTTCATACCTTTGAAGAACCGGCCGGAGACACTTGCAAGCTCAGGAGATGACGCCAGGTGAAGGAGGCTCAACGAGGCGCGTTCCGGCGTAGTAGAGAACAGGCGTGTCAGCCAGCGGATTGGAGCGGGCGCTTCACTCATGAGGTTCGACTTCATCAGGCCGGGGTGGAGGGCGTTCGCGGTCACCTGGGTACCTGCGAGCCGCCGCGCCAGTTCGTAAGTGAAGAGCAGGTTACACATCTTGGAGGCCCCGAAGGCGGACAGCGCGTTGAATTTGCGTTCGCCCTGCAAGTCGCCAAAATTGAGCCTGGTCGTAGAAGGCGCGGTGATAGTGATGACCCTGGCCTGGGGGCTGGCTTTCAACTCATCGAGCAGCAGGTTAGTAAGCAGGAAATGCCCCAGGTGGTTCGTGCCGAACATCGTTTCCAGCCCGTCCGCTGTCACGCTACGCTTGCCCTTGAAGACCGAAGCATTGTTGATGAGCACGTCGAGCCGCCCATGCTCCGCCTTGATACGTGCGGCCAATTCCCGTATGGATTGTTGGGACGCCAGGTCCAAAGCCACGAGCTGGACCTCACGGTTGCCGGACGCGGCCTCCACTTCAGCACGGTCTACTTCACCACGTGCCTCATCGCGGCAAGCCATAATCACGGAGGCACCAAGCCGTGCCAGTCCCAGCGCGGTGGCCTTGCCAAGCCCACCACTCGCACCCGTTATGAGACAGATGCGGCCTGTCATGTTACCCACGTTCTTTACCTGAGCCTGCATATATTCTCCTTGCAAGCGCGCGCTTGCGACGTTCACAAGCGTGTTAAAGGTACCACGTCCCCGGTTCGCTGACAATATGCCTGCCAGCCCTGGAGGCTGCGCAAGCCCGGTTACACCAGTAATTCCAGCCGCCCTAGTGCCCCGAGCAATTCGTCCTCCTCGTACGCCAGGTGCGACAACAGCATGTCACCCAGTTCGTCAGCCACCCGCCGAACCTCCCCCAGCTTGTCCGGGTCGTTCATCATCGCCACCAGGGCCCGGTCAACCCGGTCGATTTGCTCGGCTATCACCTCGTGCTCCCTGTGCAGCTGGTCCAGCACGGGCTTGAGCGAGCTATCTTCCCGCCTGAGGCTGGGAAACATCTGGTAGTCCTCAATCGTGTGGTGGATGTTCACCACGCGGCAAAACTGGGCGCAGAACGTCCCCAGCGTCCAGTAGTTCTGCCGCATCGCCATGCGGTTGAGCAGCGACCTGGCCGCCGCAGGGTCCATCGCGCCCATCGCGACCTGTGACGCTGCCTGCCGTAGCTCCCTCAGTTCCGTCCGGAGGTGTTCGTGCACCTGTAGCAGCGTTTCCTGGCTCTGCCGCCCCGTTGCTGTGACCTGGCTGCCGGCGTCCCGCGCCAGGTGAGGTCGCTGCTCCTCGTTGAGCGTTGCCGCGTGTGGCACGGGGCCTACCCTCCTGAGCGTGGCCGGCGGCACCCTGGCTGCCTCGGACGTGGGGGCTGCCACACGGGTCGGTAAAGCGGGTGCGTCGTGCGCGGCAGGTTGGGGTGAGAGGCCACCCTTGCGCGCCTGCGCCACCGCTTCCCGCACGCCGGGCGCTACCTCCTCGGCAAACCGCCGTAAGTCGCCCTCGGCATCCGCGCCGGGTCCAAGCAGGAAGACGCTCATGCCGTGCTCCTGCACGAGTTCGGTGAGTTGCGCCACCCACAACCGTGGCGGCCCCTGCAAGTAACCCCCTTCCGAGGCCTGGAATTTCCCGTTCAAGTTGTAGACCCGCCGGATCGCGGCGGGCGCGCGCCCCGCTTCAATCGCCGCTTCGTCAATGGTGCGCGTCATCTCGGGCAGGTCCGAGGGCGGCGCGTACCCCAGGGAAGGTATCCAGCCATCGGCCAGTCGCCCGGTGAGCCGTAGCATTCGGGGCTTATACGCGCCCAGCCAGATGCCGATGGGGTGAGGGGGAATTGGGCCGGGACGGGCGGCGCGCAGCCTGTAATGTTCGCCCTCGAAGCTCACCGCGGGGCCAGGGGTCCATAGTGCCCTCAGCACCCTGATTGCCTCCTCCAGCGCCTCAATCGCTTCCGGCGGGGTGCGCCTGGGGCCGCCCATCGACACCACCGCATCGAAGAAGGCCCCGCTGCCCAGCCCCAGCTCGACCCGCCCGCCGCTCAATATGTCCAGGCTGGCGGCTGCCTTCGCCAGCACCGCCGGGGGCCGTAGCGGCAGGTTGATCACGTCGGGCACGAGCCGCACCCTCTCCGTCTCCCTCGCCAGCGCCGACAGCAGGGTCCACGTATCGAGGAAGTTCGGCTGGTAGGGGTGGTCCTGTATGCCTATAAGGTCCAGCCCAAGCTGGTCGACAAAGCGGGCCAGCCGAACAACCGCGTCAGCCTGCCGCGCGTCGGGCGTCAGGAAGCACCCAAACCACAGTTCGTGCCCGAGGTCACCCATAACCACTCCTTGGTGTTGCTTGCTCTTCAAACCGGGCCACTCTTACTATAACCGGAGGAGGACAGCAGCAACAGCCCCCGAGCCAGTTAGTTGTAGCTCAGCCGGCCACTCCAAGGGTCAACTTTAGGTCAGCGCCCTTTCAAGGGAATGCTTGTAAAGCCGTCTCAAAAACAAGATAGCCGAACATTGACCGCCCAAGCTCCACCTATGTCATTTCGAGCGTAGCGAGAAATCTCGTCCTCTACCGGGATGTGGCTCTTTTCTCGTGGGACTCAGTGGCATAAGTAAGGTGGTACCTGGGTGCTGAAGGACGAGATTTCTCACTGCGCTCGAAATGACAGGGGCCGGGGTTGGGTGCCCGTATTCCACCATATCATTACTATCGATTTCGAGACAGATTCCGGTTGCGGTGTGGCACCTCCATTCCCTTGCTCCGTTTGTTATACTGGCACCGGGCTACGAGCCTTGAGGGTCGTGGCATCTCCATGCGAAGGTCAACGACTACTACAGGAGCAAGAGCCATGAAGTGGGAGGAACTGAACGGCGACAGGTTTGCCGAAGCCGTCGAGGAGAGCCAGGGGGTGTGCCTGCTACCACTGTCCGTGATCGAGCGACACGGCCATCACCTGCCGCTGGGCACGGATATGTACATCGGCGGTGAGGTGTGCAGGCGCGCCGCCCTGCTCGAGCCTGCGATTGTGTTCCCCGACTACATCTTCACGCAGATCCCGGAGGCGCGGCACGTTGCGGGCACGATTGCGATAGACGGCGACCTGATGCTGCGCCTGCTCGACAACGTTTGCCGCGAGATTGCGCGCAACGGCTTCAAGAAGATCGTACTTGTGAACGCCCACGGGGGCAACTCCGGCCTCATATCGCTGTTCAACATGCTCCAGCTAGGCAGCCCTCGTGACTACGTGGTCTACGTGGTGGAGCCGCATTCGCTGCTCTTCGGCGCGGGCGTGGAAGTCCCCTGGGACCCTGGCGACGGCGAGCATGCCGGTCCCGGCGAGACCAGCCTGATGCAGGTAATCCGTCCCGACCTCGTTGACATAGCGAAAGTACCCTCGGATGACGAAGCGCAACCCCAAAATCGACTTCAGGCGCTACGCGAGGCCGGGGTGCAGACGGGCATGTGGTGGTACGCCGATTATCCCACCCACTACGCGGGCGATGCGAACGCGGCTTCCGCAGACATCGGGGAGCGTCTGTTAGATGCAATGGCACAGGCCCTTACTAGGGCGGTGAGGGCCATCAAGGATGACACCACGACGAAGGGCTTGCAAGATGAGTTCTTCTCAGCCTCGGCCAGGCCACATGCATAACACGGCCGCACTACTCTTGCTTTAGGACCGCTATTCACGAGTGGTGAATGTTTCCGGCTGAGCGCCTCATGTGAGTATGGGAAACTGACGTTTTAAGCAGGCAGTAAGCTCTTTCCAGTCAATTCTATACAGTTGCTGGCGTTGGCTCGGTGGGGTTTGTGTGACGCTTGAGGAAGTCGATAACAAGCCTGTTGGAAATCTCGCCGAGGTCGCCGTGGCGAGCATTCGGCAAGACCGCTAATTCTGCGTTGGGGATGCCCCTGTACATCTCAACTGCTTGCTCGACATCCACACCTTCATCCCTGTCGCCCTGGAGGACTAACGTAGGCGCACTAATCCTTTGAAGGTCATCCACCGCATAGTCCTGCACGTTCCACCACAACTCCGAGATTTGCGTCATTAGCGTCTTCCAGTAATCCGGGTCGGCGGGACGCTCATGCTCAGCTTTCAAAGCCTCCACCCAGTCCGGAGCTTCTGTTTGCATGCGTTCCACAGTCGTCTGGCCCGACCTGTCAATTCCGAA
>DASVQO010000456.1:0-39556 GCA_036389075.1 Chloroflexia bacterium | reverse complement strand
GTTCGCCGGGAGCGCCAGGTTCATGCTGGAGACGTACCTCGGCCTACCGCTTACCAGCCTTGACATGCCTGCCCACGCCGTTGTATGCTACTTCTAACAGGATACCAGGCAATGACGGAAAGAGTAGGCGTGCTGTAGGCGCAGAGAGGCCGGGGTTGGTGAGACCGGCCGCGAAAGCCCGCTGAAAATCGCTCCCGAGCCGCCGGTTGAAGGGTTGCGTTGTGCAGCCGCAGTAGGCCGGGCCGGAGTCGCTCCACGTTAGAGGGGCCGAGGGCGCAACCCATGCGTGGGTGCCCTCACCGAGTGGGTGCTGTGCGCCAACGAAGGTGGTACCGCGGGAAATTTATCTGCCCGTCCTTCCGAACGAAGGATGGGCTTTTTGTATTTTAGATTTTGGGTTCTGGATTGCGGATTTGTGGGGATGAGTGCGGGCGGAGCGGCCTGTTAGGAGTAGGGGATTCATGCGACTGAGTGACATATCTAGCTTGAGAGGGTTTTCGGAGCAGTTGGCCGAGGGGGTCACGCTGACTCAGCTTTACCCAAACGCCGGGGACGGCACCGGCTTGCTCGCGCTCGACCTGCTGGAGGTGGAGGCGGGCGGGCAGACGCCGGTGCGTGCCGGCGGGGAGGAGCAGGTGCTGTTCGTCGTGTCAGGCACGGGCGAGTTGTCGCAGGACGGCACGACGGCGGGGGTGAAGGCGGGAGTGGTAGTCTCCGTGGGGCCGTTCGAGAGCTATTCTATAAGGAACACGGATAACGTGCGGCTGCGCGTGCTGGTGTCGTCGTCGCTGGTGGCGCGCACCGCGAGGGGGCTGGGAGTTAGACAGTCGTCCGCACCCGTCGCGGCGGTGCCACAGCAGCAAGCCCGCCAGGAGGCCCCGATACCGCCGGAGAGGCGAGCGCAGGCAGTCACCGAGCTTACTCCCGTGGCCGAGGTGGCGGTGGAGTCGTCACGCAGCCAGGTTGTCGAGCCGGAGGAAGGGCCTGAGCCTGAGATGGTCGCAGAAGACGCTCCCGCTGCGCCGGTGCCCGATATATCGAGCCTTATGAAGCGGGGCGCAGACGTGGCGGCCAAGCCGAGGTCGGAGCAGCGCAAGCCGAAGCCGGAGCCGGAAGCCGCGCCGGAGCCTGAAGCGCCTGCCGAGGAGGCGCAGGAAGAAGAGGCCGCCGAACAGTCCAACCTGATGGAGCTCCAGGTCGTGTTCGACGGTGGCAGCAGGGGCAACCCGGGCGAGGGCTACGGCTCGTTCCTGGTGCAGGCCCCGGGCCGCAAGCCGGTTATCAAGCGGCTGGAGTTTGGCGATAACTACACGAATAACCAGGCCGAGTACGAGAGCCTGATAGGTTCGCTAAGGTACATCATAGAGAGATTGAACACGACGGGGCGCACGCCCGACCAGGTGCAACTCGACATAAAGACCGACAGCGACCTGGTGGTCAATCAACTCCTCGGCAACTTCAAGGTGAAAGACGCCGGTCTGCGAAAACGCCACGAGCAGGCAGCCGACCTGCTGGGCCAATTCGCGGACTGGGCGATTAGCTGGCACCCGAGGGACGAGTCGGTGAAGTTGCTAGGACATTAGGATTTTAGATTTTGGATTTTAGATTTTGGATTTTGGATTGTTTGGAGTTCTTCTCAATCGAAAATCCAAAATCCAAAATCTAAAATGGTAGGAGGGATAGATGGCTTTCAAACCTGTGGATAGCAGGCCGGACTTCGTGGCGATGGAGCATGCGATACTGGAGTTCTGGCGGGAGACGGACGCTTTTAAGAAGCTGAAAGAGAAGAACAAGGGGAAAAGGCACTGGTCGTTCATCGATGGGCCGATAACGGCGAACAACCCGATGGGCGTGCACCACGGCTGGGGCCGCACTTTCAAGGACATAGCCCAGCGGTATCGCGCCATGCTCGGCTACGACCAGCGCTACCAGAACGGCTTCGACTGCCAGGGGCTGTGGGTGGAGGTCGAGGTCGAGAAGGAATTGGGGTTCGCGTCCAAGCGCGACATCGAGGCGTACGGGCTGGAGCGTTTCTCGCGCGCCTGCCGAGAGCGGGTGAACAAGTACGCGGGGATCATCACTCGGCAGTCGGAGCGCCTGGGACAGTGGATGGACTGGGACGACTCGTATTACACCATGTCCGACAACAACATGGAGCACATCTGGCTGTTCTTGCAGAAGTGCCACGAGAACGGCTGGCTCTACAGGGGCACGCGCTCGATGCCCTGGTGCTGGCGTTGCGGCACGTCCCTGTCGCAGCACGAGCTCACCGACAACTACCGGGAAGTCACGCACACCTCGGTCTACCTCAAGTTCCCCCTCACCACGCAGGGGCACGAGGGAGAGAGCCTGCTGATATGGACCACCACGCCCTGGACGCTGGCCGCGAACGTAGCCGCTGCGGTGCACCCCGATCTTGAGTACGTCAAGGTACGGCAGGGGGACGATGTGCACTACATATCCCGTGGGGCGATAGGCCGCCTGGTGGGCGAGTACGAGGAAGTGGGCACGGTCAAGGGCGCGGAGCTTGTGGGGCTGACCTACTCAGGCCCGTTCGATGAGCTACCCGCCGAGGAGGGCGTGCACCACCCGGTGATAGCCTGGGACGAGGTACAGGACGCGGAGGGTACCGGCATAGTGCACATAGCGCCCGGCTGCGGCGCCGAGGACTTCGAGCTTAGCAAGGTGTACGGGCTGGCCGTGCTGGTGCCGCTGGACGAGGCGGGGAATTACACGGGCAAGTTCGGGTGGCTGAGCGGGCAGCACGTAACGGAGGTCGCGCCGAAGATCTTCGACTCGCTCCGCACAAAGGGCGTGCTCTACAATCTTGAGGAGTACACCCACAGCTACCCGACCTGCTGGCGCTGCAACACGGAGCTTGTCTTCCGCCTGGCTACCGAGTGGTACATAGGCGTGGACGAGATCAGGCCGAGGATGCGCCGCGCAGCCGGGGAGGTGAAGTGGACGCCGGAGTACGCGGGCAAGCGCATGGACGACTGGCTGACCAACATGGGCGACTGGAACATATCGCGCAAGCGATTCTGGGGTCTCACGCTGCCTTTCTATGTGTGCGCGCATTGCGATACGGTGACGGTGGTGAACTCGCGCCAGGAGCTGCGGGACAGGGCGATAAACCCCGAGGTGGTGGACGCGCTGCCGGAGCTACACAGACCGTGGGTGGACGAGGTGAAGATAAAGTGCCCTAGTTGTGGCGAGACGGTTTCGCGCATACCCGAGGTGGGCGATGCGTGGCTGGACGCGGGCATAGTGGCCTTCTCGACGCTGGACTACAGGTCCAACCCGGAGTACTGGAGCAAGTGGTTCCCGGCGCACTGGGTGAGCGAGATGCGCGAGCAGATCCGGCTGTGGTTCTACTCGATGCTCTTTATGTCGGTGACGCTGGAGGACACCGCGCCCTACGAGCAGGTGCTTACCTACGAGAAGGTGCACGACGAGAAGGGCCGCGCCATGCACAAGTCGTGGGGCAACGCTATCTGGTTCGACGAGGCCGCCGAGAAGATGGGGGCCGACGTGATGCGCTGGCTCTACGCCGGGGCCAACATCACCCAGAACATGAACTTCGGCTACAACCTGGCCGAAGAGGTCAAGCGCAACCTGCTCACGCTCTGGAACACCTACAGCTTCTTCGTCATGTACGCCAACCTGGACGGCTTCGACCCCTCCGCATCGGCGGTGCCGGTGAGGGAGCGGGCCGAGCTCGACCGCTGGATACTGGCGCGCCTGCACGAGCTTATACAGCTATGCCGGGCGGAGCTTGACAGCTTCGATACCGCCGCGGTGACGCGCAACGTGGATGCTTTCGTGGACGACCTGTCGAACTGGTACGTGCGACGGTCGCGCCGCCGGTTCTGGAAGAGCGAATCGGACAGCGACAAGCTGTCGGCCTACTCGACGCTGTACGAGGTGCTGGTGACGCTATCGAAGCTACTGGCACCGGTAATGCCTTTCCTGGCGGAGGAGATGTACCAGAACCTCGTGGTGAGGGGCGGCAACCGCGACGGCCAGCCTGAGAGCGTGCACCACAACGACTACCCTGAGGCCGACGAGTCGCTGATAGACCGCCAGCTACTGGCCGACACGGCGCTCGCTCAGCGGATCGTGAGCCTGGGGCGGGCGGCGCGCAACAAGGAGGGGGTCAAGGTGCGCCAGCCGCTGCGCGAGATGGTGGTGCGCGCGCCCTCGCGGCGTGACGAGGAGGCGGTGGAGCGCATCGTCCAGCAGGTGCTTGAGGAGTTGAACGTGAAGAACCTCACCCTTACCAACCAGGTGGGCGAGCTAATCACGTTCGTCATCAAACCGAACTTCGCCCTGCTCGGCCCCAAGTACGGCGCTCGTCTCAATGCAATACGGCAGGCGCTCGCCAAGGCCGACCCCGCCGAAGTTGCCGCCGCCGTATCGCAGGAGCAGACGGTGCGGGTGCAACTGGAGGGCGAGGAAGAGCCGGTAGAGTTGCTCCCCGGCGAGCTTGTCGTGGAGACGCGCGAACGAGAGGGCTTCGCGGTGGCGCAGGAGGGCGGCCTGGTGGTCGCGCTGGACACGCACCTGGACGAGCCTTTGCTGCAAGAAGGCATGGCTCGCGACCTGGTGCGCGTCATCAACGACATGCGCAAGTCGGCCGACTTCGACGTGAGCGACCGCATCACGACCTACTTCCGCCTGAACGGCGAAGGTTGCAGCAACAACGGGGACGGGGGCCTGCTGCGGGGCGCGGTAGAGAACTTCGGAGAGTACATCCGCGCCGAAACCCTGTCGAACGCCCTGGTGGAGGGGGCCGCGCCGGAAGGTGCCTTCACGCAAGAAGAGCAACTCGGCGGGGCTGCCATAAGCCTGGGTGTAGAGCGGCGATAGTTACAGAAGACGGAACCGCCAAGACGGCAAGAACGCCAAGAGCGCGCCAAGATTAAGATGAGGGTGTTTTAAGCAGAAGGACCAGAGCACGTCATTTCGTGCTCTGGTCCTTCCCTTGTAGCCGAATCTCAGTTATCTTGGCGCACTCTTGGCGTCCTGGCGGTTCCGTCTCTTTATTAGCGAGAGCAGACGGAAACGAGGAGGCCGCCGACAAGGAGGCTGAGGGTGCTCAGGGTGAGGGCCACCTTGCCGAGGCCGGTGGCGGCGAAACCTACAAGTTGTTGGGGGACATTGTGCTCGTAAGAGTGGTCCATGATATTACCCTCTTGTGGGGTGCGACGGAGTGGGAGAACGCTGTCTATGAAGTGAGTAAGCGTGCGGGAGGAGAAGGTCTGGGCTGGCCGAGGCAGATGCACTCGTAAGTCGAGCGTATATGCCCCGGCTGCCCTCGACGGAGAGATGAGGGGCGCACTCATCAAGCCGTTCCACAGGTTATAACGACGCGCCGGCGCAAAGGATAGGAGGGTATAGGTCAAATTCGCAAATCTTCTGCGGAGTTGCTGAAGCGGAGGGGTGGAACCGGCAATAGTGGCTTTGCCCTGAGGTGACGCCCTGTGGCTAAAGCCACGGGCTGGCAAGGGGCAAAGTCTCCTTCGGAGACTACATCATGTTCCTTAGTCCCCGGAGGGGACTTTGCCTCTTGCCAGCCCGTGGCTTTAGCCACAGGGCTATGCCGCCTGCCTACCCACTGGGGGCTGCAACCTGATTGGGACTGTCGGCGCTTGACCGGGACGGGGCACGAATGTACAATGTGGGCGGCGCGAGGGAAGGCAACAACACGCCGCGCTGAAAGCCTCCGTCCTGCCCCATGTCTTTACTGGCGAGACACACCATGCCCTCTAATAACCCCTCAATGCACAAGCCCGGACGCTTCATCCTCGCGGCATTCCTCTGCTTGCTGGCCCTGCTTGTGCCCGTCGTGCTGGCGGCTTGCGACAGCGGCGGGGGCTCGGGCACGCTTCCCCGGTCGGGTGAGGTGGTGTTCGGGCGGTACTGCAACACCTGCCACCCAGGCGGGGGCCTGGGCGCGGGGCCTTCTCTCATCCGCGCCCTTCCCGGCCTCTCCGACGACCAGGTGCGCGACATCGTGCGGCACGGTAAGTCGCGCATGCCAGGCTTCACCGAACAAGAGATCACCGACGTCGAGTTGGACGACCTCATCGGCTTCGTGCGCGCTTTGAAGTAGCTACCGGCTGCGTGGGACGGGGCAGGCGTGCCTGCGGCGGGCGGCGGGTATATGCTGTATAATGGTCAGCGTGCCCGGTCGGTGGACGGAGACCAACCCTGCGTAGGAATCACCCAGAGCTATGAAGATACTCATGGTAACAAGCTCCTATCCCAAGTACGAGGGAGATGTTACCGCACCGTTCATCGAGTCGATTGCGGCCAGCATCGCGGCCCGTGGTAACGAAGTCCACGTATTGGCCCCGTATCACCCCGACCTCAAGCGCGCCCCGGTGGAGAAAGGCGTGCACCTGCATTTCTTCAAGTACGCCCCCCTGAGGCACCTCAACATCTGGGGTTATGCGGAGGCGTTGGAAGCCGACGTGAGGGTCAAGGGGGCCATATTTCCGCTCACTCCCGTGGTTTTCGCCAGCAGCCTGTGGTCGCTCCTTCAACTCACCCGGCAGATCAAGTTCGACATCATGCACGCTCACTGGGTGGTGCCCAACGGGCCGGTTGCGGGGTTGGTGGCGCGTTTGCGGAGGCTGCCGCTGGTGGTGAGCCTGCACGGGTCCGATATCTTCATCGCGGAGCATAGCCGCCTCATTTCCTCCATAGCGCGGCGGGTCTTCAGGGCCGCGAGTGCCATCACGGCACCCAGCGACGATTTGCGTGACAGGGCCACCCGGTTAGGCGCTCCCGCCAACCGCTGCCACCTGGTGCCTTACGGCGTCGATCCCAGCAAGTTCACACGTATCGAGGGGGCAGGGCCTCTGCTGCGCAAGGAACTGGGGTTGCCGGAAGACTCGGTGGTCATCTTCGCGGTGGGGCGTATGGTCTACAAGAAGGGGTTTGAGTACCTCATTCGGGCCTTGCCCGCCGTGTTGCGAGAGCACCCGAACGCTCGGATCGTGCTGGCGGGGGGCGGCGACCTGGAAAGCAAGCTCGTGTCGCTGGTGCGGCAGTTGGGGGTCGAGAAGTCGGTAATTATGCCGGGCTGGGTGTCGCGCGACAAACTGCCGCTCTACTTCAGCGGCTGCGACCTCTTCGTGCTGCCCTCCGTAGTGGACCAGCAGGGGAACGTCGATGGGCTGCCCAACACGCTGCTTGAGGCGATGGCCTCGGCTCGTCCGGTAGTCGCGACCAACGTGGCGGGCATCCCGCTCGCGGTGAAGGACGGCGAGAACGGCCTGGTGGTGCCGGAGAAGCAGCCGGGGGAGCTATCGGCGGCTATCAACCTGCTGCTGAGGGCACCCGACCTGCGCCAGCAATACGGGGAGGCCAGCCGCCGCCGCGTGGAGGACGACCTGAACTGGGACACGACCGCGCGCACCTTCGAGAACCTCTACCATGCAGCTTCGAGCCGCCGCCGCAAGAGCAAGCGGCACGGCGAGGCTGCCGGGAACCAGATTGAAGGCGCGCAGTAACGGCACCACCGGCACCCGCCAACCCGCCTTCGCGCCTGTAGATAGCGCACCCCCCTACTCTTTATGGAAAGACCCGCTCGCATGGGCGCTGCTGGCCGTGGCTCTCGGCGTGCGCGTGCTCTACAGCCTCGCTTTGCACCCCGGCGGGCACCCACCCCTCGATTTTGTCATTGACGAGCGCGAGTATTTCAGCGCGGCCCACGTATTCGCGGAAGGGCGGGGCTTCGCCTTCTACAATGACTTCACCTGGGTGCGGCCCCCTGTTTACGTACTGTTCCTGGGCGGGCTTTTCGGGATGGGCGGCGGCAATTACGAGTACGTGCCGGTGCTGTTGGTGCAATCGGTGATTAGCGCCGCATCGCTGGTGCCGTTCGGGCTGCTGGCTTGGGAGGTGGGGGGTAGGGCGGGGGCGAGGTGGACGCTGGGGTTGGGGGCGCTGTACCTGCCGTTCTCACTGTTCGCGGGGCTGCTGGTGTCAGAGACGTTGTTCCTGGGGTTCTTCGGGTTTGCTCTGCTGGCAATCTGGAAGGGGCGGCAGGCGCTGGTGCGGGGAGGGTCGCGCACGGCTTACATGTGGCTGGCCGGTGCGGGGCTGTTACTTGGCTGTGCTACCCTTACGCGCTCGACGGCCATAGCTTTCATTTTCATCGCCGCGCTCTGGCTGTTGCTTAGCCTCCCGCGCGACTGGCCGCCGGGTAGGAAGCTTGTACCCTTTAGCTTGTTGGTGTTGGTGGCCCTGGCTACCCTGGCGCCGTGGTCGGTGCGCAACTACTCGGCGTACCACCGCTTTATCCCGGTAGACACGACGGGCGGGTACAACCTCTGGCTGGCGAGTCTCGGGGTGCGCGACGAGCCGAGGATGCAGGCTGAGTTGCGCGCCGTCGCGGGGCAGGGTGAGCGGCAGGACTACGCTTTCGCCCGCGCCTGGGAGACGATTGCCGCCGACCCCGCGGCTTTCGCCGGGAAGGGCCTAAAGGAATCGCTCGACCTGTGGAAGCCCTCACTGAGCGCGGAGGAGAACGCGGTGCGCGGCTACCCCTCGGGGCGCGTGCCCGCGTGGCATCTGGCGCTCCTGGTTGTGCTGGACAGCTTGTTATATATCGCCATTCTGCTCCTTGCGGTGCTTGGGTTCGCGCTGACGAAGCCAACGCCGCTGAAGTGGCTCACGGCAGGTTGGGTGCTGCTGTGGGTGGTGATGTCGTTCGTGTTCTTCGCGGTTACGCGCTTCCGCATGCCCGTGGTGGCCTCTTTGCTGCCGTGGGCGGGGCTGGGCATGGCTGCGCTGCCACGAGGGGGCGATTGGCGTGGGACGAACCTGCTCACGCGTGTGTCGTCTGCCGCCGCCGTGCTGGCGATAGTGGCGGTGGTCGGTCTGAACGTGCCGGTTGAGGATACGTTGAAGGGGATTGCTGCCTGGCAGCGGCAGGCACCTTTCCGAGAGGGCGAGCGTTTGCTGGGCGAGGGCCGCGCGCGGGAGGCGGCGGCGAGTTACCGGCAGGCCGACCTCAACGTTGCCGATACGCGCTACGGGCTGGCAGCCGCCCTCCTCCAGCAGGGGAGCGCGGAAGAGGCCATGTCGGCGCTAAGGCCGGCCGAGCCGGACGACCGTTACGAGCCTCCCATTCTGAGGGGGCAGGCCGCGCGTTTGCAGGGCAACCTCGATACCGCCCGCTCGTTTTTCAATGCGAGGGTGGTGCAGGTGGCGGGGGACGAGGCGTTGCGTTGGGCCTGGGACCACCTGCGGCCCGAAAGCGTGCAAAGCCTCGAACTGGGGAGCGGTCTTGATGTAGGGTATGTGAGAGGATTTCACGGCCCCGAGAAGGACGCGAACGGGAGAGCCTTCCGGTGGAGCCTCGACCGGGCGGAGGTGCGGGGCATCTCGGGCGGGCTGTGTACTCTCGACTGGAACGGCTGGCGGCCGTCCGGCTTGCCACCGGCCGAGGTGACTTTGACGCCAACAGACGCCCAGGGGGGCAGTATGCCGGGGCTGGTGAAGATGGAGCTCTCGAACTCGCCGGAATGGTCGGCCACCAGGGTCCCATCTTCTCCTGCCAGTACGATTAGTGGTCTTGTATTTGACGTGCGCCCTTTCGTCGTGTCGGGTAGCGATCCCCGGCTGGTGGGAGTGCAGATTGCCTGGGTAAGCGGATGCCAGCGGTGAGCGACCGGCAGGAGCTAGATAGCAAGCGGGCTACGTCCGAGGCAGGCAAGGCGGACGTGTGGCGGACGGCTGGCTGGGCGCTGACAGGTCTGCTGGTGCTGCTCCTCGTGGGGTTGGTCGTGAAGAGTCTCTTTTCGGCCGCCACGTCGGCGCAGATGTGGGCCTACCCGTTCCAGTTCGATGAGTCCGAGGGCATGATCGTTGCCGAGACGATGTTGCTGGACCGGGGAGTGTCTATCTTCGACGTGCCCGGCCCTGACCTGTTCATCTCCGCGCCCTACCCGCCGCTGTTCTACCTGCTCGTCCTGCCGGGCCAGCACCTGGCGGGGGCCGAGCCTACCTTCAAAGTAGGCCGCACGCTCTCTATACTGGCGACGATCTTCGTGGGGGTGGCGATATTCGGCATCGTGGTGGCCCTCACGCGGGACAGGCTGGCGGGGGCTATCGGGGCGACCGCCTGGTGGTCGCTGGGGGTGGTGACGTTCTGGGGCAGCCTGGTCAAGCCGGACATGATGGCGGTGGCGCTCGGCCTGGCGGGGCTATGGTGGCTCGCCGCCCGGCCCGAGAAGCAGGCGTGGTGGGCGCTCGCCTTCTTCCTGGCGGCGTTCTACACCAAGCAGACGGCGATAGCCGCGGCGGGGGCGGGCATCTTCTGGCTGCTGGTGACGCGGCCCAGCACCGGCCTGGGGTTCGCGGGAGCGTACGCTGTAGGTGCCCTCGTGCCAAGCGCCGCGCTCACCTGGCTGACGGGGGGTGGCTACTACTACCACCAGGGGACGTTCCACATTCCTGGCCTGCCTGACCCCGTGCATTCTCTCCCCTGGATGCCCGACCGCTTCGCTCTGTACGTAAGCAACTTCGTGGAGAGCTACGCGGTGTTCCTGGTGCCCGGCCTGCTGGCGGTGCTGCTTGTGGGGCTGCGGTCGCTGTGGCTGCGGGTTTGGCGGCGGGGGGCAAGGCTGGATGCGCTACACAGGGGCGCTATCCTGCTGCTGGCTTACACGGGCACGAGCGTCTTTGTATCTATAGGCACGGGTACGCTGGGCGGCAACCACAACCACCTGCTCGACTGGGCGGCGGCGGGCGGGCTGGGGCTGGGGCTGGCGGCGGGCATGGCGCGGCGCGCGGAGTACCTCGGCCTGAAGCTGGCGGGGGCGGGCGTTGCCCTGGTCGCACTACTCTGGGTTCCATCCCTATTTTCTGCACCGGAATGGTTGCGGGCCTCTTTCAGCCCGCTGGAGGCCGGCAAGTACGAGGGGATGCGCAACATATTCCAATACGTGACGAACAACGGCGGCCCGGCCTACTCGGACAACGTCGGCCTGCTGCTGACGACCGGCAAGCGGCTGTGGACCACCGATCCGTACACGCAGACCCACGCTACCCAGTACGGGCGCTGGGACGAGAGCAAGTTAGTGGCGGAGATACGGCGCAAGGGCTTCGCGCAGGTCATACTGCGGATAGACATATTCGCGCCCGACCCCGGCGCGGGCGACGTATCGCCGGGAATCTTGCAGGCGCTGCGGGATAATTATAAACTTGATCAGCGCAACGTTGAGAATATTTACGTTCCCAGGTGAACGCACAGGAGTAAATGCTATGTCAAACGAGGCCACGGTGCCCCGCGAGCTGTTGGAAATACTGGTCTGCCCAGTCGATAAGGCCAAGGTGACGTTGGAGGGCGACCGGCTGGTGTGCGAGCAGTGCGGGAGGGCGTACCCGGTGCGAGAGGGCATCCCGATCATGCTGGAAGAAGAAGCCGAACTGCCCGGGAAGCGTAGCTGATTGGCCCTGGTCTTCTTCTACCCCCAGCTAAAGAAGCTCACGGGGGCCGAGCGGCTAATCCTGAAGCTGGCAAGCTCTACGGCGAAGGCGCTGGAGGGGCGGGAGCAGGTGGTCTTGCTGACCCACCACATTGCTGAGGAATGCCTGCCCGCGCTCGGTGAAGGGGTGGGGCTGATCGAGTCGGGGGTGCCGCAACAACTGACGGGCAACCACTACATCGACGCCGCCGTGGAGTACGCGCTTGGCCCGGCGTTAGCCCTGGGTATACCCCGCAAGAAGCTCAGCGGGGTGGTGTTTTTCGGGCCGCCGAGCGTGCCTGCCATGTGGTTCGCGCGGAGGATATGGCTACCCTTGCTTGGCAGGCGGGTGCCCGTGCTCTACTTCTGCTTCGAGCCGCCCCGGTTCATTTACAGCGACACGGGCGACATCGTTTCGCGGCTGGGGGTGCTGGGCCGCCTCGTATCACCGGCGTTTCACATCTACCGGCGGCTGGACCAGGCGATGGTACGCTCGGCCCACCGGGTGCTATCCAATAGCCCCTATGGGTCGCGGCGCATCTGGAACGCCTACAAGCGCAAGGCCATGGTGATAGAGCACGGCATGGACTTTCGAGAGCCGGATGCCGGCACGGTTGAGGCACTCAGGGAGCGCTACGGGCTGCGAGGCAAGCCAGTTGCAGTTACGGTAAATCACCTGCACCCGAGAAAGCGCATAGACCTCTTCATACAAGCTGTGCGCGAGGCGGCCAGGAAGGTGCCCGGTGCGGTAGCCCTGGTGGTAGGCGGCGGACCGGAGCGGGATTCGCTCGAAACGCTCGCCGCGTCGTTGGGTATGACAGTGGGCGAGGATGTGGTGTTTACGGGGGCAGTGCCGGAGGACGAGCTTCCCGCGCACTACGCACTGGGGAACGTCTACGTGCACACGGGGCGGGAGGAAAGCTTCGGCTTGTCTGTGATAGAGGCGCTGGGGCTTGGGCTGCCGGTGGTATCGGTGAACGAGGGCGGACCGTGCGACACGGTGCAGCACGGCAGGAGCGGCTACCTTGTGCCCGCCACGCCGGAGGCGCTGGGTGGCGCGGTGGCCGGCCTCATGTCGGACCCGCAGTCTGCCAGGGCGATGGGGAGGGCAGGTGCCAGCTTTGTGCGCAGCCACTTCCAGTGGGAGAAAGGTGCCGCTACGTTGCTGAGTGTCCTGCAGAGGGTAAGGGAACGCCTGGAGAGCCGGAACGGTACATGAAAGTAGGTCGCTTGCAATTCGCGAATACGGGCGTGGTCGAGCGCCAACCGGCCCAGGCGGTCCAGCCTGATAGCGCCAGCCTTGTCGCGCCCTCGCGCCCTTCGCGGCTGTCGAGGCTGGTGCCGCACCTGGTAGTGCTGGGGGCGTTCACCCTGCTCACGATTGTCGCCACCTGGCCGATGTTCCCGCAGTTGGGCGGGTACGTCATGGACAAGGGCGACCCGCTCTACAGCGTGTGGGCGATGGCCTGGCAGGCGCACGCCCTGGCAACCCAGCCGCTCGACCTGTTCAACAGCAACATCATGTACCCATTCCGGGGCACGCTCACTTTCGATGAGCTTTCGTTCGCGCAGGCGGTGCTGGCCGCGCCGTTCTACTTCGTGCTCGGCAACCCGGTGCTCAGCCACAACCTGATACTTTTCCTCAGCTTCGTGCTGTCAGGCTGGGCTACGTGGCTGCTGGTGCGCGAGTTGACGGGCAGTAGCTGGGCGGGGGTCGTGGCGGGCACGGCGTTCGCGTTCTGTTTCTACCGCATAAATCACCTGCCGCACATCACCCTGGACAACACGCAGTGGATGCCGCTGGTGCTGCTGGCCGCCTACAAGCTGCTGTGGACGCGGGAGTGGGGTTGGGCGGTGGCGCTGGGGGGCTTCTTCACCTTGCAGGCCCTCTCCGGGCATTACCTGGCCTTTTACACCGCGATGCTGCTGGGGCTGTTCGTCGTCTACTACGGGCTGGCGCAACGCCGGGTATTTTCTCTGTCCTTCCTCCTGAAAGCGGGGGCGGGGTTGGCGGGTTCGCTGGTGTTCATCCTCCCTATCGCTATACCATATGTCAGAGACCAGGGGCAGTTCGAGTTCAGCCGCAGCATCTTTGAGGCCGAACGCTTTTCCAACACCCTGGCGAGTTTCCTGGCTGTGTTCAAGGGCAGCCCTGCTTACCGCGCCCTACTGGCACCTTTCGCGGACCCCGGCCCCTGGGCGATAGAGCGCGCGGCCTTTCCCGGCTTCTTGGTGCTGGGGTTGGCGGTTGCGGGGCTTGTCCTGGCGATGCGGCGGGGGGTAGTTGTGCCGGGCCAGGCGGTGAAAGGCTCGCTCAGGTTGCACGCGGGGTTCTACGGGCTAATCGCGCTCATCTCCGCCGTGCTGTCGCTGGGGCCGAGCCTGCAACCCTGGTACGCACCATCGAACTACGACCCCGCCGCCATACAGCGCGTGATGCCCCTACCGTACCTGTTCCTGCACGAGTGGGTGCCGGGATTCCAGAGCATGCGGGTGGTCACGAGGATTGGCATAGTTACGGCGCTGGCGCTGGCGGTGCTCGCGGGGATCGGGGCGCTGTTCCTGTTGAGGAGCCTGGCCGGGCGCGTGAGGGGGCATAGTTTGGCGCGCGGGTTGGTGCCTGTCGTGGCGGGGCTGGTCGCGTTCTTGCCCGTGGCGGAAAGCTGGAGCGCGCCCATCAGCATGCAGCCGGTGGGCACCAGGGAGGCTGTGCCCGCCGTCTACACCTGGCTCGGGCAGCAGCCCCACACGGTCATCCTCGAATACCCCATGACGCACTACAAGCGGGGCGACCCCAGCGTGGAGATGGCAAACCTGTACCAGTATTACAGCGTGTACCACTGGCACGACACGATCAACGGCAGCACCACTATTCGCCCCTTCGCCTACTCGGCGCTGGTGCTGGAAACCGAGCGGTGCTTCCCCTGCCCACGCAGCCTAGGGGCGTTGAAGGCGCTGGGGGTCGAATACGTGGTGGCGCACCTGGCGAACCTGAGCGGGCCGCAGCTTGAGGAGTTCGAGTGGCGTTCGACCCATGCCGAGGGCAAGGTGCTGCCCGATTTCAAGCTGGTGCAGGACTTCGGCAGCGACCGCGTCTACCGCCTGACCGGGCCCACCGACGCCGAACAGTTGGCAGGACAGCTACCGCCCGGCACGTCGCTACAGCTTGGCGGCATAGAGAACGACCCCGCGCGCCAGGAGAACGAGAACGTGGCGGGCGGGTACATGGCCGCTATGGCCTTCTACCTGCGCGACCACCCGCAGTACGGCGACCCGCGCCTGACGTTCGGCCAGCTGATACAGGCCCCGGTTGATGGGAGTAGGGCCGACTTCGGTCTGCTGTGGACCGGGGAGGACCCGGCTCCTTATGGCTACTCGCCGGGCGAGCAGCTCTGGTTCAACGAGTTTGTCACGCTGTACGGGAAGAACAACGAAAGCGACAGGGGGAGCGGCGTGCGGTGAGACGAGGCCGCCCGCTGACAGCCTTGCTCAACCCCGGCATCTTTGTGGGTGCGCTCGTCGCGTGCATGCTGGTCGTTGTGTGCTACCAGGCGCGGCCATCGTATGAGGTAGTGGTCGGTTCGCCCACGGATGCGCCCCTACTCGACGGATTCAGCGGAGCGGAGCGCGTGCCGGAGGGGGTAGAGCTGGGCTACCAGACCTTCCGCTGGCTGGGGAGCTACGGGCGCGTCACGTTCAGCGACCCGGGAGCGCAGCCCTACTCCGTGTCCCTCACCGTCAACGGCTCTCGCCCGCCCGGCACCCCGCCTCCCCTGCTCACCGCGCAGGTTGGCGGCCAAACGCTGCTCACCGTCGAGCCACCGCCCGGCGTGCAGACCTACACTTTCGCTGTCCCTCAAGCCCTGCTCCATCCTCAGAGCGGCAGCTTCACCTTGGCGCTTACCAGCAACACTTTCCAGGTGGCTGGCGACACGCGGGAACTGGGCATTATTGTGACCCGTATCGGGGTACAGCCGGCGACCGGCGCGCCGGGGTTCATTGTGCCAGCGCCGGCGCTGTTGGCTTCGGTGCTCCTCGCGGCCTGTTTGCTGGGGGTGCTACTGGCCGTGGTGGGGTGGGGACCGGAGGCGGTGGGGTTTGGGGCGAGCGTGCCCGGCGTGCTGGCGGGCGGGCTGCTGGTGTTCGACCGGCTGTGGCTCACCACGGGCGAATGGTACGCGACCTGGCCGGGCGTGGTGTTGCTGGGCTGGGCGGGAGTGGGGCTGGCATGGCTGGCGGGCAAGTGGGTGCTCCGGCTGGGCGGGGTCGCCTGGCCGGGTAGGGAGCGCATGTCGCTGCTTACCGTGTTTCTGGCCGCGTTTGTGGTGAGGCTGGCGGGACAGCTACACCCGCAGATATTCGTGTACGATCTCGGCTTCCACCTGAACCACCTGGAGCTGGTGCAGACCGGGCAGCTTCTGTTCACCAACGCCCCGGCCGAGTTCGGCGGCACCGGGCATGAGACCTTCTACCTCCCGACGGCCTACCTGTTCGCCACGCCCCTTGATTGGCTGCTGGGCGACGGCAGGCTGGCGTTGCGGGTGCTAACGGTCCTGCTCGGCACGTCAGGCGTGCTGCCCATCTATTACATCGCCCGGAGGCTGCTTCGGGATGGGAGGGCGGGGATCCTTGCTGCTCTGCTGTATGTCACGCTGCCCATGTCCGTGCTGCCATACTCCTGGGGTATCACTCCGAACGTGTTCGGTGAGTTCTTCCTGTTGTGCTCGCTGGCGGTGGCGCTGGGCAGCGCCGGGAAGCTCGCCCCCGCGCGGCCGACCTTCTGGGCGCTCGTTGCACTGCTGACTATTACCTTGCTCAGCCACCCGGGCGTGGTCGCAGTGGCCGGATTGGCTTTTGCCTTGATTGGGGGCGTGTGGGTGGCGAGCAGGCGGCCCTTGTCGCGGGCGGGTGCGTGGTTATTGGTGTCGCTGGCGCTTGCTACCGTCATCTCGTACACGGTCTACTACCATCACTTCACGGGGCAGATGCTGGACAGCCTGGCGCGGATTGGTGCGGAGAGGGCGCAGGCGAGCGAGGGGGAGGGCTTCAGCCGGGTGGTGGGTGGCTCGGTGGAGGACGCGAGCCTGGGCCTCATCAACCGCGAGGTGCACAACCGGCGCGAGTGGGTGCTCGGGGGGTTGGAAGGCGTGTGGCGCGAGAGCGTGGCCTACTATCGTGGGTGGCCGGTGCTAGCGGCGTTGTTGGGGCTGGCGCTGGTCTGGCCCGCGAAGAGGTTGTTGGGTGCCAGGGGCGGTTCCGCGCGGCTGCGGTTTGTGCTAGCGGGTGGCGTATGGTTGGGGGTTGTGGCGCTGTTCGCGGTGGTGGGTTGGGCCACCAGTGTGTACGTGCGCTACATGCTGTCGGCCCTGCCGGTTATAGCCCTGGGGGCCGGGCTGCTGCTCTCGGCGGTCTGGCGCAGGGGCAGAATGGGACGCCTGTTGCCGGTGCTGGTGGTGGTGTTTTTCGCCTTTGAGGCCGTGTTGCTGTGGCATTATAGAATCAGCTACCAGTTCAAGTGAATTTGGGACCTCAGATTCAGGATTGTGGACTTAGAACGGTGAGGGTTACCAGACGCTACAATCTACTCAGGCGGCTGCTGAACCCGGGCGTGTTCGCCGGGGTTTTGGCGACTTTGGCGCTGGTGTTGCTCGCCTACCAGGCGCGGCCGAGTTACGCGATTGGTATAGGCACACCGCCGGATACCTCAATCGTGCGTGGCTTCAACACGCCCGAGCAGATGCCGGGGGAGGTCCGGCAGGCGTTCAGGTGGACCACAGAGGAGTCGTTCATCACGTTGCGAGACGTGGGCAGGCAGGACTTCAGCGTAATTCTGACTGTGAGCGGCTTCCGGCCGGAGGGGCAGGAACCCGCCAGGCTCGTGGTGGACGTTGGAGGGCGCACCGTGCTGGACGTGGAGCCTGCGCCGCAACTGACTAACTACGCATTCCAGGTGTCGAGGGACGACGTAAGCGACGGCACGCTGGTGATGAGGCTGTCGAGTAACACGTTTGTGCCTCCCGGCGACCCCAACCCGCGCCCGCTGGGGGTGGTCGTCACGGGCGCGCTGGTGGCGCCGGGCACGAACCCCGACCGCTTCATCGAGCCGCCTTTGCGCGTGGTAGTCGGGCTGGTGAGCGCGGCGGCGTTGATGGGCGTGCTCCTGGCGGCGCTTGGCTGGGGAGTGGGAGCGGTGGCCGCCGGGTCCACCCTTGTGGGGCTGCTCGCGGGGTGGCTGATCGTGTCGAACCGGCTCTGGCTCACGTCGGGGCGGTGGTACGAGGTCTGGCCGCAGGCGCTGCTAGCCGGGGCGGTCTTCACGGGCCTTGTGGCGGGGGCGGGCTGGCTCGTGCAGCGGCAGGCGCGCGCGCGATGGCCCGCGCTCGATCAGCGAGTGTTGCTGAGCGTGATGCTGCTGGCGTTTGTGGTGCGTCTCGCGGGGCAGCTACACCCGCTCATCAACATCATCGACCTGGCATTTCACAGCCACAGGTTCGACACGGTGCAGACCGGGCAGCTTCTGTTCACCATCAGGTCGGACGAGTGGGGCGGCCACGAGACTTTCTACCTGCCGACGCCCTATGTGTTCATGCTGCCGTTGCAATGGCTTTTGAACGACCAGTTGCTGGTGATACGGCTATTCACGGTGGCGCTGGGCACGCTGGGGGCGGGGCTGCTGTACCTGGCCGCGAGGGCCGCTACGGGCGAGGGGCGAGCAGGGCTGCTTGCCGCTACGCTCTATGTGGTTGTGCCCATCGCCGTGCTGCCGTACTCGTGGGGCATCACATCGAACCTGTTCGGAGAGTTCTTCGCCCTCTGCGCCCTGACGCTCCTGGTGACGTGCTACCGCTACCTGAGGCCATCGAGGCCGGGCTTTTGGGCGCTCTTGCTGCTGCTGCTGCTCGCGCTACTCAGCCACCCGGGCGTGGTACAGCTTACGGGGCTGGCGGTAGGGCTGACGGGGCTGCTGTGGGCCGCTTTTGGCCGGAGGACTATGCTTGGGGTGAAGCAAGCGGTCCCGGTGGGGGTGTGGGTGCTGTCGGCGCTGTTGTTGGGTGTCGGGTTGGCGTACGTGCTGTACTACGGCCACTTCGCGGCGGACATGCTGGACACACTGCAACAGATTCGGGCCGAACGCGCAGCCCAGGCAACGCCCGGAGCGGTGCACCTGCTGGTGGGAGGGTCGGTATCGGACCGGAGCCTGGGGCTGATAGTACGCTACGCCGAGTCTCGCAGCGATTGGCTGGTGGGCGGCCTGCTGGGCTTCTGGAACGAGGCGCAGGCTTACTACAGGGTGTGGCCCATGGGCGCGGCGCTGCTGGGGTTTGCTTCCATATGGCCCATGCGCCGCTCGCTGGGGCGGTGGGCGGTGGGGCGGCGGATGCTGGTGCTGACAGCCCTCGGTTGGGGTGGGGCCGTGCTCGCGTTCGCGCTGGTGGGCTGGACGATGAACCTTTACGTGCGGTACGCGCTGTTCGCTTTGCCCCTGGTGTGCCTGGGAAGCGCGTTGGTACTCTCCAGGTTCTGGAGGCGGGGCTGGGCGGGGCCGCTGCTGGTCTGCCTGGTGCTTGCCTTCTTCGCGTTCGAGGCGCTAAACCTGTGGCAATACAGGATCACCTATGCCTTCAAGTAGCACGCGAGACCCAGCACGGGCGACGGGTAGAGCGCTGCCGCGGTTCAGGGCCGCCTGGGGATGGCTGCGGAACGAGGCGGTCTGCGCGCTGGGGTTACTACGCTGGTGGGGTGTATGGCCTGTGCTTGTGCTGATGGCGGCAGCGTCTGTGGCGGCTTACCAGCGTCCTGCTACCTACGTGGTGGATGTCGGCTCGCGCCAGGACCAGGCTTACACGCGCAACTTCCACGCGCGCCTTGATGAGCCGGGCCGCACCTACAGGTGGTCCGACGTATACGGTTACGTGACCTTTCCCGGCGCGGGCGGCTCTCGTCCCTTCACTTTGACCGCTACGCTCGACGCGGCGCGACCTGCCCCTATCGAGGTATTCGTCAACGGTGAAAAGTTCTTTGCCGCGGAGGTTGGACCCGGCTGGCGCGAGTTGAGCTTTTCGATTGACGAGCGCCACCCTGCCGCGCTCTCGTCTCGCGACACGGTGGTGGAGTTTCGCGCGTCCGAGTACAGGGCGCCGGGCGAAGAAGGCGAGGCGAAGGGGCTGAAGGTAGACAGGGTGGTGCTCGAGCAGGCACGGGAGGGAGGCTTCATCTGGCCCTCGCTGGCGACGGTCGCCTTCATCACGTTGAGCACCCTGCTCGTCTACCTGTTCGGGGGGCGCGCGTTGTTGGGTGCGAGCCGCCTTGCGGCAGTGAGGCCGCGCGCGATGGTTCCGGCCCTGGCGGCGGGCGCCGCACTTTGTCTGCTGCTCGCGGCGAGCCACACGGCGGCATCATCGGTGGTGCCGCACGCAGCTACGACCCTGGCGAGCATGCTCGTGATCTTGATTGTTGCAGAGCTCACGTTTTCCAGGTTGTTCGCGGGCATGAGACGGCGAGATGCCAGGCTGCTGGCGCTGGTGGTCGCGTTGGCGTTTGGTGTGCGGTTCGGTGGTATGGCGCTGCCCCAGTCGGTGATTATCGATATGCCGTACCATATGAAGTGGCTGCGCACCCTGCTCGCGGGTGACTGGCAGGCTCTCTACTTTCCAGGGGGCCTGAGTGAAGTGCCGCCGGAGTGGGGCATGTCCTTGCTGATACCCAAGTCGCCTCTGTTCTACATGGTAGCGGCAGCGCTTAGCGTACCTCCTTTTGACCTTGAGACATTAGTCAAATGGCTCATTTGCTTCCTCGACGCTAGCCTTGTGCCGCTCGTTTATTGGTTTTCGATGCGAGCCGGTGCGTCCAGGAGGGCCTCCCTGACGGCTGCCTGCCTGTATGCGGCCATGCCCCTGGCTTTCCGCGCGTTCTCCTACGGGATCTTGCCGACT
Source organism: Chloroflexia bacterium (assembly GCA_036389075.1). GTDB lineage: Bacteria > Chloroflexota > Chloroflexia > QHBQ01 > JADMIH01 > JADMIH01. Next base: position 19,140 of record DASVQO010000456.1, on the reverse strand, counting down.
ATTTTCGCTCAGTGGCTTGCGGCGGGCTTCGTAGCGTTTGTACTGGCTATTTCTCTGAAGGGCTGGCGTCCTGCTACCCTGCTGGCGGGGGTTTTCCTTGCCGCGCTCACGCTGCTGGCGTTCCCGACTGTGGCCGTGTTTGTAACGCTAGTTGTAGCCTTCGTCCCCCTCGGCTGGTGGTTCGCGGGGGGCAGAGGGGTAGTGCGCTCCTTCACCTGGCAGCTGTACGTGGCGCTGGGGGCTGGGTGGCTACTTGCAATCGTGCTGTACTATGGCCTGTACATAGGGCCTGTTGTGGCTTCGGCCCAGGCCCTCCTGGCCCCGGCAGAGGGCGGGGGCACCACAGTGCGCTGGCCGGGCGGCGCTGCCGAACTGGTGGCGTGGACAGCGGACTACCTTGCCAGTACCCTTCCCATCTTGCTTGCCGCAGTTGGCTTGCCGCTCCTATGGAGGCGCAAGCATGCCACGCTTATGCATACTCGCACTTCTATCGTGCTCATTGCCTGGCTCGCGATTGGACCTCTATTCATGATCGCGAACTACAAGGTAGACATGATCGGCAAACATCTTTTCTTTACCATGCTGCCCGTGGCGGTCCTTGGAGGGCTGGGCCTGGCGGCGTTGGGCGGGCGGGGGGCCTGGGGCAGGCGGCTCGCCGGACTTACGCTGAGCGCGGTGGCCTGGCAGGCGCTCGTCTTTTGGGTAGAGCGGCTGGTACGGGCCTCGACATGAGCTTTGTGACAGCCATCCTCATGCCAGGTCTCGACGCTGTCGTCCGCCTCCTGCGCGCCCCGGCTCTATACCTGCTGCTTCTGCTTAGCATGTGCGCCTGGACCGCCGCGTACCAGTACAAGACGGTCTACAAGGTCGATGTGGGTGGCTTGCTCGATGACGCCTACATCAGCGGCTTCCACGACAAGGAGGCGACCCCCGAGTTTGACTACCGCTGGAGCACGTCTAGAGCGGCCGTCAACTTCCCTGAGATAGGCAACGAGCCTGTCAACGTGTCAATCACCCACGTTGGGGCTGCGAATGAGCTGGCGGCAAAGGTCGTGACCGTGACCGTACGCGGCCAACGGTTCGCCATGCCGAGTCCCCCGGAGCGGCGCACCGATACCTTTTTTGTGCCGCGCGGGGACATCTTGCAAGCCAGCCTCAACGTCGTGCTGGAGGCCGGCACCTTCAACGAAGGCACGCAGGAGAACCCGGGGCGCGCCCTCGGCGTCAATATCGACAGTGTGGAAGTAGCGCCCGCGGAGTACGGCCTGCGTCCCGTCGTGCTGCCCTCGCCGGGCACTCTCCTGGCCCTCGCGGTGGGGCTGGTGCTGTTCGGGCTATCGGCGGCCGTCGCGAGCGGGCGGACGTTGCCCGCGCTGGTCGTGGGCGGGGCGCTCTCCCTCGCGACAGTGGCGCTCATACTGGTTGCCCGGCCCGAACTGGGGCTGCTGGTGCCTTCAATTGCGCCGCTGGGGGCCTGGTGCCTGGGACTTGCCGTGCTGGGACGGTTGGGGCTGGGACTGCTTGCCGGGAGCCACTCACGCGCGGGCCGGCTGACGGTGGGGCTGGGGGCTGCGGCATTCGTGCTGGCCTTCGCGCTCCGCTTCGGGGGCCTCACATACCCGCAGTTCCTCACCAGCGACTTGCTGCTCAACGTGCACAACGTGCAGGCGCTGGTGGGGGGTGAGTGGATCATGAGCGAGCCGCTGCCCGACGGCACGCCCGCGCCCTACCCGCCTGCCCTCTACGTGCTGGTGGCCCCTTTCACCTGGGTCTTTGGAAGCGGAGACGAGGCCATTTCGCTGGCTCTGAAGTGGGTCTGCTCGGTCCTGGATTCTATGACGTGCATTGCGTTGGCCTGGTGTGGGTACAGGGTGTGGCGGGGCGCGCATGGGGCCTGGGCCGGGCTGCTGTATGCCGTCTCGCCCGCGCCGTTCGACCTGTTCTCCGCAGGGAACTACACGAACCTGTTCGCCCAAAGCACGCTCAACCTGTGCATGCTCGGCGGCCTGGTCTACCTGTCCGTGCGGGAGGAGGGGAGCACGCGGCACGCCTGGCTGCGCGCGCCCATCGCCGCCTGCTTTTTCTTGACGCTCCTGGGGCACTACGGTATGATGATAGGTGCTCTCGCCATAGCCGGTCTGTTCCTGCTCTGGATGTTAGCGGGTCTGTGGCTCGGCTGGGGATCGGGTAGGGGTTGGCGGCTGATTCGCCTGCTATCGTTCTCCGTGGCCGTTGGGTTCGTCGCTTATTACCGCAACGTGCTCGACCTGATCACCAACCACTTCGGTGGGCTGCTGGGGCGGCTAACCGGTACGACCGAGAGCACCGCTACTGCCCAGGCGTTCTCCTTCGACAAGCTCGCCCGCAAAGTGGGCTACCTCGTTGGCCCCGCCCAGGTGATCGCCGCCACTACAGCCGCCTTCGCGGGGCCGCGACTCAACAGGGTGGTATGGGGTTGGTTTGGCGCTTGGTTGGCGGTGGGGGCAGTTTGTGCACTACTTGACCAGGCGCTTGGCGACGCGATACGATGGTACTACATGGTGGCGGGGGCCGTGGCGCTCCTGGGGGGACGCTTGCTGGGCCTTCTCGCGGAGAGGGGCCGCGTCGGAAGGTGGCTCGCATCGCTCCTGTTTGCCGCCCTGCTGTGGCAGTTGCTCAACACCTGGGTTGGCGACATGATTTTCTACCGCTACCACACACGATAGACCTATGCGACAAGACCTCTATTACGACCTCTATATCAAGGAACAGGACTACTGGTGGCACGTGGGCAAGCGGGCCATTGTCTACAGCCTGCTCGACAGGTACCTCCCACCCAGCAAGGGCCGCGAGCGCCATGCCCTCGACCTCGGCTGCGGCACCGGCCTTAACCTGGACCACCTGGCCCGCTACGCCCGCCCCACAGGCACCGACTTCTCGGAGGAAGCGCTGGCTTTTTGCCGGGAGCGGGGGCATACCAGCCTCGCCAAGGCCGATGCCGCCGAACTGCCCTTCCCCGACGGCTATTTCGACATCATCACGGCCCTGGACGTTATAGAGCACCTGGACGACGAGCACGCCGCCCTCACGGAATTGAAGCGGGTGCTCAGGCCCGGCGGCCTGCTGATCGTGAGCGTGCCCGCTTACAAGGCCCTGTGGACCTACTGGGACGACATCCTGGGGCACCGCCGCCGCTATACCACGGGCATGATGCGCAAAGCCATGCACAGGGCGGGGCTGCGGGTGCGCAAGGTGAGCTACTCGAACGCCCTCATCCTCGCGCCGGTAGTGATGGTGCGCCTGCTGAAGACGCTGGTGCAGAAGCAGGCCCAGCTTCGCAACGAGAACAAGGACCCCGAGACCGACTTCATGCCCGTGCCCGGCTGGGTGAACAAGCTGCTCATCAAGTACTACCAGGGGGAGGCGCGGTTCATCAGCCGGTCTCGCCTGCCGTTCGGGCTGTCGGTGGTGTGCGTCGCCCAGAAGAGCCGGGAGCAGGGACGTTGAGCAGCACGGTGGCCGCCAGGCGCAACGAGGGTGCCATACCGGCAGGCGGGCGCTTGAGTGGGGTGCTCGCGCGGCTGGAGGCGCTTGCCCCGTGCTTGCTGGTGCTGGCCGTCGTGCTGTGGATAGCGGTCATGTTCGTCGCCAGCTATTACAAGTACGAGACGTTCGGCCAGGGCTACGACCAGGTAGACTACGAGCAGGGCATCTGGAACACCTTGCAGGGCCGGGTGATGGAGGATTCGCGCTTCAACTTCACCGGCTCGGTGTTCGGCATGGACTGGATGCCGATGCTGCTGTTCTTCGTGCCGGTGTATGCGCTGGTGCCCTCGCCCCATGTGCTCTTCTTCCTGCAAATAGTGGGTTCGGCGTTGGGCGCGGTGCCCGTGTACTGGCTGGCGCGCGACCGCCTTGGGGTGAAGCTGGCGGCAGCGGGCGCGGCGATAGCCTACCTGCTCTACCCGACGCTCTTGCACACGGCCCTCAACCCCTTCCAGGTGCGACTTTTCGCGCTGACCCTGCTGCTGTTCGGCTTCTACTTCTACGAGCGCGGCAACTGGAAGCTTTTCCTTGCTTGCGCGCTTATCGCGATGCTGGCCCGCACCGACGTGGCGTTGGTGGTGATGATGTTCGCGTTTTACGGGCTGCTTACGCGGCGCAAGTGGCAGTTCGTCGTGCCTCCCTTGCTTGCCGGTCTGGGCTACTTCGCGCTGTCCACTTTCGTGATTACCCCCTCGTTCGCGTACCCCGGCGCGCTCACCCCGCCGCCTCCCGGCACACAGCTCGATATGTCGTGCTGGCCTTGCGGCATGAGCCCGCAGCTTGCCTACTACGCCCACCTGGGACGGAGCGGGCCTGAGATCTTGCAGTTCGTGTTGTTGCACCCGCTCGACGCTTTCAACAGGGCGGTGATAGAGCCGGGGCTGCTGGGGCCGAAGCTGATGTACCTGTTGAACCTGCTGCTGCCGCTGGGGTTGCTCTCGATCTTTGCGCCCAGGCCCCTGGTGCTCGGCCTACCCATAGTAGCGTTGAACCTGCTGTCATTGCGTGGGTCGCAAATCGACCTGGAGTCCCACTACAGCCTGATGTTCATACCTGGGCTGGTGGCGGCGGCTATCTACGGAGCGGACAACCTGCGCAAGTGGTGGGCGCGGCGCGGGGATGCAGGCGACAGGGAAACCGGCATGGTGATAAGGCTGCAAGTGGGTGGGGTCGCCCTGGCGGTGTGGGCACTCGTTATGACGGTGCCATTCTCCAACCCGGTTGTGCGCGTGATACGGTTCCACGAGTCTGGGGCCTACGTACGGGCGGCTAACGAGCTTGCGGCGATGATACCGGGGGAGGCGAAGGTGGCGGTCACCTCGAAGCTGGCCCCGCACGTACTCAAAAGGCGGTACATCTACAACTTCCCGCCCGCGCCCTACTCGCCCTACAACATCGGCTCGCACACCCACCCGGGCTTTGGCCCCCCCTACGCCGACCTGGACTACATCCTGGCCGACCCGAACAACGAGTCGTTCGAGTCGCCGGACCGCTTCGTAAACGGGCAGAACGCCATAGAATTTATACAGGCGTCGCCGGAGTGGAAGCTGGAGGCCAGCAAGGAGGGCATCTTGCTCTTCAAGCGGCAACAGTAGGCAGGCGGGGGCTGTGATATAATCTCGCACGAATGTGAGCTAGTCAGGCGGTAGCATGAGCAACGCTGGAGAGTACAACCCGATAGAGCCGGTGGGGGTGGAACTCGCGGAGAGCGAGAACCGTCTGTACATCAACTGGAGCGATGGCAGGACCACACAGTACGCGGTAGACTGGCTGCGGTGGCAGTGTCCCTGTGCGCTGTGCAGGGGCGAGATGGGCGCGCCGGGGCGGCTGGACTTCGTAAAAGAGCTTAGCCCCCAGGAGACCACCATGCAGGGCGCGGAGCAGATTGGCCGGTACGCCATCATGTTCTTCTGGGCGGATGGGCACCACGACGGCATCTATACATACGACTGGCTGCGCCGCAACTCGCAAGACGAGCCGAGCGCCGCGCCCGGCACGGAAACGCGCACCTAGACCCCTCAGAGGCGAAATCTTGTCAGTAGACACCCCGACCAGAGAGCGAAGTAGCCACACGGTGCCGCCTACCTCTAGCCCTGAGCTGGAGGCGCGGCTCGTGGAGGCTATCGAGCCGTGGTTGCAGCACATGAAGTGGCGCGCCGACTTCGAAGCATGGCGAGGACGGCGCATCTGGCAGGAAGAGCATCAGGAAGCGAACCTGCGGGACGTGCGGGCGGCGCTGGGCTCGCGGGTGTCGGGCGTGCGTCTGCTGGACCTGGGAGCGGGTATGGGCGGGCTGTCGGTGGCCTTGCTGCGGGAGTTCGGGGAGGCGGGGCTGGCGGTGCAGGCCACCGATTACAATCCCAGCTACGCCCAAATAGCTCGGCTGCGAGCCAGGCGCTACGGGTTGGACCTGCCCATCACGGTTGCGGCGGGCGAGGAGCTGCCGTATGCGGGCGGGCTGTTCGACGTGGTGCTCTGCCTGGACGTACTCGAACACGTGCAGGACGTAGAGGCGGTGCTGGGTGAGACCTACAGGGTGCTCAAGCCGGGTGGCGTGGCGCTGACGACCGTGCCCAACCGCAGGGCCTTCCGCGATCCCCACTACCATTTGCCCCTTATAAACTGGCTGCCCACGCCGCTGGCCGAAAGGATCATCGAGCGGGCGGGCCGTTCCAAGAGCGGTGGGCCTCTACAGGACAGGCAGGAGCACTCGGAGCTTAACACTTACACCTGGGGCGCTTTCGCCCGCCTCGCTTCGGGCGTGGGCTTCCGCGTGCGCGACGAGGTGAGGCACCGCATCTCCACGGGGGAAGTTCGGCAGCTTCAGGGCTGGCGGCGCGCACTGCTGGCGGGGGTACGCAGGCTCGGGCTGTTGGACCCGCTGTATCGCGTTTACAGGTATGGCTGGCAGGGCACCTACCAGGTCATGCTGGTAAAGCCCAGGTGAAGCTCGCCTTGTACAACCTGACCACGACCACACGATGGGGCGGGGTGGAGACATTCGTGTGGGAGGTGGCCGCGCAGATGGCCTCGCGGGGGCACAAAGTGACCATCTTCGGGGGGCGAGGCAACGTCGAGCGCAGGCGCATACCGGGGGTGCGCGTGCGCGTGTTCCCCTACATCGACCGCGACGCCTGGCGCAAGCTGCCCCTCCTGGGTCGCCAATACGGCCTCACAAAGCTGCTCGAACGGCTCTCGATGGCCCCGTTTGCCTTGCCGGCGTTGATCCTGGGTAGGTTCGACATCGTGCACATCCAGAAGCCCTACGACCTGCCCGTGGGGGCGCTTGCGCGGTTGAGCGGCGCGAAGCTGCTGTTCGGCTGCCACGGCAAGGACTTCTGGCCCGGCGACCGGCTGTTCGTGCGCTTCTCGAACGCCTCGGTGTCGGCTAGCCGGTTCAATGCCGAGCAGGTGCGGGCGCGCTACGGCATCGACCCCGTGGTGGTGTACAACGGGGTCGATCTCGACCGCTTCACACCGGAAGGCGCGAACGACCCACAGGTGCTGACCCAGCATGGCCTCTCCCCCTCCAGCCCCGACTCCCCCGCCATCCTGTACGCGGGCCGGCTGGTGCGCTGGAAAGGGGTCGAGTACCTCATCAAGGCGCTCACGGAGGTCGTGCCGGAGAATACCGTGTTGTGGGTGGCGGGGGAGGGAGAGTACCGGCCCGTGTTGGAGCAGTTGGCGCGTGAGCTTGGGGTAGCGGAAAGAGTGCGCTTCCTCGGTATGATGGGGCAAGACGATCTTGCAGCCCTGTACCGCACCTGCGCGATGCTGGTAGCCACCTCGTTTGTGAACGAGACGTTCGGCATGGCGCTGTGCGAGGCTATGGCCTGCGGCACGCCGGTGGTGGCCTCGGACTTCGGCGGCTTTCGTGAGGTGGTGGTCGAGGGGGAGACGGGGTTCCGCGTCAGCCCGCAGGACCCCCGCGACCTGGCAGCCAAGATCACGGCCCTGCTCGCGAGTTCCCAACTGCGCGACAGGATGGGGCGGGCAGGGAGACGACGCGTGCTGGACATGTTCAGTTGGAAGGCGGTCGGTGACAGGCTGGAGGAGGTATACAGGTGTCTCGTACCCTCCTCTACGTAGCCTACCCGATGCGGCTGGACCTGGGCGCGGCCAACGCGATCCAGACCTACAGCACGGTGCGCGAGCTACAGAAGGTGCTGCCCGGCGTGCGCCTGGTGGTGCCCCGCTGGCTGCGAGAGCGTAGTGCGTTCGAAGAGTTGGGCGCTTTGCACCTGCCCCGGCCCGCCGCGAACAAGCTGTCCAAATTCCTGCCGTGGGCGGGGTGGTCTTACCTGGAGCGGACGGTGTACTCGTTCATGCTGTTGGCCCTGCTGGTGGTATGGCGGCTTACCGGGCGGGGCTACCGCGCACTTTACGTGCGTGATGCCGTGTGCGCCGCCTGGCTGGTCCTGCTGCGACCTTTGCACGGCAGCCGCGTCATATATGAGGTGCACGACCTGGAAGCCTCCCACCCAAGCAAGGCATCGAAGTGGCCCCGCGCGTTCTGGCGGCGCTTCTTGCCCTGGCTGGACCGCGCGGCCCTTACCCGCAGCGACGGGCTGGTATCGCTGACGGGGGCGTTCAAGGAGTGGGTGGCACGCAGGCGACTGCGGCCAGCGGGGCAGGTGTACGTCATCCCCGACGCGTATGACCCTGATGTGTACTTCCCGGCGCACACTGGCAGCGCACGCGCCGAGTTGGGCTTGCCCGCCACGGCCCCGATAATCGGCTACACAGGGCTGACGTTTGCCTACAGAGGCCTCGATTTGCTCGTGAGGGCCTTTGCGAGGGTGAGGGAGCAACACCCTGACGCCTTGCTGGTGTTGGTCGGTGGCAGGCCGCACGAGATTGAGGAGCTACGGCAGCTTGTCCGCGAGTGCCGCCTACCGGCTGAGAGCGTGCGCTTTCCGGGCCAGGTGTCGCAACCCGTGTCCGCCCAGTATCTCAACGCCTCCGACGTGCTGGTTATTCCTGAGACGGTCACCACCATGACGGCCTCGCCGCTCAAGCTGTTCGAGTACATGGCGGTGGGCAAGCCCATCGTGTGCAAGGACATGCCGGCGTTGCGCGAGATACTTGAGGGCGATTCCGCGGTGTTCTTCGAGGCAGGCAACATCGAGGCGTTGGCGAGAGGCATAGCGGGCGTGCTGGACGACCCGCGGGCGGGCATGCGGCTGGGGCTGGCTGCGCTCGAACGCTCTGCCGGGTACACGTACCGGGCGCGAGCGGAGAAGATCGCGGGGGTGGTGCGGAGTTGACGGCGGTTGTGAGACCAATGCCCATAGGGGAGAGCTGGGAAGCGGCCGGGCGCTGGTGGCACGACCGCGCGCTTGTCGCCCTGCTCGTGCTTTTCGGCATGGTTGCGCCCCTCGTGACCCACCGCATCTACGCCAGCGACGAGATACAGTACTTCGCCTACACGCACTCACTCTTCTTCGACCGTGACTTCGATTTCGGCAACGAGTACATGCACTTCTACGCTTCGAACCCGGACAAGTTCGGGGCCATCTACACCGACCTCTATCTCAAGAAGGAAGACCTCACCGGGCTGCCCATCAACGTCGCGCCCATAGGCACGGGGCTGTTCTGGCTGCCTGCGTACGCGGTAACGCACCTGTTCGTGACGGTAGCAAACAGCCTGGGCGCGAACGTGCCCGCCGACGGCTACTCGCAACCCTACATCACGGCTATCTGCCTGACATCGTACCTGTTGGGCTGCGCGGGGCTGCTGCTGTGCTACCTCATTTCGCGGCGGCTGTTCGGCAAGCGCGTATCGGCGGTGGGCGTGGCGGTCACCTGGCTTGCAACGCCCCTGGTCTTCTACACGGTGGTTGCACCTCCCTGGTCGCATGCCACGTCTCTGTTCACGGTGACGCTCTTCCTGTGGTACTGGCTGCGCACCAGGCGGGAGACGGGGCGCGGGTGGCGAGAGTGGTTGGCGCTGGGGCTGTGCGCGGGGCTGATGATGCTCGTGCGGGAGCAGGACGCGCTCTTCCTTATCGTGCCGGGCTTGGAAGTGGCGGTGCGTGTGGTGTCGCAGTGGCGCAAAAGCAGGCTTGCCGACCGAGACGCTTTGTTGCGCCCGGTTGCCGGCCTTATACTCATGGGTGTCACGGCGTCCATCGTGTTCATCCCCCAGTTGGTCGCTTACAGGGCCATAACGGGGCGGTTCGGGCCGTCCAGGGTGGTCGCCGGCAAGTTCACGTGGACCTCGCCTAATGCCCTGAATGTCCTGTTTTCGCCGGAGCACGGGCTGGTGCCGTGGACGCCGGTTGTCGTGGTCGCCCTGTTGGGGCTGGCGCTGCTGTGGCGGCGCGACAGGCTGCTTGCCGGGGCGTTAGCTGTAGCCTTCTTCGTGCAGGTATATATTGCCGGGTCGTTCCTGACGTGGCAGAGCGCGGGTTCGTTCGGGCAGCGGCGGTTCATCAACAGCACGGCGATACTCGTGTTGGGGCTGGTGGCGGTGCTCTCGTGGGTGCTGGCGCGTGGAGTGCCCCGGTGGGCGGTGGGCGCGCTGGCGCTCCTGTTCGTGGGCTGGAACGGGGGCCTGCTCATCCAGTACGCGCTGTGGACCTCCGAACAGCGGCAGGGCCTCGAATGGGCGACGGTGTTGCAGGGGCAGCTCGAAATGCCCACCAGGGCCGCCCGCTTATTGTGGACCTACATCACGGACCGCAAGCAGTTCTACAGCGAAACCGGGCCGCGTTGACGGCTCGGCTCCGACGGTGCTAGAATCAGCCCTGCCGGGGCCGCCGCTGACGCCCCGGACTACTACACTCCACGCGAGACACCATATTGATCTCCGATAGACTGCTCCGGTCCGTTTGCTGCGTCAACCCGGAGTGTATACAACAGTGGGGCACAGGCACCTTGCTCTCGCGCCAGGGCAGGCGGGCGCTGCAATGTCCTCGCTGCTCGACGCCGTACGCACTGAACCCGGCCGGGTACGTCGAGCTAATGCCGCCTCAACGCGGGCAACACACCTCCCTCTACGTGTCGCAGGAAGCCGAGTTCGACGCGGCCCTCGATTACAAGCGGATTGGCATCCCGCTGCTGGGGGCCGCCGTCCGCCAGCGTGCGATTCGCGAGATGCTCAAGCCCACCGCGTCGGACCGCTTAATTGAGCTTGGCTGCGGCAACGGCAAGTTCGTCTTCTGGAACAGGAAAGAGGTAGACTGGGCGGTGGGCGTAGATCCCGCCCCGCTGTTCGCACGGGAGGCGCTAGGGGGCCTCGACCTGTGCCTGTCCGATGCCCGAGCGTTGCCCTTCGAAGACGGCGCATTCACCGCCGCCATGTCGATTGACGTGTTGGAGCACCTGCCGCTGGAAGACATACGCGCCTTCCTGCTGGAGGCGAACCGCGTGCTGGACGAGGGTGGTCGCCTCTTCCTCTTTTCCAACACGCGCGAAGGCTCGCGGCTGGACTTCATCGTGCGGACGGTGCGGAGACTCTCCCGGTGGCTTGGGGAGCGGGGCGTGCTGGACGACAGGCGCGACCGCCTGCGCAAATCAGACCACGTGAAGGCCCTCGCCACCTATCCCGACCTGGAGAAGGTGCTGGGAGAGTACGGCTTCCGCGTGGAGCGGGTTATCTTCTGGAACGGGCTGTTCCAGAGCATCATAGAGAACCTGGTGGTCAAGCTGGGCGAGTCGGCGTTGCGGCGAGTGAAGGGCGGGCGGGACGCGGCCCCGGACGAGGCGCGGGGGAGCGCGGGCGGCGAGGACTCGATGCGGCGCGACGTGAAGCAAAGGCTGGCGAGGCGCGGGCTGGAGTACAGGGCGATGATGCTGCTCACCCGTCTCATGTGGCTAGACCTGGCGCTATTTGGAGGCTGGCGGGCGGGGCCGTACTTCGTGCTGGCGAGGCGGGTGCGTGCCGCCCCTCGCGGCGGGGTGGTGGGTTGAGAGTGCTGTACGTGGCGGGGGCGGTGGAAGCGTTCGGCACCTCCGGCGGCTCCATACACATACAGGAGGTGGCGTGCGGGCTGCGCGACATAGGGCATGAGGTGCTCGTGCTCCCCATGCGGGGCAAGGCTGACGTGGGGCGCGGCACGCTGGACTGCGGAGTTCCGGTGAGGACGATGCGATGGCGCAAGGAACTCGCCCTACTTGGCCTTCCAAGAGTGCGCCGGGCGATAGGGGCTTTCCGTCCCGACGTGGTGATGGAGCGGTTCTACAACTTCGCGGGGGCGGGCGTGCTCGCGTCGCACAGGCGGGGCATACCATTGCTGCTGGAGGTGAACGCCCCCATGACCGACCCGCCGGGCAGCCTCAAGACGCGGCTGGACAGGCTGCTGCTCGGCTCGATGCGGCGGTGGGCCGTCACGCAAGGGCGGTGGAGCGATGCGATAGTCACGCCGCTCGCCTCTACAGTGCCGCCGGAGGTAGGGCGGGAGAAGATACACGAATTGCCCTGGGGGGCTAACGTGGAGCGTTTTGACCCTTCCCGCCGCCTACAGAGGGACGCGAAGAAAAGCCTTGCTAACGAGTTGGGGCTGTCACTCGACTACCCCGTGGCCGCGTTTGTGGGGAGCTTCCGGCGCTGGCACGGGGTGGAGCACTTTGCCGAGGCCGCCCGGCGCTTGATTGGCATGGGCGTACCTATCTCGTTCCTGGCGCTGGGAGGCGGGCCGGAGCTTGAGGGGCTGCGGGCGCGGGTCGCCGCGTGGGGCCTGCCGCCGGGCCGCTTCGTTTTTACGGGACCACAGCCGCACGAACGAGTGCCGGAACTCCTCTCCCTGGTGGATATCGGGGTGGCCCCGTTCGACGTGGCTTCACATGCGCCGCTGGCGGAGTACGGCTTCTACTGGTCGCCACTGAAGGTGTTCGAGTACATGGCTATGGCACTGCCGGTGGTCACGATTGACATACCGCCGCTGAACGACATCGTGCGCGAGGGGCGTGAGGGCCTGTTGTTCATCACGGGCGATATTGACGGCCTGGTTTTGGCGCTGGGGCGGCTGGCGGGGGATGCCGGACTGCGCGAGAGGCTGGGGGAGTCGGCCCGGCAGAGGGTGGTCGCCAACTATAGCTGGCAGGCCCATTGTGTTGCGCTCGACCGCATCCTCAGGAAGATAGCTCATGCCTGAGCGCGCGCAGCCCGGCAGCCTCGGCGTGTGCCTGCTCACCGACGTCTTCCCACCGCACAGTGGGGGCAGCGGTTGGAGCACCTACTACCTGGGCAAGGCGCTCATCGAGCGCGGGCACCGGGTGACTGTGCTCCGCCCCGTGTACGGCAGCGGGGAACAGTGGCCCGCGCGGCGAACAACGAGATATGAGGCCATTCAAGTCGAAGAGTTGCTTGTGCCCCGGCCTCCCGGCTGGCTGGTAAAAGCGGGGCTGGGCAGGGCCTGGTCGCAAAGAATGGCGGGGCGGCTGCTGGAGCAACGAGCCGGTAAGTTGGTCGAGGCAGGCGGGGTGGATGTGCTGCACGGGCAGCACCAGGTGTCGGGTGTGGCTGCATCAAGGGCGGCCTCGGGGTCGAGTCGCCGGGTGGCATCCGTGGTGACGGTACGCGACTACTGGCCGCTTTGCCCGTCCAGCACACGCCTTTTCGAGGACGCGGCAGGGGACCCGTTCGAGTGCGAGGAATGCCACCACCTGCGGGACTATCTTAGCTGTGCCGGGCGGAGGGGCGCAGGGGCAACCGTCAAACTGCCGGCCGGCTATGCCCGGTGGCTCAACACGCTCGCGAGTAGCAGGCAACTGGCGAAAAGCGATGCTGTAATCGCTGTCAGCCGCTACGTGGGCCGCGAACTGGCCCGCAGCGGCAGAGTGCCCGCCCCCCGCCTCAGGGTGATACCCAACCTGGTGGACCTACCGAGCGTAGACCGCGCCCTGGAGGGTGCCTGGCCTCTGCACGACATATCCCCGGAAGATGGGTATCTGCTATTCGCGGGCAAGCTCGACACGAATAAGGCTGCATGGCAGTTGCCGAAGATGCTGGCGCGGGCCGGGATGAGCCTGCCGGTGGTAATAGCGGGCGACGGGCCGTGGCGTGATAGAATAGCGCGCGAGGCGGCGGAGTTGGGCCTCGACTTTCGCTTCTACGATTGGCTGGACAACGACGCCGTGCTCCGGCTGATGAACAAGGCCGTGGCGCTGCTGTTTCCCTCGGCCTGGCAGGAGCCATTGAGCCGGGTGCTGCTGGAAGGCTGCGCCGCGGGTGCCTCCATTGTGGCCCTCGACACCGGCGGCACGGCGGACGTTGTCGAGCACGGCGCAAGCGGCTGGCTCGCGCACGACCAGGAAGAGTTTGCCGCCGGGCTGCGGGCGCTGGCAGCCGATTCGGCGCTCAACGCCAGGCTGCGGCGGGGCGCGCGGGAGCGGGCGGAACGCAAGTTCGCGGCCCCAGTCGTGTGCGCGCAGGTCGAGGAGCTATACCGGTCGTTGCTTGAGCGTAGGGGGACGCGGCAATGAGGGTCGCCAACTGCGTGCGTGCTACCTTCCCGCAGCACGGCTACGGCGGGCTGGAACGGGCGGCCACCGCTTTGACTCGCAATCTGCTGCTAGGGGGAATGGACGTAGACCTGTTTACGCGCGCTTTGCCCGCGGGCACCCCGTTACGCGTGCCCGCGGGTGCGAAGGGGAGGGTCGCCGTGCACCCGGTGCGCTACGGCAGGCTGCCCTTGCCGCCAAACGGCATCCCGGCCCGGCTCACCAACTATCGCGCCTTTGTGGAGGAGATGGGGCGGCGGGTAGGCGCGATGTCGCGGAGCGGTGCGCTCTCGGCGGTGTACGCTCACGGGTTGTGCGCCTGGGGAGTGCGGAAGGTGGGTCAGTGGGGCGTACCCCTGGTTGCCAACCCGCACGGGCTGGAGGAGTTCAAGGTGCGCGACCCTCTCAAGCGGCTGGCTTACGCGCCGTTCAGGGCGTGGGTCCAGTCCGGTTGCCGGGCGGCCGACGCGGTTATTGCCACCGACCGCTCGATGAGGTCGGAACTGGTGAGCCTGCTGGGACTTGGCGAGGACAGGGTTGTGGTGATCCCCAATGGGGTCGATCTCGATGAAGTCCGCTCGTATTACAACGTGGAAGCGAGAAGCGAGCTTGCCCGACGTTGGCCGCATTTGGCGTCTGGAGATGATACACTGAAGGGCATCAGCGTGGGCAGGTTGGAGCAGAACAAAGGGTTCGAGCACCTGGTCCGCGCGCTCGCGGAGGCCCGGCCGCAGCTTGGCGAGCGTTGGGGCTGGCTGCTGGTCGGGGAGGGGTCGATGAAACCTCGCCTGGCGGCCCTCGTTGGAGAGTTGGGACTGTCGGACCACCTGTTCTTCGCCGGGAGCTTACCAGATGCGGAACTGCACAACCTGTACGCGATGTCAGACCTGTTCGCGCACCCCTCGCTGTACGAAGGTAGCTCGCTGGTCACGCTGGAGGCTATGTCGCACGGCCTGCCGGTGATTGCAAGCGCGGTGGGCGGCATACCGGACAAGGTGGCCGAGGGCGAGACGGGATTTCTTGTCAGGCCGGGCGATGCCTCGCAACTCGCTGGAAGGCTCGCGGAACTGGCGAGGCGTCCGGGGGAGCGGCGGGCTATGGGAGAGCGCGGCGCGGCCAGGGTGGAGGCGGAATTTAGCTGGCGGAGCATTGCCGAGCAGACCGAGATGCTTCTGCGGCGTTTGATAGGCGGGCGGCACGCCTGCCGCTCCGAGGAGGTATAGTTACGTCCCTGTCGGAGATACTTAAGTTGCTCATCGGCATCCCGGCGCTGCTGTACATGCTCTACGCGCCCGGGGCCACGCTTCTCAACTGCCTGGCGCTGAAATCTACCCGGAGGCATGGCTTTTCGGGGACGGATGAGTGGCTGTTCACGGCCGTGCTCGTCAGCTTCCTGTTCACCGGGGGCGTGGGACTCGTGCTGGCCGAAATGGGCATGTTCCAACCCTGGTTGCTGTTGGCAATTGTTGTTGCGTTCAACCAGGTCCTGGGCGCTATCTTTGGCGCGCCGCTCGGGCGGTCCGCCACAATATCCCGCCTCTTGCTGCCGCCTGCTCCCCAGCCGCAACGCGCCGAGGAGCGGCGTTTCGCCCGCTTGCACACCGTGGGCCTGGTCGTGGTGCTGTTAGCAGCCGCGGGGCTGTTTTCGCGTCCCGCCGAGATGCTGCGGGGGGCGCTCGACTCGGGCGTGTACGTGAACGCCGGGGTGGCGCTTGGGCGCACCGGCGCCATTTTCCAGCGCGACATGCTGATGCGCTACCTAGACACCGACAAGGGCGAAACCAACGAGCTGCTACAGGGCCTCTCGCGCGACCGCTACACGCTGGCGAACTTGCGCATGGCGGGCTTCTACGTGCTGGACAAGCAGGCCGCGCTGGTGATGCCGCAGCACTACTCGCTGTTGCCGGTCTGGATAGGGCTGCTCTACAGCCTGTTCGGCATCTGGGGCGGCCTGTACGCCAACTCATTGCTGGCGTTGTTGGGGGTAGCGGCGGTCTACTTCTTCGCGCGGCGGGCGCTGAGTCCGGGGGCGGCGCTTGTTGCCCTGGCGCTGCTGGTGCTGTGTCCCATAACGGTCTGGTTCGCGCGCTACCCGGTGTCGGAAGTGCTGATGGGCGTGCTCGTTTTCAGCGCGTGCCTCGGGTTCCTGCGCATGGTACAGCTAACCCGCGAGCCGCACGTCCCGGCGCACTCAACGGCGGGGCAGGACGAGCCTGTGCAAGCGGGGAGCGACGGCCGCAACACGTGGGCCGCGCTGTGGGGAGCTATCGCGGGGGTGTCGCTTGGCGAGATGGCCCTGGCCCGGCCCGACTTTATCTTCTACCTCGCGCCCCTGCCGGCTTACCTAATTTACTGGCGGCTTACCCGGCGCTGGCAGCGCGCCCATACCTGGCTGCTGGGCAGTCTCGCCGTGGTGCTCGGCGTCTACCTGGTGCACCTTAGCTTTTACGGCTTCGCCTATACGCTCGATGTGTACCACAACGTGATCCTGGACACCCGCAGGCGGTGGGGGCCGCTGCTGCTGGTGCTCTACACCGGCTCGGTGGGGATTGTGGCGCTGGACCGCCTGCACCCGCGCCTCGCGCCGCTGTGGGTGCGCCTGGAGAGCCTTGCCGCCCGTTACAGGTGGTTGTGGGCGGGCGCGCTGATGCTGCTGGTGGGCGGCTACACGGCATACCACTATCTCATCGGGCCGTGGCTGCCCAACCCGCGCTCTACCGATGCGGGAGAGGCGCTTCCCCAACTGGTGACGACCACCTGGGAGAGCTACATCGGGGCCCCCGTGGACCTCGGCGGCCGGTACAACTTGCTGCGAATCGGTTGGTACCTCTCGCCCCCCGCCATGCTGCTTGCCGTACTCGGCCTGGTGCGGTGGATATGGACCCGGCTTAGCGCCGCTACGGGCCTCTTCTTCGCGATGCTCCTGATACTGAGCTACGTCTTCGTACAGGAGACCTACACCGACGCGCACTACATCTACACCATGCGCCGCTACGTGCCGATTATACTACCCGCGCTTGTGCTCGGGGTGGCGTGGGCGTGCCAGTGGCTGTGGTCACGTATGCGTCCCAGGGCGGTGGGTGCGGCCCTGGCGGGGGTGGTAATACTGGGGCTGGGCATCTTCTATATCTACACGGGCAGGGCCATCATACCCCACGTCGAGGAGCGCGGGGCGGTGGCGCAGCTGAGCGAACTGGCCTCGCGCTTCCCCAACCCCTCACGGACGGTGGTGCTCTTCAGCGATGGGCGGGACGAGCCGTACCTCATTTCGACCCCCCTACAATTCGTGTACGACATCGAGAGCTTCGTGCTGGTGCGCGAGTACCCGAACATCCGCAGCGACATAGTCGAGCAGGTCGTCAAACGGTGGCAGTCGGAGGGGTGGGAAGTGTACCTGATGATGGGGGTGAACGGGGGCAAGGCGCACTTCGCGGACCTGACGCTGCGGGAGGTGGGTAGCTGGGACTACGACGTGGACGAGTTCCAGCAGTTGTATTACCAGAAGCCCGCCAACGTATCGCGGGCCTACCTGCCGTGGGGCATCTACAAGGTCGAGCCGGGCGCGCCACAGGCGGCCGCGCTGCCCTTTTCCGTGAACGTGGGGGAGATGGACTACCCGTGGCTCGTGGCGGGGTTCAACAAGCAGGAGACATCGGACGGAGGCGCGAGCTACTGGCGATGGACGGGCAATCACGCCATCCTGCGCATGCCCGTACCCGTGGCGGCCGGTGCCGCGACCTACCAGGGGGCGCGATTCACCCTTCGCATGAGGCCGGAGACGCCGGTGAAGGGGGAGCCTGCCCTCAGGACGGGAGCCTTGACAATCACCGTGGCTTTGGACGACACTCAGGTAGGCCAGATAGCGCTCGCGCCGGGCAGCGACTACCAGGACTACACATTCACCGTGCCGCCCGGCACGCCCAAGAAGGAGCGGGACCCGACTACCGGCCTGCTACACGTATATTCGCCTACGTGGTCGGGTAGCGCGGGCGACCTGGGCAACGAACGCCGCGCGCTAGGAGTGCAGATCGACGGTGTGCGACTGGAAGCCCTACCATGACACGGGGTAGCAGCTTGTACGTGGCACGCATTACGAGCGCGGTGTGGGCATCGCGCCCTATCCCCACAGGCAGCATGCTTTGAGCAGGGACACCAGACCACTAGTCGAAAGAGCCGGGCTTGCGGCCTTCTGGAACGCTGCCTTCTTCCCGCTGAAGATGCTGGTGGCGTTTGGAGCCAGCGTCATTACCGTGCGCTTGCTGCGGACGGAGGGCTGGTCGCTCTACCTGGTGGTAAGCTCGCTGCTCAACTGGTTCGGGCTGGTGGTGGACCTGGGTATCGAGCGCACGCTGCCTCGCTTCTACCCCGAAATCGAGATGCGCTACGGCAAGCGCGGCATTGTGAGGCTGCTGCTGTGGGTGAGCGCGGTCAAGGGAGCGGTGCTGCTCGCGCTGCTTGTGGCGCTGGTAGCCGTGCCCGACTTCTGGATTTCGACGTTTGACCTGGGGGAGCAGGGCGGGTTGTTCCTGCTGATGATAGGAGTGCTGCTGGTGCTTGGGGCGATGTCCGACGTGACCATCCAGCTACTGTACACGCACTTCCGCCAGAAGGTCACCAACTCGCTCGACGTGCTGGCAAGCATCGCCTTCCCCGTGCTTAGCTCCATCTTCGTGGCCCTCGAATGGGGCGCACTGGGTATGTTGCTTGCCCTGCTCATCACCACGATTGTGTCGGTGGCCCTGTCGATGTGGCAGGCGTGGGTGATGCTCGCCACCATGGACCCCGAGCCGCACTCGAAGGCGGCTGAC
The DNA here is from genome assembly GCA_036389075.1 of Chloroflexia bacterium. Classification (GTDB taxonomy): domain Bacteria; phylum Chloroflexota; class Chloroflexia; order QHBQ01; family JADMIH01; genus JADMIH01. The sequence goes on along the minus strand of DASVQO010000456.1, from coordinate 361 downwards.
GTGAAGCGCCCCTCTACCCGCTCGTTGCGCGACCGCATCGGGGGCTTCGCGGGCCTCAATTACCTCATCAACTGGACCGTCAACCTGTACGACCTGCCCTTCTTCACGATCATGCTCAGCCTAATCGTGGTGGACCAGGACGCGAGGGCGGTGCAGATAGCCATACTGGGCCTGGCATACCGGGTGACCAGGCAGTTCCTCCGCGCCCTCGTAGTGCCCCTGACGGGGGTGCAGACGCCCTTGTTCGCCCGCCTCTATGCGGAGGGCCGCATGGACGGGTTGCGCACCGCCTACGCCACTCTCACCAAGTTCCTGATACTGGCGCTGCTACCGTCGGGCGTTGGCCTGATTGTCACCGGCC
>DASVQO010000455.1:0-4141 GCA_036389075.1 Chloroflexia bacterium | reverse complement strand
TAAGAACGGTTCACCGCAGAGACGCAGAGGACGCAGAGGTTACGCAGTGATTAGGAAGATGTTCTAAGTGAGGGCGGCAGTGTACAGGAGATGCAGCCCACTTTGCATACTGGAAGCTGCACGCAAGTGAGGGTGTGCGGTTGGAGCACCCAGCCCCGCCCCTGTCATTTCGAGCGCAGCGAGAAATCTCGTCGTGTGCCGGGATGTTACGCTTCTCTCGTGGGACTTTGTGTTGGACGTTAGGAGAGGGGGACTCAGGTGCTGGAGGACGAGATTTCGCGCTGCGCTCGAAATGACAGGGGCGGAGCCTGGTACGCCAAAGGCAAGCGTCAAGGAGTGGCGGCTGACCCTTCACTGAGTTGAGGATGACAGGGGCGGAGCTTGGGTGCTGATATTGGAAAATTCTGTTAGTTGGGGTGACGGTGCGGCAACGCTAATCTCTGCGTGCCGTCTGTGCGCTCTGCGTCTGCGTCCTGAAGGTGCAGTGCTGACCTGGGGCGGGGCTGTGGGTTATAATGGCGTGAAGTGTGACCAGGTATGAGGAGGATGTAGCATGGCGTTAGATGTGGAGAAGGGTACGCAGGCGCTGAGTGGGAAGAGCGCGGCTTTTGTCGATTGGATTGAGGGGTGGCTTGGCGAACGCATGCCGCTTGATTTGCAGTCGTATTTGCAAGGGAATGGTATCGAGCCGGAGCGGGTGGCGGTGGTCTGTGTCGATGTGATAGTGGGCTTTTGCTACGAGGGGCGGCTGGCATCGCCGCGCATCGCGGGGATAGTGGAGCCGATCGCGCGGCTGTTCGAGCGGGCGCACAAGCTAGGGGTGCGGCACTTCTTGCTGCCCCAGGAGCACCACACCGAGGACGCCGCCGAGTTCGAGCAGTACGGGCCGCATGGCATCAGGAACACGCGGGAGGCGGAGACGGTGGAGGCGTTGCGGGCGCTGCCTTTCTCGGACACTTTCAGGGTGTTTCTCAAGAACTCGATTCACCCGGCGCTGGGGAGCGGCTTTGGCGAGTGGCTGGACGAGCACCCAAGCGTGGATACGTTCATTGTGGTGGGAGATTGCACGGACCTGTGCGCGCACCAGGCGGTGATGTACCTCAAGCTGCGGGGCAATGAGGTAGACCGGAGGGTGAGCGTGGTCGTGCCGGAGGACTGCGTGCAGACCTATGACCTGCCAATCGAGACGGCGAGGCAGATAGGCGCGCTGCCTCATGATGGCGACCTGCTGCACGCCGTGTTCCTGTACCACATGGCGCTCAATGGGGCACAGGTTGTAGAGAAGGTTGTTTAGTGGAGGCTGTTTTGAGGTTACGCGGCATACTGTATGTTTTCTTGTTGATAGGGGTGATAGCCCTGGCGGGGTGTGACAGCGGCCCGGCACCGGCTACGGCCACGCCGCCCGCGACCGCCACTGCCGGGCAAACGCAGGGTGAGGCCACCGGGGCACCCGCTGGCGCGACGGAAGCGAACGCCGATGTGGAACCGACCATGACGGCTGCGCCGGGGTCGGGGGGCGTCTCGCCTACGGAAGGTGTGAGGACCACACCGACGGGCACCATAGTTGACGCGGTGACGCCGGTGACGATAGACGAGGAGACCCCGGTTAACGACACGGTGCCCACGGCCACGCCGGTTACCGCACGGAGCACGGGAGAGGCGCTAACGGCCCTGCAGGCGCTGGCGGAGTTGAAGGGGCCGGCGCTGGCGGAGATGCCGGACGCGCGGCTGGCGATGCTGGTGAACTCGAGGCCAGGACAGCAGAAGATTCTGCTCGGCACTTCGCTGGGCGACCCGAACGTCAACGAGGCGACCCCCGGCGGGCTGGGCCGCAATTGGACGCTGGTGGCGGTCTCCCCCTCGGAGAAGCGGGCCGTGGCTTTCAGCACGGACGGCACTGTGGTGGACATGACGGAGGCGGGCACGGTGCCCGACGAGTTGCTGGCGAACTTTGGCTCCACTGGTAGCGCGGCGTTAGAATTGTCGAGGTTGGACGCGGGCAGCCTGACGGACTCGGATGCTATAGCCAGGTCGGTGGGAGAGCGGGGGGCGGGAGACAAGGTAGGGATCGCGCTGCTGGCTCCTGAGGGGCTGGGGATAGGGCCGCTGCCGACGCCGGGGACGGGGGGCGCATCGCCGCAGTTGGCTTACGAGTTGTTCAGCACGGACCCGAACACGCAGCTATTCGTCTTTTTCGATGCGGTGACGGGGGACGTTGTGCTGGACAGCGGGACGTAGAGAGTTGGACCGGCTGGTAACTGCTATCTGGGATAAGGTGCCACTCAACAGGCGGCTGCGGGGGGCGCTGGTGTGGCTGTTCAATGCCAAGTTCACGGTGGGCGTTATAGCGCTTGTGCAGGACGAGGAAGGGCGGGTGCTGCTGTTCAAGCACACTTACAGGCGGGACAAGCCGTGGGGCCTGCCGGGGGGGAGTCTCCAACCTGGGGAGAGCCTGGAGAAGTGCCTGGCGAGGGAGCTACGCGAAGAGACGGGGATGGAGATAAAGGTCGATAGGCTACTGTCGGCGGCGTCGCACCCAGAGCGGCGGCGGGTGGACACGATTTTCGCCTGCCGGTTGGCGGGGGGGCGGGGGCTTGAGGGTTTCCGGCCCAGCGCGGAGGTGTCGGAGGCGCGGTTTTTCGGGCTGGGGGAGCTGCCGGAGGGGATGTACGCGGGGCATGGGAGGTTGATTGCGCGGGCGGTGGCGCTTAATGGGCCTGCTGCCGTCCAGCGTTAGCCCTGTGGCCCCCGCCCTGCCACTTATGAAGATTAACGGGTTAATGAGGTAATGAGCCGTAGGGGCAGGCCCCCGTGCCTGCCCCTACATTTACACCTTTCACGCCTGGTGATTACCTGATTAACCGGTTAATCTCCATTAGTGGCGGGCTGGCAAGTAGCGAAGTCTCCTTCGGAGACTGGTACATCTTAGAGGGTCCTTCATGAGACTTTGACTCTTGTCGGTTCGGGGCTAATGCAGGTCAACAAGTTGAGGAGGATACGGCCAGGGCCACAGGGGCGCGGGGCGTGGCCCTGGGATTTCAATGCAGTGGGGCCGGCGGAGGGCGCACGACTGTCTAGGTTCCCAGGGCCTTGCGGACGGCGGGGGCTACTTCGGTGCCGAGCAGCTCGATGGCTCGCATGACCTGGGCGTGCGGGATGGGGCCGATGCTCACCTGGGCCAGGAAGCGGGTGTGGCCGAAAAGCTCGTGCTCGTAGAGGACTTTGTCTATCACTTCCGAGGGGCTGCCGACGAGTAGCGCGCCGCGAGGGGAGCAGAGGGCGTCGAATTGCTGGCGCGTCATGCCCGCCCAGCCGCGCTCGCGACCTATGCGGTTCATCATCGTCGCGTAGGAGGGGTAGAACTCATCGCGGGCCTGGGTGGAGGTTGGGGCGACGTAGGTGTGGGAGTTGATGCTGAGGGGCAGCTGTGCGGGGTCGTGGCCGGCGCGGGTAGCGACCTCCCGGTAGAGTTGGACGTGGGGCACGAACTGCTCGGGCGTACCGCCTATGATCGCCAGGGCCATCGGCAGGCCGTACGTAGCCGCGCGCACCACCGACTGCGGGGTGCCGCCTACGGCGACCCACACGGGCAGGGGGTTCTGTAGGGGGCGCGGGTAGACCGGCTGGTCGTGTAGAGAGGCCCGGTGGTTGCCCGCCCAGGTCACGCGTTCGGCCTCGCGGAGTTGCAGCAGGAGGTCCAGCTTTTCGCTGAACAGGGCGTCGTAGTCATCGAGGTCGTAGCCGAAGAGCGGGAACGATTCGATGAAAGAGCCCCTGCCGGCCATGATCTCGGCGCGGCCGCCGGAGAGGAGGTCGAGGGTAGCGAAGTCCTGGAAGACGCGCACGGGGTCGTCGGAGCTGAGCACGGTGACGGCGCTGGTGAGGCGGATGCGCTGGGTGCGGGTGGCAGCGGCGGCGAGGACGACGGCGGGGGTGGAGACTGCGAAGTCGGGGCGGTGGTGCTCGCCGACGCCGAAGACGTCGAGGCCGACCTGGTCGGCAAGCTCGATTTCCTCGAGCAGGTCGTGCAGGCGCTGGGCGGCGCTTTGCGGGGTGCCGTCGGGGACTTCGCCGAAAGTGTAGACACCAATTTCCATTGTGGGTTCCTTTTGCATTGGATTACGTTTGCCAGTTTGTAGTG
>DASVQO010000454.1:0-8131 GCA_036389075.1 Chloroflexia bacterium | reverse complement strand
GACGGCGCTATCCAGTACTACGAGCTTCCTTTCAGGGTCCGCGCACAGAGGCTCATTGACAGCGACGACGCCGGAGAGGAGCTTAATTGGAGCCTCAGAGAATTCTACGACCGCATGCAGGGCGACAAGCCTGATATCATGATTGGCTGGCTACCGAATGAATATTCCAAGACCTTCACCTTCGGTGGTCTGGCCGAGACCGTCATGTCAGGGCAGGTGGCCCGCGTTGCCCTGGCCGTCGACTATCGCACTGACTACTCTTCCATGCATGTGTTGCCCCACGAAGTTGGGCACAACCTTGGTCTGGACCATACCGCCACTAAGAGCGATAGTAGCACCGATTGTCGCCTCTCCGTGAATCGTGGCTCGGGCTACTGGCCGGCGGAGTATGGCGACAGCGCCGCTATACGGGAAGCCGGCTTCGATACGTCCCAGATGAGGGTGGTGCCCGGCACTTTCTATGACCTTATGGCCTACTGCTCCGAGCAGAAGACGTGGCTTTCCACCTACCACTACAAGAAACTCTTCGACTACAACCTGAGACCACAGGGCTACTTTGACACCAGCCGGGGCCACAAGGTCTGGGTACGAGGCTGGGCCGCGCTCAGGGGCGACGCAGCACGCATCGAATTCGTAGCGCCGGGCGGCGATAGCTCCGGTGGGACATCGTCCCAGGCCCTGGGCAGTTCGCCCGGGCGCGCCTACAGCCCCGGACTTGCCACTAGCATCTTCCTCCCCTTCACCACCGGGAGGATGGAGGTGGCAGCCCAGGCAGCGCGGCGCGAAGGCGAGGGAAACCATTGCCTGCGGTTCCTGGATGCATCAGGCATAGTGCAGTATGAGCGGTGCTTCGAGCTCACCTTCCAGTCTGCGGAGACCCTGGAGCCGTTGGAAGGCTCGGGCTTCGTCCTTGAGGTGCCCGATCCCGGTAACGTCGCCCGTGTAGCCCTTGTACGCAACGACGGGGGCCTTGTGCGGGAGTTGACTGCCCTCACCGTGAGCCGCAACGCGCCCGCGCTGACGATCACCTCGCCCAAAGCCGGGGATAACTGGGCGGGAGAGCACACTATAGAATGGTCCGGCAGCGACCCCAATGGCGATACCCTCCGCTACGACATCCAGTACAGCCCCGACGGCAAGAAATCGTGGTACCCCCTGGAGGTTGGCTCTGACGCTACCTCGTATACCTTCTCTACCGACGAGATACTGCCGAGCGACCAGACATATATCCGTATAGCGGCGAGCGATGGCTACAACACCACCAGCGCTGATGTGGGGCCTCTCGTGGTGCCGCAGCAGCCCAACTCGCCCAAGCCGCCGCCCGCGCCCGGCGTGCCGGGCATCGATGCTCCGGGCGGGAACGTCACGTCGCCCCTGAGCGGCTTACCCGGTTGGGGGCTGATGGCGATAATAGGCGGTGGGGTGGCGGCCCTGGTGTTGGTGCTTGGAATGGTCGTGGTCCGCGGCCGCTCGTCCCGGCAGCAGGCACCCGCGTACCCCACCGGGGCGGGTGTGGCCCCGCCAGCTTATCCCCAGGCTCGCGTCGCTCCGCCTCCCCCTCCGCCAACGGCCACCGCTCAACCTTACTACCCACCCGCCGCACCTCCAACTCAACCCCTCCAGCCCCAACCGGGTCTAACGCCGTTCCAAATCGCCCAGATGGAACACGGTCGATTACAGGGAGAATTGGCCGCCGGTCGCATCAACCGCCAGCAGTATGAAGCAGCAGCCAATTCCATAAGGGTGCAGGACCAGTCAGGTCGCTTCTGGATGCTGGGGGCTTATGACGGCCTCTGGTACTACTATGACGGCAGCTCGTGGGTGCGTACCAATCTTGTATGAACCGAGTTGATGACGGCTTAGAAGAGTCGCTGGTGGCCTTCACAGTCGAGCGGCCCGCATCTTGCCGGGTGAGGGCCGCCACAGGTGCCGGTAACCATGAGATAGATGCTACTGTAACAACGACCCTGAAATAGCCGATCATTAACTATCGAACCGACCAACTTCCCCGGTGCAGTCCCTGTTCCGCGCGGGTATAATGTCAGCATGCGCGTCGGCATCAATGCACACTTACTCTCCTTCAGCGGCAGCTACCGCCAGGCGGGGCTCAGCCGGTACATAGACGAACTGCTATTCGAGCTGCCTCGCGTCGCCCCCGACCTCCAGGTCATCGGCTTTACCGGCAACGAGGCCCTGCCCCCTTCCGTGCTCGCCCGCCGGCCACACAACCTCGTCCTGGCCCCCAGCCGCTTCCCTACCCGGCGCGCCCCCGTCCGAATCGCCTGGGAACAGGCCGTTCTCCCAGGCGCGGCCCTACGCCACCGGCTCGACCTCCTCCACTGCCCCGTCAACGTGCGCCCTGTCCTCTCCCCCTGCCCCACCGTCGTGACGATACACGACCTGGTGTTCCTGCGCTCCCCCGAAAGCTTCCACCCCGCCAAGCGTCGCTACCTTAGCGCCATGACCGGCTGGTCCGCCCGCCACGCCTCCCACGTGATAGCCGTCTCCGAGTCCACCAGGCAAGACGTGATCGACCTGCTAGGCGTGCGCCCCAACAGAGTGACCACCGTTCGCAACGGCGTGGGCGAGCAGTTCAAGCCCCTCCCCCCAGACGAGCGTGCGGCCTTCCGGGCGCAACATGGCATCAGCGGCCGGGCCGTCCTCTACGTGGGCACGCTAGAGCCGCGCAAGAACCTCCCCATGCTCATCCGGGCCTTCGCGCGCCTGGCCGAAGACCCCGCGTTCGAGGACGTGAACCTCTACATCGGCGGCAGCAAGGGCTGGTACTACGACGAGATATTCGCCACCGCCGAGCGCCTGGGCCTCACCAGCTCGGGCCGCGTGACCTTCCTGGGCCGCGTGCCCGATGAGCAGCTACCCTTATGGTATAATGTCGCCACTGTGGTCGCCTATCCTTCCTTATACGAGGGGTTTGGACTGCCTGCCCTCGAAGCCATGTCCTGCGGCACCCCCGTGCTCGCATCCAACACCTCCGCCCTGCCCGAGGTGGTAGGCGACGGCGGCTTGCTGCTCGACCCCGCCGGCGGCGCTGCCTGGCTCGATGCCCTGCGCGCGGTGCTCTCCGACGCGTCGCTGCGGGCCGCTCTTGCCGAAAAGGCGCTGAAGCAGGCCGCGGGGTTCAGTTGGAGCCGCTCGGCCCGCGAGACGGCGGAGGTGTACAGGCGCGTGCTACACAGGCGGGATAATAGGCAAACGGGACGTGTGGGGGCGAGACGGCGTTGATCAAGGGCGAGCTTCCGGCAGTCGCAGATCTCGATATCGTGAGCCACGGGGCCGACCAGACGCGGCGCCTCGGGGAGCACCTGGGCAGGTCCCTCCAACCCGGCGACCTGCTGCTCCTTGAAGGCGAGTTTGGCTCCGGCAAGACGACGTTCACGCAGGGCATAGCCCAGGGACTCGGCATCGACGCCCGCTACGTCAACTCGCCCACCTTTACCCTCATCAACGAGTATGACGGCGACCGCGCCCATCTCGCCCACATCGACCTCTACAGGCTGGAGGGCGACGAACAGGTTGCCACGCTGGGCTTGGACGACTACCTATCAGGCGATGGCGTCACCGTCATCGAGTGGCCCCTTGGCGCTGCCGCCTGGCTCCCCGATGAGTACATGCTGGTGCGCTTCTCGCACCTGAGCGAAACCAAGCGCACCCTCCGCTTCTGGGCGCTCGGCCCGAGGTACCGCGAGTTGGCCGAGCTATTCAAGAGAGAGGCCTACGGCGCATGACGCAAGCTCCGGGCCGGCCCAACCCCTACCCCCTATTTCAACGCCAACCATGATACTAGCCCTCGACACATCCACAGAGTATGCCAGCATTGCCCTCTACCTGCCGGGCCAGGGCGTTGTCGCGGAACAGACCTGGCGCTCCGGCCGCGAGCAGACCACCCAGTTGCTCCCCACAGTGGAAAGCCTCATGTCGCTACTGGCCGTCGATACGGGCGGGTTAGCCGGAGTCGCCGTCGCCACCGGGCCGGGGTCGTATAGCGGCGTCCGCATCGGCATCAGCACCGCAAAGTCGCTGGCCTTCTCGCTCGGCATAAAGCTCTGGGGCGTGCCCAGCCTCGACGTGCTGGCCTACTCGCAGGTGGCCGTAACCGCCGCCCAGGTGTGCGCCGTGCTGTCCCTGGGGAGGGGCCGCTACGGGTGGGCGCTCTACCGCACTCGCGGGGCGCGCTGGCAGCGACTCACCGACTACGCCAACAATACCATCCCTGAGATAGCCGCCCAGGCCGCCGAGGTAGGCACGGAAGCGCGCATCGCTACCATGTTCTGCGGCGAGCTCGACGCGGCGGCTGCCTCCGAGGTCACCGGGATTATGGGCAACAGCGCCTCTATAGCTCCGGCCGCCGCGGGCCTGCGCCGGGCCGGGTACCTGGCCGAGCTGGCCCTGCAACGCTCCGACCGAGGGGAAGCCGACGACCCCGCTACACTACAGGCTATCTACCTGCAACCAAAGGCCGAAGCGTGACCTGCCGTTCCTGCCTAAAGCGTGTATACTTGAACATTAGATGACCACGGAGTGCCGCAAGCTCGATGAGGAGCAGGTGCTGACATAGAATGCCCTACATATTAGAGTATATGACCTACGACGACATCCCCCAGGTCGCGGCCATCGAGCGCGTGTGCTTCAGCATGCCCTGGCCCGTGTCGGCTTACAAGCGGGAACTAAAGACGCCGGAGACGAACCGCTACATCGTGGTGCGCTACCTGACCCCGGAGCAGGCCCGCGAAGTCCATCTCCCTGAGCCTGCACCCACGAACCTCACGCAGCTGACCCACACTGAACTGCAAGACGTCACCGGTGAGGGCATAACCCCCGTGCGCCCCCAGGCCGTCGGCGGCCTCTCTCGCCTTACCTCACTGCTGCCGTGGCGCAAGAACGGGCACTCGGAGGAAGTGGTAGAAGAGACGCACAGGCGGTTCCCCGTCGTGGGCTACGCGGGCCTGTGGCTCATGGTGGACGAGGGTCACGTCACCACGATAGGCGTCCACCCCGATCATCGGGGCAAGGGCGCGGGCGAGCTGCTCTTCCTCGGGCTGGTGGATATCGCCGCCGAGATGAAGGCCGCCCGCGTGACGTTGGAGGTGCGCGTCTCGAACCTGCCCGCCCAGGCGCTCTATCGCAAGTACGGCCTGGAGATCGCCGGGGTCCGCAAGCGCTACTACAGCGACAACGGCGAGGACGCCTACATCATGTGGAGCGAGCCGGTCGGCTCCCCTCACTTCGAGGAGCGCATGAGGCGGTTGCGCGAGGAACTGGCGGCACGCTTCCGCGCCAGCTTCGACGCCGACCTGCCCGCCGCCCGCCCCGTTGACCGCTCCCGGCTACAATAGGTCTAACGCCCATGAACATACTAGCTATCGAAACCTCCTGCGATGAGACCTCCGTCGCCCTCGTGCGCAACGGCAGGTACATTCTCGCCAACGTAATCGCCTCACAGATACCCCTGCACCAGAAGTACGGCGGGGTCGTGCCCGAGCTTGCCTCCCGCCAGCACGTAGTCACTATCGTGCCCGTGCTCGAAGAGGCAATGAACAGGGCGCAACTGGACTGGCCCCAGGTGGACGCCATCGCCGTCACCAAAGGCCCCGGCCTCTCGCCCGCCCTCCTGGTGGGGGTGAACGCCGCCAAAGCCCTCGCCTTCGCCCGTCATAAGCCCCTGCTCGGCGTGAACCACATGGAAGGCCATATCTACTCCAACTGGCTCATTCCAGAGGCCGCGGCCGCAGCCGGTGATACGCCGCAGGAGCCGCAGTTCCCTTTGCTCAACCTGATAGTCTCGGGCGGCCATACCGAGCTTGTGCTCATGACCGGCCACGGCCAATACCGCATGCTGGGCAAGACGATTGACGACGCCGCCGGAGAAGCTTTCGACAAGGCCGCTCGCATCCTCGGCCTCGGCTACCCTGGCGGCCCCGCCGTACAACGCGCCTCCGAGGGCGGCGACCCCACCCGCTTCCAATTCCCCCGCGCCTGGCTGAAAGGCACCTACGACTTCTCGTTCAGCGGCCTCAAGACCGCGCTACTACGCAAGGTGCAAGAGTACGGCGTAGTCGCCAGCAAACCCGTACCCTGGCAGAAGCAGGAGTCCGAGGGTGCCGCCTCTCCCTCACCTGCCGCAGCCGTCCCCATCGTGGAGCGTGAGCTACCCGTGGCCGACCTCGCCGCCTCCTTCCAGGCAGCCCTGGTGGACGCCCTGGTGGAAAAGACGGTCGCCGCCGCTGCTGAGTACGGCGTGCGCGAAGTGCTCGTAGCCGGTGGCGTGGCCGCCAACGCCCTGCTCCGCTCTCGCCTCAAGGAGCGCCTGCCCATCCCCTTCCGCTACCCCCCCATCGTGCTCTGCACCGACAACGCCGCCATGATAGCCGCCGCCGCCCACTACCGCTACGAGCACGCCCTGCAACACGACCTCTCGATGGACATCGAGCCAAGCGCTCGCTACGTGTAACTGGGTGAAAAAAGAGACGGAATCGCCGGGACGCCAAGTTAAGTACGGTTCACCGCAGAGACGCAGAGGACGCAGAGGTACGCTGAGTAGAATGAGGGTGTTATAGGCAAGGAGCAGCATCTACTATGCGATGCTGCCCCTTGCCTTTGGTAAACCTTTCCGAATCTCTGCGTAACCTCTGCGCCCTCTGCGTCTCTGCGGTGAACCGTACTTAACTTGGCGCTCACTTGGCGTCCTTGGCGTCTTGGCGGTTCCGTCTCTTTCTATATACCTGCTACCCCCAAAGCCTCAATTCCAGGGCGTTTAGTGCTGAATGAGGCTGAGGCAGTTCATATCCCCCGGCGCGTCTATTCCCATTATGTCAAGGATCGTGAGGCTGAGGTCGCACAGGCGGCCACCCTCCCTTAGCCTCGCACCGCGGAGGGGGCTGGCGTCGGGCGCGGCCAGGATGAAGGGCACGGGGTTGGTAGTGTGGAAGGTGTGCGGCCCGCCGTCCTGCTCGGCCATCATCTCGGCGTTGCCGTGGTCGGCGGTAATCAGCATCACGCCCCCCACCGCCTGAACAGCCTGGAACACCTGCCCCACGCAGCGGTCTACCGCCTCGCAGGCCGCGATTGTGGCATCCAGCTTGCCGCTATGCCCCACCATGTCGCCGTTAGCGAAGTTCGCCACGATGAAGTCGTACGCCCCACTCGCGATGCGCTCCCCAAGTTCCTCCGCTATGCCGTACGCGCTCATCTCCGGCTGGAGGTCGTAGGTCGCCACCTTTGGCGACGGCACCAGCTCCCTGTCCTCCCCCGGGAAGGGCGGCTCGGTGCGGCCGTTGAAGAAAAAGGTCACGTGGGCGTACTTCTCGGTCTCCGCTATGTGAAACTGCCTCAAGCCCAGGTCGCTCAGCACGCGTGCGAGCGGTACCTTCACCTCCATAGCCTGGAACGCCACATGCACGTTGAGCTCGGCCGCGTACCGCGTCATTGTGACGTAATACAGGTCGCTGAGTGTCCGCCCCCTGTCGAACCCCCGGAAATCCGCGTCCGTGATGGCCTGTGTCAACTCACGGCCCCGGTCGCTGCGGAAGTTGAAGAAGATCACCCCGTCGCCGTCGCTTATCGTGCTCGCCTCCTCACCCTCGGCAGCGATAACGGCGGGCACAATGAACTCGTCCGTCACTCCATCGGCATAAGAGGCCGCGAACACCTCAAGCGGGTCGCTGAAGCGCCTGCCCTGCCCGTGCGCGAGCGCGTTGTACGCCCTCTCTACCCGGTCCCACCGCTTGTCCCGGTCCATCGCGTAATAGCGGCCCGACACGCTGCCTACCCGTCCCACGCCCGTCTCGCGCATCTTGTCCAGCACCGCCTGCATGTAGCCAAGCCCGCTATGCGGCGGCGTGTCTCGCCCGTCGGTGAACGCGTGGTAGACGACTTTCTCTATCCCGTGCCGCTTCGCCAGCTCCAGCAGCGCGAACAGGTGCGCCCAGTGGCTATGCACGCCGCCCGGCCCCAACAGCCCCAGCAGGTGCAGCGTGGAGCCTCTCGACTTCACGTTCTCGCAGGCTGCCACCAGTTCGGGGTTCTCGTAGAAAGAACCGTCCTCGATAGACTTGTCGAGGCGGGTAAGCTCCTGGTACACGATGAAGCCCGCCCCCATGTTCTGGTGCCCCAC
>DASVQO010000453.1:0-16529 GCA_036389075.1 Chloroflexia bacterium | reverse complement strand
TCTTGAGATTCTTCGCTGCGCTCAGAATGACAGAGGCGGGGCTTGGTTCTGCGCTGCCAACTGTCCGACACTCACGTACCGGCGTTGGCAAGGCTCGGCAATCGACGCTTGTATGTGCTATTCTAGCGGCATATTCGCTTGTGCCGGGGAGGGTGGATGGAAAAGCCGGCTGTCGTGCTATATTCGGGCAACCTTTGAGGGTCGTGCCGGACTGCGAAGGAGTTTCTTTCGCGAATGGGCGTGCCCCACGTGGAGCGCAACATCAGCCGCGATGCCGAGGCCCGCAAGGAGTTCCTGGAGAAGGGGTACGACCTGCTGCCCGTTGTGGAGGTTGGCGGTAGCGTGATTACGCTCTACACGGGGGAGCCGTTGCTGATAGAGGTGCTTGTGGCGGAAGGCTACCTGTAGTGGAACGGGTCCCGGTTACCAGGCGCGGACGGTTGTTTACTACCGTCACCGTGTGGGTGTTCCTTATACTCATGCTGCTCTTTCCGCGCGCCTCTGGCCCCTTGTTGACCGTGGGGGCGCGGCTGACGCAGCCCGTACCACCCGGCAACCGCCTTTACTTCGGGCCAACGGGGCACAGCATCGAGGCCAAGTTCCTCGCGTACTGGCAGGAGCATGGCGGCCTCCCCGTGTTTGGCTACCCACTGACCGAGGCGTTCTACGAAGGCGACTATCTGGTGCAGTACTTCGAGCGCAGCCGGTTCGAGCTACACCCCGAAAACGCAGGTTCGCCATATGAGATTTTGCTAGGGCAACTGGGTGCGGAGCGGTTGAAGGCGGAAGGCCGCAAAGTCTCGCCCGGTAACGCACCTCCACGTCCGGGGGAGGCTACTTTCCCGGAGACGGGTTACCGTGTGGGCGGGGCTTTCCTGGCTTACTGGCGGGGGCACGGGGGCCTCGCGCAGTTCGGCTATCCGCTGTCGCCCGAAATCGTGGACGAGGCGAGCGGGCTGACGGTGCAGTACTTCGAGCGGGCGCGGTTCGAGTCCCACCCGGAGCACGCGGGCACGCCCTACGAGGTGCTGCTCACGCTGCTCGGGCTGGAGCGCGCGGCCTCCCTCGACCCCACTCTGCGCGACCCCTGGCCCGACGCGCCGCCGCCCGCTTTACGAGTGAGCGGCACGGGGAGCGAGTGGCCGCTATTGTCGGCTGTGACGCTCGAAAGCGAGGTGGCGGGGGAGGTGCGGGTGCTTGGGGGCGACAACCGCCTGTATGCCACATATCCCATAGAGGCGGGGAAGGCTCTAAGCGTCACGCTGGCGGGCGTGCCGGGGCGGCAGAGTTTCGCGCTCTACCGGGAGGGGCGGATAGTGACCGCGCTCTGGGGCGCGGTGAGAGTCGCGCCGCCGGAGCTGGGCATATTCACGGGCGATGTAGTGTGGGACGGCCTCTACCCGCGCGTGAGGGGCTACCTGGCACAGGACGTGGTGGAATATACGTCGCCGGACAACACAGCCCCGGTGCGCGGGTACCGCTCTCCCGACGACGCGTCCATCTGGCTGCGCGACCACGTTCACCAGCTGAAGGGCGCCCGCTACTTCGAGCCCGATATGACGAGCGCGTTGGAGCACTTTCGCAACGTGCAACGCGCGGACGGCTCGTTCGATGACTACTACCTGCACACCCCCGCCACGCCCGTATATAGTGGGCAGATAGAGATCGAGGCCGACCGGGAGTACCTGTTCGTGGAGGGGGTATGGCTTGCCTGGCAGGCCACGGGCGACGACGCCTGGCTGCGCGACATGCTGCCCGCGATGGAGCGCGGCCTGGAACATACTTTCACCGACCCGCGCCGCTGGTCCGCCGAGCACGGGCTGGTGAAGCGCGCCTTTACAATCGACACCTGGGACTACGAGCAGGGCAGCGATTTCGGCACCGTGCGCCGCTCGATTGACGCGCACACCCGCTGGAGCCTCATGCACGGCGACAACACCGGGGCCTACCACGCGGCGAGGCTGCTCGCGGGCATGGAGCGGTACTCCGGTAGAGGTGCGGAGGCGGCTAAGTGGGACGGGCGGGCCGAGACGGTGCGGGCGAACCTCAATAGCGTTGCCTGGAACGGCCACTTTTACACGCACCAGGTACACCTTACGCCCGTAGACCCCTCGGGGGTGGACGAGAGCGCGCAGTTGAGCCTATCCAACGCCTACGCTCTCAACCGGGGCGCGCTGACGCACGAGCAAGCAGTGGAAGTGCTACGGACTTACCAGGCCAGGCGCGCAGCCAACGCGGGCCGCGCCTTCGCCGAGTGGTACAGCATCGACCCGCCGTTCCCGAGGACGTTCGGGCCGCCGGGGGACTACCTCAACGGGGGTATCATGCCCCTGGTGGGTGGGGAGCTTGCGCGCGGGGCGTTCGAGCACGGCTTCGAGGCCTATGGGGCCGACATCCTGCGCCGCTACTGGGACCTGACCGAGCGCACGGGCGGCTCCTACCTCTGGTACCACCCGGAAGGCCACCCCGGTGTAAGCAACCCACAAACGCTCGCCACGGACGGTTGGGGTTCGGCTGCCATGCTCAACGCGCTCACCGAGGGCCTGGCGGGCGTGGCGGATGAAAGCAAGCTGTACGAGGCAGTGGCCCTCTCGCCGCGCTGGGCCGTTACAGGGCAGACGTCGGCGCGCGTGGCCCTCTCCTACGGCGCAAGCGGCGCGTACTTCGCCTACAACTGGCAGCTACACCCCGACGGCAGCATCACGCTCGCCTGGGGCGGCAGGCGGACTGAGTTGGTGAAGCTGCACATGCTCCTGCCGGGCGATAAGGCCCCTCAGCAGGCGCTTGTGGGCGGCGCTCCGGTGACTTTCACCACCTCGAAGGTAGAGGGCAGCCTGTACCTGGATATGCCCCTGCCCGGCGCTGGCTCGTTAGAAGTCCGACCATGACGTAGGGGCTGTCCAAAGGGACGAAATACCCATTGTCATCCTGAGCGTAGCGAAGGATCAGGTGGGTAGGCCAGACTCTTCAACGGCGGGGAGGCTGGTGGCAAGAGTCACAGTGTTGCCTCAGGAGGGAGTGTCAAGCACGGGCGGCTGATCCTTCGCTTCGCTCAGGATGACAAGGGGTATTTCGTCCTACCAGTTCGGCAGGAAGCCTACTCACCAGGGCAGGCTGACCCGTGCCCATACAGGGCAAACAATAATCGTCTTTGCGCTTTCTTTGCGCCTTTGCGCCCCTTCGGCTGCGCTCAGGGCATGCTTTACGTTTTCCTCTCTCCTAGCTCCTCTTGACCTCCATAGCTTCGACTTTGGGCGAGTTGTCGAGGCTGCGCCAGAGGTATAGGGAGGCGTAGGAGCGGTAGGGCCGCCAGGGTTCGGCTATTTCGCGCATGGGTGCGGGCTTGGGGAGGTCGGGCAGGTCGTAGAGGCGCTTCACGGCGACGCGCAGGCCGTAGTCGTCCACCGCGAACACGTCGGGGCGGGCTAGGGAGAAGAGGAGGAACATCTCGGCGGTCCACCTGCCGATGCCCTTCACCGCCACAAGCTCCTTGACGATCTCCTCGTCGCTCATGCCTGAGACGTGCACTAGGTCCAACTCTCCCGAAACCACGCGCCTCGCCAGGTCTTTGATGTAACTTACCTTGGCCCAGGAGAGGCCCACGTCGCGCAACGCCTGGTCGGGCAGGGCGAAAATCTGTGCGGCGGTAGGGGTTTCCTCGCCGGGGACGAGGGCGCGAATACGGTTCACGATGGTAGCGGCGACCTTGCTGGATAGCTGCTGGGAGGCTATGGCGTCGAGCACCGTGAAGAAGTAGTCGTCCTGGGGCGAGGCGGTGATGCTAAGGGGGCCGCGCTCGTCGATGAGGCGGGCCATGACTGGGTCGGAGGCCGAGAGATGGTCGAGGATGGCTTGCAGGTAGGGGGCGGATGGCACTGTGACTCTCCTGGTACGTTATGATACTCCTCTTTGCATATCTTGCTAACTCACCAACTGGTACATCACAGAAGGTTAGCAACGGACTTCGAGTAGAGTTAACCATTAGCCTTATCGCAGTGGCTGTCATGTACGAAGTACTACGAGGCATTCTCCATAAGCATAAAGAGGTCTTTACTACCCATTCCGTCGAATGACGATCTTCTCATTCAGGATGATTTCATCCATCATCAAGCTGATACAGGCCAGTTGTTCAAGATTTGCCAGGCTTCTCGCTATCTGTTGTTCTGAGATGCCGGGCACAACACTCTCAGTAAGGCTATCAAGTGTAGGGACCTCATGCTGCTGTTTGAGCAAGTATATAGCGATCAGCACCTTTGCATCAGCCGCCTCGATATCGACTTTGGCAAGTCCATAAACTTTGCCTAGAAATTTTATAGCTGCCAAAGCAAGCTTGGCGGGGTTGTCTAATAGATTGGGCAAGCTAACTACATTGCCTACCGCTTCCAGCAAGAACTCTCCTAGGTGGAACTTCAAGTTGGGAATCTTGCGGCTGGTGGCAACCGTTACATCACCCTCCTGGGAGAGGAGGATGTTTATCTGCTTGACAGTTCCAGGCTGATCTTCCAGGACTGTTGGAGGTGCTTCGATCTCGATGAGATGTCTCTTTAATAATTGGCCCGCTTGCACGTCATCTGATGAAATCTCAGGTTCAGATAGAAGGAGTGCTAAATTAGCTTCCAGTTCCTCGTCCACAGATGCCTCCTAAAGGTCGAGTGTGCCAAACCAGATGGCGTTTTCGTTAGTTGTTGCTATTAGGTCCCTCCCTACCAGGTGCCGCCACCGTCTATTGATAGCCTGGACGTTTGCCAATTGGTCAGTCACATCCACGCTTTGAGCGGCACTAAGTGACTGCAACAGTAGTCTCTCTGCCGGTGTCACGGCAATTACCTTTGCCTTCTGCGTAGCGAACACCCTGAACTCTTTCTCCGAAGCTTTACTCTGCGGGAAGAGGAGTCTCCACAATGTAAGCAACGAAGATATCTCGAATTCAGTACTTGGTTCAACGCCCGGGCCTCCTGTGAGTTTAGGGAAGCGAATCAGTTGTAGATATGCATCGTGATGAAAAGAATGTCCAATCTGCTCAAGTATCTCAGGGTACTCGGCGCTCCTGAACTCTGCTTGACCTGATTTATTTTCCAAGAAGGGTTCCATGCGCAGGAAGCCATCGCGGATCCATATCCGGTAACGTATACGGTCAGATAATACGTAGGTATCATACTCCTGAACGATGAGCAGCCTCTTAGCTAAATAGTGCTTGTGCAGCAACTCACCAAAACGGTTTGAGAAGGATCCAACTCCCATCAGAGCATCCATGAACTCGGGAGGCAGCAATCGTTCAGGATCGTTCTGTTGGATTACGAAATCTCCTGCTTGTGCCTCATTTATTATGGGACGGAACACCTCCAAAGGTATGCTTTCCCGGGGAGTAAACGGGGTCCCAAGCAGGCTTACGGAGGCTACGCTAACATCATCATCAAATACCTGATACCCAAGGATGGCACGCGGCGTGTGCTTGAGCTTAAAGGCAAGCATAGCATTACGCAGAGTATGGAAAAGGAATATTGAGAGCTCAACTGCCTGGGTAGCTTCTGATTGGAAGCTGGTGCTATCTCGATACCCGTGGAATAGCGCCTGTCCCTCCAGGGCATCTGCGTATGATACCAGGTTAATCTCGCATTGGGTAAGGCTATCTTGAGCAGCCCATGTCTTCATTTTTCCTTCCGTTATGGCGACTCTGAAATCAAGCCAGGCATAATTTACTTCCGCATTAGAATAATCAGCTATTGCGTTTACCGCCTCTCTGAGATTCTCCGGTCGCGCATTCAGCAGGTCATTTATAGACTCTGCTATGAAACTTGATACAGTATCGCGATAGCCTTCGCGTGGGCCGATGCGACACAAGTTTACAAGCTTCTGGTCGTTAAAGAAGTACGAATGCAGGAATATGAAAAATACCTCAGGGTCTCGGAGTCGTACATCTTTCATAGAAAGGGATCTTTGAATTTCCTTCACTGATAGATATCCGAGTAAATAAGATGCCGTTTCGGACCCCGTACTTCCCAGAACCAGCTTCAAGAGTCCACTCGCATATTTTGACTCTCGTGCTTCATCCATAAATGTAGTGGAATCTGGGCGCGGAGCTCCTTCAGCGGACCTGGTGAACTCGCTATTAAGTAACTCCTCAGCAAAAAAGAAAATCTCGGAAGCAGCCTCAAACTCCCTGGAGAAGGCGAAGTCTAGTTGTACGTACAATCCTAGCCCTTCTAAGAGCCACCTGTAGCAGGCTATCAAGTCGTAATAATTTGCGAAGCAGTCTCCATATTCCTGGTATAAGACCTCCAATTTCGTTACTTCAATGAAGCGAGCCATAGTTTCACGTGTGCTATCGTCATACTGCGTCAGGGGTAAAAACCGAATGTTCTCAATGAGATTTTGCATTTCCGCAAAAGTATTGGCTATATGTCTCGCTGCCTGGAAATATGCGCATAACGACCCGAAATGCGCTCGTAGCGCGAGCTGGTGGGCGAACTCATGAAGAAGTGTAGAAGAGTCCGCCGGACTAAGTACCTCTCTTCTTACCCCGAAATTCACGGGTATGAAGGGTAGATAGGAGTAGCCGTCTGCAAAGTCCACAAACGCCGTTTGATCGCCCGACCACAGTTCCATTGGATTCTGCTCCCCTCTGTCAATTCAAACAACACAATTGGCCATCATTTACAGGAAATATCAAAGGCATTCATAATAGTATAAAGAATAGCAAAAAGACTCTTCTAAAATGCTGCCGGGGCCGTGTGGTGCCTGCTCGTGCTCTACTCACAAGAACATGCATGCTCAACTACGTTCCGATGGCGGCTTCTCTTGATTCGAAGTTGCATGCAAAGACCACGATAAGCACGCTACTTATGCCTGCCTTCCGGCGCAGCCAAGACAATAGGAGTTTGGCGATATACTTCCTAGCCTTGCTGGAGACTTCTGTGAGCCTTTTCCACGCTACGCCATGAGGCATACGATAGCCGCAGTACCAGCTTACTCTCCGACTGCTGACCCGCCTCCGTTCTCCCGCCACTCGGTGCTGTCTGCCTGCGCTACCGGCTGGTTGAGGGTAAGGATGTAACCGTCCGGGTCGGCGAGGGAGAACTGGCGCAGGCCGTACCACATCGTTTCTATCGGCTTGACGATGTTCATCAGCAGGCCCGCGTCGCTGACCCGCTCGTGCAGGGTGTCTATGTCGTCCACGCCTATGTATAGAGTTACGCCGTTGCCGCGGGGGTCGGCCTCGATCAGCCCGTCAGTGACATCGGCGCGTATGAGCCAGAGGGAGCCTTCGCCCAGCGCGAGGCTGTACCATTGCGCTCCGTTGTCGTCCACTATGCCTTCGTTGTCCTTGACGAACCCCAGCGCCGTGTAGAATTGCAGCGACCGCTCCATGTCGGCAACGGCCAGCTCAGTGATGATCTTGCCCATATCGGTCAGGCTCCTCTCGCGTGTAGTGCCTCGTAATCCAGTCACCCGGATAGGGTGACGCTCTGCATGGACGCCCTGTGGCTGAAGCCACGGGCTGTCAAGAAGCGAAGTCTCCTTCGGAGACTACCCTCACGTTTCTTAGTCTCCGAAGGAGACTTCGCTTCTTGCCAGCCCGCCAATTCATTGGCAGGGCACCCCCCACAGGGCTATAGTGCGGCCCAGTATGTCTGCACCCTGTGCAGACCCGATCTGAATTGACAGCACCCACAGGGTACCATAAAATGACTTGTCCCGCAGCCGCTTGGCGGGGTACTTTTCGCGTAGGAGTGGCCTGGGTCTGTCATCCCCGTTGCGTTTGTCCTCCGCTTCCGGCGTTCGTGCTGCCCTCGCCTCTGCCAGCATGGGACGGCACATTGTCGCGCTCGTGGCGGTAGGCGTGGTCGTGCTGGGCATGGCGTACCTGGCGTTCCGAGTGTCGGCTGACGAGACGGTGCGCATCGGCACGGAAGCCGACCGCATCTACACCGCCGCCGGGTTCCACGAGCCGGAAAAGAGCGGGGAGCAGGGCATCTACCGCTGGACGGAGCCTGAGGCGCGCTTCGTGCTGCCCAACTGGGGGCCGGGTAGGGTGCACGTCACGGTGGAGGGCGTGGAAGGCGGCCCCGCCCCGCGCACGCTCACCCTCTCTTCGGGTGGGAGCGACCTGGCCCTGGTCGAGACGCAGCCCGGCCAAACCTGGACTTTGCAGGCGTGGGTGGTGGCCTCCAGCCGAGGGCCAAGCTTTACGCTGTCCGCTCCCCAGCTTGTCGTGCCGGGCGAGAAGCGTGTACTCGGCACGCTGGTCAAGGAAGTGTCCATATACGCACCGGAAGCGCGCGTGCGAGCCTGGGTAGACCTGGCGCTCCTGGGGCTGGCTGCGGTGCTGCTGTACGCTTGCATGCTGCTGTGGTTCGGGCGGTACCTGCTGGCGCTGGCGTGCGCTGTGGCCCTGCCCGCCGTATTCGGCCCCCTCGCCGCTTACCGCGACCCCTGGATGGATACTATTGCCTGGGTAGCCCCGCTCGCACTGGGCGGGCTGCTGTTGCTGGGTGCTGGGCCTGGGCCCGTACGCGCGCCCGCCCGCAGGCGGACGCTCTACGTCGTGGCGGCTCTCTCCGCTGCGCTCCTCCTGCTCACTATGGGCTTCCTCAACGCCTTCGACTCGGACAGGATGTACCAGGTGGTAGGCGGCTTCGCGGAGTACGGGCGGCCCTCGCGCTATCCGAGTCTGGACGCATTCACCAAGTACGGCTTTGGCCTGCCGCTCGTGGCGGTGCCCTTCTACTGGCTCGGCAAGCTTGGCACCCTGTTCGGCGCGGCCTACGAGCCTATCACCCGCTTCGCCGTGTCGATGACCAACCTGCCCGTGCTGGCAGTCACCTGCTGGGTGCTGTACCGGGCCTCCCGGCGTTTCGCGAGCGTGGGCGTGGCGCTGGCGGTGGCCAGGACTTACCTGATGGCTACTCCCGCCCTGAATTATGCCCGGACCTTCTTCTCCGAGCCGGTGGGCGCGCTGTTGCTGCTTGGCTCCACGCTGCTGCTTGTGCCCCGTGCGGGAGAGCGCGCCCCCACTCAGCGGCGGGTGCTGGTCGCGGGCATGCTGCTGGGGGGGATGGTGTGGCTCAAGCCTGCGTTCGCGGTGTTCTTGCCCCTACCCGGCGTGCTGGTGTTGCTCATGGCTGCCCTGCATGCCCGCTCTGAAGGTGCAGCGCGTGGCGGGATGCTGCGGCGGGTGTTCGTGGCGGGCGCACTCTTTTCGGTGGGGCCGATTATCGCGGGGTTGGGGCAGGTGCTTTACAACTGGCTGCGATTCGCGCCGCTGGCCGATGCCTGGCTGCGCACCGGGTACGAGAAGGAGCCGGGCTTCAGCACTCCGCTGCTGGTGGGGCTTGAGGGCCTGCTGCTCAGCCCCGGCAAGAGCATGTTCCTGTACGCGCCGCCCCTGCTGCTCGCGCCCATCGGCATGTGGCTCATGTGGCGACGTGGGGCTTACCCCGGCAGGGTGGCGGTGGCCCTCATCGCGGCGCACACGCTGATGGGCCTGGTTTTCAACGCCACGTGGTGGGCGTGGACGGGCAATTTCGCCTGGGGGCCGCGCCTCATCATGCCGCTGTTCCCGCTGCTGGCGTGGCCTCTCGCCTCGGTGGGTGAGTTCGCGTTAGCTAGGGGCCGCGCGCTGCTGTCGCCCCGGTCTGCCCTGTTGGGCGCGTGGGGTCTGCTAACCGTGTTGGGCGCCGTGGTGTCGATACCAGGGGCGCTGGTGGACTTCCAGGTGTATTACCGGCTGCACGGACTTATACTGGCGGGCGACCCCGGTGAGGAGTTCACCATCTACGACCCCGCGCAGTCGCCGTTGCTGGAGGAGCCGGGCTATTTGCTGGATGGCTTGACGGCGGCGATACACAGGCCGAGCCTGGCAGACATAGGGATGCCGGCGATTTGGGATGTGCTGGTGCCTGGGGCGCTGGTGCTGGGGGCGGTGGGGTTGCTGTGGCTGGCGAGGGGGCGCGACGTGGGAGGGGAGGGGTTTGTCGGGTCAGACCAGGGGGATGATGGTGATTAGCTGTGAGTAGCGGGTGAAGTCCGAGACATTCTCGGTGAGTAGATGAGTTATGCCGCTGGCTAGCATCGTGGCAACAATGTTGGCATCATGGATTTGCTTGCCACCCACGTTTATAGACGCGAGCAGCTTGAGTAGTCGTTCCGTTACATCCTGCGAGTCTTCCGCGATGTAGTACTGGGTCTGGAGGAGCCGTACTTCAGCGATCAACCGGGTAGCAGAAATACGTCTGCCACCAGTAGTATAGCCATGTGGACGGCTCAAGGTAGCCAAGAACTCACGTAATATCTGCCTGCTGATCCAGACCTCGTAACCAGCACGCTGGTAGCTTAGTATGGCCTGTTGAGCCGTGCGGTGGAGTGCCGATTGATCAATTATTGAATGTACAATAACGTTTGTGTCGATGAACAGCCTGCTAGCGGCCATCATCACCGTACATGTCCTCTCGCCTCAGCGATAAGCCCTGCGGCCACTTATCTACGTGAAGGACCAGGAACTCTATAGGCTTTTGTGTTTGCTCGGCGGGCGCAGGCTTGTCTTCCAGTGTGATGGTTACTCTGTGCTCTCCTGGTTCTATGTCAGGAGGTAACGTTACCATGCCTCTCCCTGCCTTCGTTACCTTTAGTTCTGCCTCTATGACTCTCATCTCGGTTGTCCTTTCCGGCCCGGCTAAGTGCAGTAACACGCTCTTTCTCTAATTGCCGAAGCGGCATTCGGATGATACCAGATGCCGCTTCAGTCTGACTAGACCTGAGGTTGAGCCGCGCCTCCGAATAGAGTAAGCCTACCTGCCCCAATCGTCATACATATCCTCGCGTCGAAGCGACAGATCTTCCGGCCGCGGTCCCAAATCAAGCATCAGAAATTCGAGCTGCTGTTCGGGAACCTTCGGCTCTTGTCCGTTCCCCAGGGTCAGAGTGGCTTTGTACTTCCCAGGCTCCGTGCCCGGCGGTGCCTGCCCCTCGATCTTCCCGTCTGCTTCCACCACAATATCTACTTCTACGACTTTCATATCGGCCTCCCGTTGCCGAACATCTGGAGCGCGGCAGTACGCAACAATGTCTTGCCGCACTCCTCCTGTGGTGTTGCCTAAGCCGCGCCCCTATTGGCCTTGTCCGCGCGGTGCAACAGCTTGTGCAGGAACTCGCCAGTGTACGAGCCGGGGGTCTCGGCCACGTCTTCGGGCGTGCCCACCGCCACCACTTCCCCGCCCGCGTCGCCGCCTTCAGGGCCGAGGTCTATGATCCAGTCGGCGGTCTTGATGACATCCAGGTTGTGCTCTATCACCAGCACGGTGTTGCCGCCCTCGGTGAGGCGTTGCAGCAGGTGGAGCAGCTTTTCGATGTCCGCGAAGTGCAGCCCCGTGGTCGGCTCGTCGAGGATGTAGAGAGTCTTGCCGGTAGAGCGGCGAGAGAGTTCGGCTGCCAGCTTGATGCGCTGCGCCTCGCCGCCCGAGAGTGTGGTGGCGGGCTGGCCCACGCGAATGTAGCCCAGGCCCACGTCGCACAGCGTCTTGAGCTTGTTCTTTATCGCGGGCACATTGTCGAAGAAGTCGTTGGCTTCGCCCACCGTCATGTCGAGCACTTCCGCGATGTTCTTGCCCTTGTAGCGTATCTCCAGCGTCTCGCGATTGTAGCGCGCCCCGTGGCACACTTCGCAGGGCACGTACACGTCGGGGAGGAACTGCATCTCTATCTGGATGATGCCATCGCCCCGGCACGCCTCGCAGCGCCCGCCCTTGACGTTGAAGGAGAAGCGGCCCGAGTCGTAGCCGCGCACCTTGGCTTCGGGCACCTTGGCGAATATCTCGCGTATGGGGGTGAACGCGCCCGTGTACGTTGCCGGGTTGGAGCGCGGCGTGCGGCCTATGGGCGACTGGTCAATCTCTATCATCTTGTCGATGTGCTCGATGCCGTCCACCTTGCGGTGCGCCCCGGGGCGGTCCTTGGCGTTGTGCAGCGTTTGCGAAATCTTGCGGGACAGCACCTCGTGCACCAGCGTGGACTTGCCGGAGCCGGACACGCCCGTCACGCAGATGAACTTGCCGAGGGGGAACTCCACGGTCACGTCCTTGAGGTTGTTCTCGGTGGCCCCGTGCACGGTGATGCTCTTGCCGTTGCCCTTGCGTCGCTTCTTGGGCAGGGCTATCTCGCGCTCGCCGGTGAGGTACTTGGCCGTGATGGACTCGGGGTTGCGCAGCACGTCCTCGTACGTGCCCTCGGCAATGACCTTGCCGCCGTGCTCGCCCGCGCCCGGCCCTATATCGATTATCCAGTCGGCTACGCGCATCGTCTCTTCGTCGTGCTCCACCACGATGAGCGTATTGCCCAGGTCGCGCAGGCGCACGAGCGTGTTGATCAGGCGCACGTTATCGCGTTGGTGCAGGCCGATGGAAGGCTCATCGAGGATGTAGAGCACGCCCATGAGGGAGGAACCGATCTGGGTGGCGAGGCGGATGCGCTGGGCCTCGCCGCCCGCCAGCGTGGCCGCCGTGCGGTTGAGGGTCAGGTAGTTCAGGCCCACGTCCATGAGGAAGCCCAGGCGCTCCTTGATCTCCTTGAGTATCTGCCGGGCGATCATCTGCTCCTTTTCGGAGAGGGGGGTGGGCTGGTCGGTGTCTCCCGCTAGCTTCTGGAAGAACCTGGCCGCCTCGCGCACCGAGTAGGCCGAGACAATAGCGATGTTCTTGTCGTCCACCGTGATGGACAGGCTCTCCGGCTTGAGGCGCTGGCCCCGGCACGACTGGCAGGGGCGGTCGCTCATGTACCGCTCAAGCTCGCCCCGGATCGTCTCGGATGTCGTTTCGGAGTGCCGGCGCTTGACGATGTTGACCGCGCCTTCATACTGCACGTCGTACTCGTGCCAGCGGCCCTGGTAGTTCTTGTGCCGCACCCGCACCTTCTTCTCGCTGCCGTACATGAGCACCTTTAGCTGGTCCTCGCTCAGCTCCGAAAGGGGTGTTTCCAGGTTGAAGCCGTATTCGCGGCCCACGCCCTCCAGGATCTCGGCCATGTAGCTGTCGCCCTGCTGGAAGGAGCGCGCCCAGGGTGCCAACCCGCCCTCGATGATGCTCAGGTTGCGGTCGGGCAGTATCAATTCGGGGTCCGGCTCCACCTGGGTGCCGAGGCCGGTGCACACGGGGCACGCGCCGTGGGGCGAGTTGAACGAGAAGGTGCGCGGCTCGATCTGGCCGAGGGAGATGCCGCAGTTGGGGCAGGCGAAGTGCTCGGAGAAGGTGAACTCCTCCCCCTCAAGGATGGAAATCACCACCAGCCCCTTGCCCAGCTTCAACGCCGTCTCCACCGAGTCGGCCAGGCGGGTGCGGTCGGGGTCTACTTCACCGTTGGCCGCATCGGGAGCGCGCACCACCAGGCGGTCCACCACGGCCTCGATACTGTGCATCTTGTACTTTTCGAGGTCAATGGGCTGGTCGAGGTCGCGCACTTCGCCGTCAACACGGGCGCGCACGTACCCGGCCCGGCGCAGGTCCTCGAGCACCTTCTGGTGCTCGCCTTTGCGGTCGCGGATGATGGGCGCGAGCACGAGGATGCGGGAGCCTTCGGGGAGCGACTGCACGGCGTCCACGATCTCCTGCGAGGTCTGCTGGTGGATCTGGCGGCCGCAGTTGGGGCAGTGGGGGTGGCCCACCCTGGCGAAGAGGAGGCGCATGTAGTCGTAGATCTCGGTGATGGTGCCCACCGTGGAGCGGGGGTTGCGGGAAGCGCCCTTCTGGTCTATCGAGATGGCAGGGGACAGGCCCTCGATGAGATCGACGTCGGGCTTCTCCATCAGGCCGAGGAACTGGCGAGCGTAGGCCGAGAGGGACTCGACGTAGCGGCGCTGGCCCTCGGCGTAAATGGTGTCGAAGGCGAGGGACGACTTGCCGGAGCCGGACAGCCCGGTGATGACCACCAGCTTGTCGCGGGGTATGGCTACGTCTATGTTCTTCAGGTTGTGCTCGCGCGCCCCACGCACCACGATGTGTGTCTGCGCGTGGCCGGGCAATCGCTTGGCTTCTACTTGCGGCATTATGTCTCTGATTTCCTCGAACTTGGAGT
Source organism: Chloroflexia bacterium (assembly GCA_036389075.1). Lineage (GTDB taxonomy): Bacteria > Chloroflexota > Chloroflexia > QHBQ01 > JADMIH01 > JADMIH01. The sequence goes on along the minus strand of DASVQO010000453.1, from coordinate 2,468 downwards.
TGTTGTGATAAGTCTTGAGCATATAATTATCCCCTATTTGGTAGAGTCAGTACAAGATTGAGGCTGATTTGTTCAACCCAATCAAATCTCCATGTCATCAAGGACGATCACACGCAACTCGGTGACTCGTCTCAATGTCACATCATTGGTCAGCAAAGCATCGCAGCCCACACCGAGCGCCACTCCGACCTGTAAAGCATCAAGCAACGTCAGATTGTGAGGTACTCTCAATTCAGCAGCCTGACGTGCTGAGTCATGGTTGATGTGTACGAACGTAGTATCATGGCCGGAGACGATGAGGTCTAAGAAGTTCTGTTGTACGGCACTCAAGCCAAGCCGATAAGGAGCAACAAGGCACTCGGACAAAGTGATAGGCGAAGTCACTGCTGCCAACGAGCCTGCATCTATTCTGTCAAATATCACTTTCACGAGATCGTAATAAGCAAGGTTACTTTCGACATAATAGATCACGGGGGAGGTGTCCAGGAAAATTCTGGATACTCCAGCCAGAGCATCCTCTATCTTCATGAAGGACCTTTCCCATGTGACTCGCGGCTCTGATCGCTCTCGCGCCTGTTTCTAGAGATGACTGCTTGAGCATCTTCACCCAGCAAGGGGTACGGTGCCGTACCAGCGATTTCGTGCCACTGGCGGCCCTCCGCAGACGTGCTATATACCTGCCTGGCTTTGTCTGCAAGGTGGGATATAAGCTGCAATAATTCCTGTGGAGAAAGGGTTTCGGCTTGCCGGATAATATCTGTCAATTCTTTAGAAGCCATCCTGTATGCTCCTCTTAGCCCAAAGTACTGCAAGTTACGCCTCTTGTAGCCATGCCTGTTTATAAGATTATCACATCCAGGCGTCTATACTATATCGGAGGGTGACCCGACGAGTTCTTACCCAATCGGCTAAGAAGCTGCTGTTGCGCCCTCTTTCTGCGCCTTGATGCCCGGCAGCAGGGCGTCAATCTGGCCCAGGTGGTAGGACTCGTGGAAGTGGTAGAAGGCAAGCTGCCCGCCTATCGTCTGCACCGCCGCTGCGCCCTGGTTGCTGGTAGGGGCTTGCAGGTCGTCCACCGAGAGGGTGCGGAGGGTGCCCAGCAGCAATTCTTGCGACTCGTCGAACGCCTCCAGGATCTCCTCCAGGGGTAGCGCGTCTTCGCCTTTCACATCCACCGGGCGGGAGTCGGATATGTACCGCCTGGCCTGGTCGTAGTCCCAGACGGTTGGGAGGCCCATAAGCGCCAGGATGTTGTTGCGGGTTGCCGTGACGTGGCCCACGATCCAGTTGAGGCAGTTGGCCGTGGGTATCGGCGGCTGCAACAGGCTGTCTTCGTGACTCAGCCCCTCCATACGCTTCTTTATCGCCCGGTGCGTCAGGCTATACATCGCCATCAACTGCTCTGCGTCAATCATGTCTCATTCCCTCCGCCGGCGGCCTGGTCGTCCTGGGTTACTTGCTGCAACCGCTCGAGGAAGTAGTGCCAGCCCTCCAGGTGACCTTGCCTCTCCTCCATCTCCTTCGGCACGTGCTCGCGGTAGTAGCCGTGTGTCAGGTGCAGCCGCGTGCCGCCCTCGCTGCCGAGCGGCTGGAAGTCCAGCGTAACTACGCGGGTAGGGGCGTCCGGCTCGTGGTCCCAGCGCCAGGTGAAGACGAGCAACCTGCCTGGGTTGAAGGTGTGGTAGGTGCCGCGCAGGTGCCACTCCATGTTAGGCCACACAAGGTGGTAGCTGCCACCCTTCTTGGCTTCCACCTCGGCCTCTTTGGGCCACCACTGTGAAAGCAGCCCCGGCTCCGTCCAGTAGCGAAACAGTTCGGCGGGCGTGGTGGCGTGGAACTCTGCTTCGATTTCCAGCCGGTCGCGGGGAGTGTCCACCTCGCGTACGGCCAGTCCGAGCCTGTGGCGGGTGCTCATCTCGCCTGCTCCCCCTGATTGAGCTTCATATTTCTCCATGTGACGGGGCGTCCACCCACTCTCTCAAGACAAGGTGAGGGGGGCACGCAGATAGACATAACTTAGAACGGGTGTTCAATTCCAGTATAGCATGGATGTTCTGAATGCTCAGCCCTCCCCAGGTAGTTAGTTTTCCACATCCTTGCGGAAAGTGGACTAGTGAGCGGCGGCTGGCAGTGCCTCCCCAATGTGTCGCGCGGTGTCCGGGCTTGCCACGCTGCTGCCCGCCGGCATACTTAGCCCTCATACTAGCAGACTATTCCTGACAACTCCTGTCAGTATCTTCTGCTATACTGGGTGCAGACGATGGTATTACCGGCCAACGGTGGACACAAGAGAGCGGCAGATCCTATTGTGGTTGGTAGCACGGATGCAGGCCAGCGACCCAACCCCGACCTGTGTCATTTCGAGCGCAGTGAGAAATCTCGTCCCCCACCGGGATGTTCCCCTTTTCTCATGAGACTCTATTGCTGTTGGAAAGGTGATACTTGGGTACTGAGGGACGAGATTTCTC
>DASVQO010000452.1:0-7084 GCA_036389075.1 Chloroflexia bacterium | reverse complement strand
CAAAATAGCCCTGTGGCTAAAGCCACGGGCTTACAAGCAGCAAAGTCCCCTACGGGGACTACCCTCCTCTTCCTTAGTCTCCGAAGGAGACTTTGCCCCTTGTCAGCCCGCCACTTTAGTGGCAGGGTACCCCCACAGGACGAACATGCAAGGAGGTCAAATGCCGGACCTGTTCGGGTCTGAATATTCGCCCCAGGAGCTTCGGCAACTGGTGGGCAACATGCGGCAGGTCGCGGGCATACGGCTGCTGGAACTGGCAGACGGCAAGCCGCGCGGCATGAGGGTGGCCGAGGTGTACACGGGCAGCGGCTTTCGCTTCCAGGTGTTCATCGACCGGGCGCTGGACATAGGTTATGCCGAGCACTTGGGCAGGCCGCTCGCGTGGGTGCACCCGGCGCTGGGAGGCCCGCAACACTACGAACCGCAGGGCTACGGCTGGGGGCGTACCTGGGGCGGCGGGCTGGTGACCACCTGCGGCCTTACCTTCTTCGGCCACCCCGAAGTGGACGCGGGCGAAACGCTCGGCATCCACGGTCGCATCGCCCACATTCCCGCCGAGAAGGTACGGGTGACAGAGGAGTGGCGCGGCGATGACTACGTGCTCGAAATCGAGGGGCAGGTGCGCCAGGTAGTGCTGGGCGGCGAGAACCTGCTGCTGTTACGTAAGATTTCGACCCGGCTGGGGGCGCGCTCGCTCACGATCGAGGACACGGTGCTGAACGACGGGCTGCGGCCCTCTCCTCACATGCTCCTTTACCACTGCAACTTCGGCTTCCCTGTGGTCAGCCCGCAGTCTGAGATAGTGGCTAACGACGAGTGGGTGAGGCCGCGCGACGCACGCGCCGAAAAGGGGTTTGAGGCAGTCTACCGCTTTGAAGGCCCAGCCGGACCCGACTACGAGGAGCAGGTCTTCTTTCACAAGCCCCGCGTGGATGGCGCGGGTTTCTCGCAAGCCGCCATCGTCAACAACGCTCTAAGTTTCGGTGGCTACGTGAGGTACCGCGCCGCCGAACTACCCTGTTTCGCACATTGGAAGCAACTCTCTTCCGGCGAGTACGTATGCGCCCTAGAACCCGCGACCTACTGGGAGACCCCCAGGCACAAACTGCGGGAGGAAGGCCGCCTAAGATTTCTCCAGCCAGGCGAGCAGGTCAACTATCATCTTGAACTTGGCACACTCGACGGCGCAGACGACATCAGCGACTTCAAGCAACAACTGGGGCGGTAATTACGAATCACGGATTGGCACCCTCTGATGAAAAAAGCAGCGCTAATACAGGAGCTAATACGCATCATCGGGCCTGAAGGGGTGATTTCGGAGCCTGAGCAGCTCGTGACTTACGAGTCGGACGGGCTGCGCAACCATCGAGTGCTGCCGATGCTGGTGGTGCTGCCGGTAAGCACGGAGCAGGTGCAGGCGGTGATGCGGCTGTGCCATGCAGAAGGGATCCCCGTGGTGCCACGCGGGTCGGGCACAGGGCTGTCGGCGGGCGCGCTGCCGGTGAGCGGCGGCATCGTGCTGGGGCTGAGCCGGATGCGGGAGATACTCGAGGTGGACCTGGAGAACGCGAGGGCGCGGGTGCAGCCGGGGGTGCTAAACCTGTGGGTCACCCAGCGGGTGGCCCCCGAGGGCTACTATTTCGCCCCCGACCCCTCTAGCCAGCAGGTATGCTCCATCGGCGGCAACGTGGCGGAGAACTCGGGTGGGGCGCACTGTCTCAAGTACGGCTTTACGGTGAACCACGTGCTGGGCCTCACGGTGGTGCTGGCCGATGGGCAGGTGGTGAAGCTGGGTGGCAAGGGAGTGGACAAGCCGGGGTACGACCTGGTGGGCGTGCTGGTCGGGTCGGAGGGCACGCTCTGTGTGGTGACGGAGGTCACGTTGCGGCTGGTCCGCAAGCCGGAGGCCGTATCGACGTTGCAGGCGGCCTTCACAAGCCCCGATGCCGCGGGGTCGGCGGTGTCGGACATCATAGCCGCGGGGATAGTGCCCGCCGCGATTGAGATGATGGACAACCTGAGCATCCAGGCAGCGGAGGCCGCCGTGCACGCCAACTACCCGCTTGACGCAGGGGCGATTCTGCTGGTCGAGCTGGACGGCCCGCGCGTGGAGGTGGCGGAGCAGATGGCGCTCGTGCTGGACATCTGCGAGAGGAACGCCGCGACTACCATCAAGCTGGCGGGGAACGAGGACGAGCGGGTGCTGATGTGGAAGGGGCGCAAGTCGGCGTTTGCCGCGATGGGCCGCATCAGCCGCGACTACTACGTACAGGACGGGGTGATACCGCGCACCGCGCTCCCTACCGTGTTGCGCGAAATTGGCGCGCTCGCAGAATGCTATGGCCTACGAGTGGCGAACGTCTTCCACGCGGGGGACGGCAACCTGCACCCGCTGGTGCTGTTCGACTCGACGGTGCAGGGACAGGCCGAGCGAGCGGAGGAATTGGCGGGAGAAATACTGCACGTGTGCGTGGATGCCGGGGGCAGCATCACGGGCGAGCACGGGGTCGGCTTCGACAAGAAACGCCACATGCCCGCTATGTTCGCCCCGAGCGACCTCGATACGATGCAGCTATTGCGGTGCGCGGTGGACCCCGATCGTACGCTGAATCCAGACAAGATATTCCCCACTCCCAGGCTTTGCGGCGAGCGGCCTGGCCCATATGAGCCACACCCCCTTCAGGAAGCTGGAGTGGCCGACTTATTCTAGATTGTCTAAATGCGATATTAGTTAATTAACCAAAATTTTGCGAACTTTACCCTCTCATGAGCACAAACTTAGGTTCACAATCGACTACTCACGAGGGTGGCAGGGCAGCGACACCTCAAGACGCGGTGCTTGGCGTTACGCCCCGCATGGTGGTCGAGGCCAACAGCCCGGTAGAAGTGGGGAAGGTGCTTGCCTGGGCGACGGGTGACGGTTTGAAGGTTGTACCCTGCGGGGCACGAACCAAGCTCGACAGGGGTGCCGCGCCGGAGGGTTGCGATGTGTTGCTCGACCTGGGCAAGCTGAACCGGGTTACGGAACATGCCTCCGGCGACCTCACTGTGACCGTGCAGGCGGGGGTGCGGCTGGCGGACTTGCAGAAACAACTCGCGGAGGCGGGCCAGTTCCTTGCCGTAGATCCCCCCCTACCGGGCACGGTCGGAGGGCTGGTAGCCACGGCGGACACCGGGCCAAGACGACTCCGCTACGGTGGCGTGCGCGACCTCATCCTGGGCGCGACTTTCGTGCGGGCCGACGGGGTGACTGCCAGGGCCGGGGGCAAGGTGGTCAAGAACGTGGCCGGGTACGACCTGCCGAAGCTGCTGACCGGCTCCCTGGGCACGCTGGCGGTGCTTGTGGAGGCCACCTTCCGGCTCTACCCGCTGCCCGCCTCTTCGGCTACCGTGCTCGTGGACGTCGCCCCCGCCGACCTGCGCCGCCACGCGGGCGCTATGCTGCGATCAACCCTGGTGCCTACGTCCCTGGACTTTTTCTGCGACTCGCCAGGCTCGTCCTCGCTGGCTGTGCGCTTCGAGAGCACCGATGCTTCCACCCGGGCGCAGGCTGAGACTGCCGCCGGCCTCCTGGGTGGCAACAGCCGCATCGTGGCGGGCGCTGAGGAGCGCGTGGCCTGGGCGCGCTTCGACTCGGTGACGTCTAGCTCCGACAACGACGTGCTAGCCAGGTTAGTGGCCACTACGAGCGATCTTCCGGGGCTGGTGGAAAGGGCACTACGGGCGGCAGATGAGGCAGGCATTCAGCTAACGGTACGCGCCCACGCCGGACACGGCCACGCGCTGCTCAGGTGGCACGACGTCTCCACCGAGATGGCGCTGGCCCTGCTTCGAAGCCTGCGCGCCGAGGCTGAGGCACTGGGACACAGTCTCGTCCTCTGGCGGGCGCCGTTGGAAGTGAGGGGCGGAATCGACGTGTGGGGCAGCGTGGGCGAAGGGCTGGGGCTGATGCGCAGAGTCAAGCAGCAGTTCGACCCCCAGCGGACGCTCAACCCGGGCCGCTTCGTGGGCGGCATATAGCGGAAGCGAGGCAGCAGCAGTGGAACACGCGCGAGACAGAGAGCAGTTGGACCAGGCGCGCATCGACTACGAGCGGACCGCGTTCGGAGCGCCCGCGCACGTGCAGGCGGCTGCCGAGGCGGCTGGCGAAGTCTCTGTGCGCTCCGGTCCGCAGGATATAGGGGTCGCTGCTGAAGGCTCGGGCGTTGAGGCGGTGCGCGGCGGGGGTGGGGGTGGGAGTGGGAGCAGCGTGCCTCTGAGGCTCTTCCCCGCCTTCGACGCGCACAACCCGCCCTCCGAGGAGCTGATTGACGACTGCGTGCACTGCGGCTTCTGCCTGCCGACGTGTCCCACGTATCTGCTGTGGGGCGAAGAAATGGACTCGCCGCGGGGGCGGATTCACCTCATGAAGGCGGGCAATGAGGGCAGGTTAGGCATGACCGACACCTTCGTGCGCCACTTCGACCAGTGTCTGGGCTGCATGGCGTGCGTGACAGCCTGCCCCTCAGGGGTGCAGTACAACAAGCTGATAGAGGCTACCCGCAGCCAGGTAGAGCGTCGCTACAGGCGCAACCCGGCGGACAAGCTGTTCCGCAGGCTGGTGTTCACGCTTTTCCCGTACCCCGCGCGCCTGCGGTTGTTGGCCCCGTTCCTGCTGCTCTACCGGGCATCGGGTTTGCAGGGCATGGCGGAGGGGACCGGCGTGCTCGATAGACTCCCGCCGCGCCTGCGCAGCATGCACGACCTGATGCCGCGTATGACGCTGAGGCGGCTGCGGATGCGCGTGCCGGGACGCGTGGAGCCGCGAGGTATGGCGAGGGCGCGTGTGGGGCTGCTGACCGGGTGCGTGCAGCAGGTCTTCTTCCCGCAGGTGCACGCGGCCACCGTGCGCGTGCTGGCGAGCGAGGGGTGCGAGGTGATTGCTCCCCAAGGGCAGGCTTGTTGCGGCGCGCTGGCCCTGCACGCCGGTTACGACGAACAGGCGAGACAATTCGCCCGAAAGCTGATAGACGTGTTCGAGCGGGAAGGGCTGGATTACGTCGCGGTGAACGCCGCCGGGTGCGGTTCGACCATGAAGGAGTACGGCCACCTGTTGCGCGATGACCCCGAATATGCAGAACGCGCTGCCACCTTTGCAGCGAGCGTGCGCGACATCACGGAACTACTGGTGGAGCTAGGGCCGGTAGCCACGCGCCACCCGCTACGGACGAAGGTCGCTTACCACGACGCCTGCCACCTGGCCCACGCGCAGGGCATCCGCCGCGAGCCTCGCAAGCTCCTGGAGGGCATTCCCGGCGTCGAGCTTGTACCCATCACGGAGGCCGACATTTGCTGTGGTAGCGCCGGGATCTACAACATGGTGGAGCCGCAACCCGCCGGTGAGCTGGGAGAGCGCAAGGCGCGGCATATTCTGGCGACGGGCGCGCGGGTAGTGGCGAGCGCCAACCCCGGCTGCACCTTGCAGATAGAGGCCCACGCCCGCCGCCTGGGGGCCAGCTTGAAAGTGCTGCACCCGGTGGAGATACTTGACAGGTCGCTGCACCCGCGACGAAAGGACCTATAAATGCTTGAAGCCACCGACAGAATCACGGTCCCCGCGCCCGCCAGCCCGCCCAAGCGGTTGCTCATGGGGCCGGGGCCGAGCGAAGTAGACCCCGAGGTGTTGCGCTCGCTGCTCATGCCTCCGCTGGGGCACCTCGACCCCGCGCTGCTGCAAATCATGCAGGAGCTTGAAGATATGCTGCGCGCGGTGTTCGGCACCCGCAACCGCGTCACGCTCGCCATCTCAGGCACGGGCACGGCGGGGATGGAAGCGGCGCTCGCGAACACGGTCGAGCCCGGGGCGCACGTCGTGGTGGGCGTGATTGGCTACTTTGGCGACCGCCTGTGCCAGATCGCGGAGCGGTTGGGCGGCGTGGTCACGCGCGTCGAAGGCGAGTGGGGCAAGCCGCTGTACGCCGAGGCGATGTGGGAGGCCATCCAGCGCGTTAGGCCGAGCGTGGTCTGTGCCGTGCACGCCGAGACCTCCACGGGCGTGCGCCAGGAGCTCACTGACATAGCGGCGGCCGCGCACGAGGTGGACGCGCTCTTCGTGGTCGATGCCGTGACCTCGCTGGGCGGGCAGCCGCTGCTGGTGGATGAGTGGGGCATTGACGTGTGCTACAGTGGCAGCCAGAAGTGCCTCGGCGCGCCTTCCGGCCTATCGCCCTTCACGATCAACGACCGCGCCCTGGAGCGGGCCACACAGCGCGCGCGCCCGGTGCCCAGCTTCTACCTGGACGCCGCGCTGCTACATCGCTACTGGGACGAGCGGCAATACCATCACACCATATCCGCGCCTCTCATCTACTCGCTGCACACCGCCTTGCGCCTGCTGCACACCGAGGGCCTGGAGAACAGGTGGGAGCGGCACCGGCGCAGCCACCTGGCCTTCCGGGCGGGCGTGGAGGCTATGGGCCTCGGCTTCTTGCCCGACGAGGAATGGAGCCTGTGGCCCCTCAACGCCGTCCTGCTGCCCGACGGCCTGGACGAGCTTGAGCTACGTTCTCACCTGCTCAACCGGCACGGCATCGAGGTCGGTGGCGGCTTGGGGCCGCTCAAGGGCAAGCTGCTGCGGGTGGGGCTGATGGGCTACGGGGCGCAAGAGGGCTTCGTGCTGCACCTGCTCGGCGCGCTGGAAGAGACTTTGCGCTCCTTCGGCCTCTCCATACCCCCGGGAGCCGGAGTGGCCGCCGCACTCGGGGTCAATTACTGATTACGAGCGAAGAGACGAAAACGCAAAGGCGCAAAGGACGCAAAGGCGCAAAGGCGCAAAGGCGCAAAGGACGCAAAGGACGCAAAGGACGCGCAAAGATTAGGATTGTTGGAGCAGTACGTATCTACAGACTGCTGCGTGTGCCGGACCAAGTCTCGCCCTTTGTCATTCTGAGCGCAGCGAAGAATCTCGTCCTCCGGCACCCACATTCCACCTTTCTTTATGCCATCTGGGTACCAGGTGCTGCTTTGCGGTGTGGAAAAGGGTAACAGGGGGGTAGAGGACGAGATTCTTCGCTACGCTCAGAATGACAGGGGCCACCTTTGGTCG
>DASVQO010000451.1:0-16737 GCA_036389075.1 Chloroflexia bacterium | reverse complement strand
TGTCATTTCGAGCGTAGCGAGAAATCTCGTCCTTCAGCACATGATAGACCCTTTCTTACGGCACGGAATCTCGTGCGAACAAAGTAACATCGGGATAGAGGACGAGATTTCTCGCTACGCTCGAAATGATAAGGGTGGGGCCTGGGTGCTGTCGAAGCAGCTATCAAACGCGGGTGGCTGATCCTTCGCTGCGCTCAGGATGACAGGAGGGGGATGGTCCGTATTCTCACGTAGCCACAGACCTTATTCGGCAGGGGTCTAGCATAATCGGTCAACCGATTGCCGGTTATCGCTGTGGTATAGTGGGAGGGTTTGAAGTCACAAGCACTCTCAGCGCAGCAACAACCGACAAGGACCGGGCGATGTCAAAGGCCAACCCCATAGCACATATCTCCGAGGCCAACGGCCACGCACCGGGCACAGCCGCGCCGAGGAGCTTGCCCGCGCAGATTACGCCCTTCGTAGGTCGCCAGCGCGAAGTGGCAGCGGTTCGCGAGTTGCTCCACGATGCCGGGGTGCGCCTACTCACCCTCACGGGGCCTCCGGGCATAGGCAAGACCCGCCTGGCGGTGCAGGTAGCCTCCAACGTGGCCGGGCGCTTCTCCGGTGGAGTCTGCTTCGTGTCGCTGGCTGCCGTCACCAGGCCGGACGGCATTGTCGCGCACGTCGCCCAGGGACTGGGGTTGCGGGAGATGAGCAACCAGCCTCTCTTCCAGCGGTTGCAGGAGCACCTGGCCCAGAAGCAGATGCTCCTGGTGCTTGACAACCTTGAGCAGATAGAGAGTCCCGCCTCCACCATAGGGTCGCTGCTTGCCGCGTGCCCCCAACTCAAGGTGCTGGCAACCAGCCGCACCCGCCTCCAGGTCTACGGCGAGCACGAGTACCGGGTGCCCACGCTGGGCCTGCCCGATGCCGAGCGGCTGCCCAATTTGCAGTCCCTCTCGAAGGTGGAGGCGGTGGCGCTCTTTGTGCAGCGCGCGCAGGCCGCCAGGGCCGATTTCCGGCTCAGCGAGGCCAACGCGGAGGCGGTCGCCCGCCTGTGTGTGGGCCTCGACGGTCTGCCCCTGGCGATTGAGCTTGCCGCCGCCCGCACCCGCACGCTCTCTCCCCAGGCGATGCTCGCGCGCCTGCACCACAGGCTCGACCTGCTCGGCGGCGGCCCCCGCGACCTCCCGGCCCGGCACCAGACGTTGAGGGAGGCCATCGCCTGGAGCTACGACCTCCTCACCCCCGGCGAGCAGCAGCTTTTCCGCAGGCTGGCTGTATTCTCCGGCGGCGCGACAATCGAGGCTATCCGGCACGTCGCGGGCGAACACGACGGCACCCAGGTTGAGAGCGCCTGCGTGGAGGCCCTGGTGGAGTCCCTGCACGACAAGAGCCTGCTAGCTCAACCGGCGCAAGAGGAGCAAGAAGGGGCCGAGGTGCGCTTCTCTATGCTCGAGACCGTCCGCGATTACGCTCGGGAGCGGTTAGCCGAGAGTGGCGAGCTTGAGGCGGCCCGCAAGGCGCACGCGCTCTACTACCAGGGGCTTGCCAACATGCGCGCCGAGGTGGTGGTCTCGCCGGAAGGCAGGGCGCTGTTGGACCGGCTGGAAAGGGAATACGACAACGTCAGGGCGGCTCTCGCCTGGTGCGCGGAGACAGAAGACCCTGAAGGTACCGATATAGGGCTGCGCTTCGCGGATGGGATGTCGCTCTTCTGGAACATACGCGGCTATCTGAAGGACCAGCACGAGCAGGTCATGCTCATGTTGAGCAAGGCAGACCAAGCCACCGACAAGCACGCCCTGGCTCGGGTGTTGATTGCCGCCGGAAGGTCCGAGACGCTGCTGGGCAACGAGCGGGAGGGCAAGCGCTACCTTGAGGAGAGCCTGGCGCTGTCCAGGGACGCGGGCGACAAGCATGCCACCGTGGTGGCCCTGAGCGCGCTGGGGCATGCGGCCGTGCACCTGGAGGACGTGGCCCTGGCGCAAGCCTGCTTCGAGGAATGCCTGGTGCTGCACGCCGAGTCTGGTGACGCGTGCGGCATCGCGACCATACTGAGCAAGCAGGCGGACCTGGCTTTGCACAGAGGTGATATCGCCCGCGCGAGGGTGAAGTTCGAGGAGGCCCTGACCGTGGCCCGCGATATCTACGCCCCGATGCTGCTGGCCGACCTGCTCACCTATACCGGCTATGTGAGCGCCGAGGAGGGAGAATACGAGCGGGCGGTGGAGGGCCTATCCCAGGCTATAGAGATGATGCAGGAGATGGAGGCCGTCCAGAGCATCGCCTACGCCGTGGGAGTGCTCGGCAAGGTGGCCTACATGCAGGGGCGACACGAGCAGGCCGTGCGCCTCTATGCCGCGGCCTCGGCCCTGTTCGACAGGTGCGGCCTGCCCCTGGAGCCGCCCTTGCACACCGACCCCGCCGAGTACCGCCGCCACCTGGAAGAGTCGCGCGGCACGCTGGGGGACAGGGCGTTCGATGCGGCATGGGAGAGGGGGCGTGAGCTTACCGTTCCCGAAATGCTGGCAGAGCTTCGGAACCCGCCCCGCCAGGAAGCTGTGGAGACGGCGCAACTCCACCCCGGTGTCTCCGGCTCCTCCACGTTAGCCTCCGGGTTGACCCCCAGGGAGCTGGAAGTGCTGCGCCTGGTGGCCTCCGGCATGACCAACTCCGAAGCCGCCGCCGCGCTCACCGTCAGCCCCCACACCATCAACATGCACCTGCGCTCCATCTTCAGCAAGCTGGGCGTCACCTCCCGCAGCGCCGCCACCCGCTTCGCCCTCGTCAACGGCCTGGTATAGAGCCACAGGTCTATTCACCGCAGAGACGCAGAGAACGCAGAGGTTACGCAGAGATCAGGAAAGATTTCCGCCGAAATGGGGCGGTCCGGCTCCTTGCTCTGTGTCCCAGTACCACACTCCCCCTGTCATCCTGAGCGTAGCGAAGGACCAGCCACCCGCTCTTGATAGCCGCGTCCACAGCACCAAAGCCCCTCCCCTGTCATTTCGAGCGCAGTGAGAAATCTCGTCCCTCAGCACCCAAACAACCCCTTTCTCGTGCCCTGACCTACTTGAGCGCGTAGCCACTCCCGTTCCCACGAAAACTACTTGAATAGGTAATGTGCCGCTCGCCCGCAACCCGTAAAGTAGAGGGAGAGCGCGCACGTATGCAGCAGAGGTACGCATAACTGCATATATGCGCGCTTGAGCCTTGATGCCAACATAGTAAAGGAGAGGACCTAATGTTCATTCAACGTAAGGCAGTGCGCGTGGCGCTGGCGGCGCTCCTGGGGGTGATGTCGCTGCTGGCCGTATCGAGCGGGGCGGCCTCGGCGAGCGGCAAACCCACTATCTTCAACCTCCAGTTCAGCCTCGATACGCCACTCCCTGCGGGACCTGGCAACTGCGCCTTCGACGTCGTGCAGCACGTCGAGGGCAACCTCAAAGTGCGCGTCTTCCGTGACGACGAGGGCAACCGCGTGCGCTCGATCCAATCGTTCCCCGAGTATGGAGGCTACTACCTCAACACGGAGAACGGCAAGAGCGTGCCTTACGAGGCGCACGGCCCCGTCTTACGCACGTTCAATGCCGACGGCACCGTGAGCGATACCATGCCGGGCGTGGTAAAGGTCAACATCCCAGGTCAGGGGGTGGTCTTCATCAACGCTGGAAGCTTAACCTTCACCTACTTCCTCAGCGACCCCAACAACGGCACAATCGAGATAACCGGCGGCCAGTTCGACGATACCACCGCCGACATCTGCCCCTACATACAATAGCGGCGGGCGAGCTAAACGCCACGACGACAAGATAACGGCACAAGACGGAACCGCCAAGACGCCAAGAACGCCAAGGACCACGCCAAGATTAAGGCTGGTATTCTAAGCAAGAGGACCAGGGTACAAATGCAGTACCCTGGTCCTCTTTGCACCGCTTAAACCCTTCCCTTATCTCAGCGCGTCCTCTGCGTCCCTTCGGCTGCGCTCAGGGCAGGCTCTCTGCGTCTCTGCGGTGAACCGTTCTTATACTTGACATCCTGGCGGTTCCGTCTCCTACCATCATGGCCCCTTACGTGAGGTCGGCGGTGATGACGAGGTTGTTCTCAAGTGCGGCCTGTATCTCCTGAGAAGTGGCGGGGCTGTTGGGGCTGAGGTTAAGCCACACCGTGAGGTAGGGCGGGAAGTTGCCGATGAGGGTCTCGAGCGCCTTTACCAGCTCCCAACGCTCGCGCTCGTTGTAGCCGAGGATGTTCTCCACCTCATCCAGCCACACCCACACCCGGCGGTGGTCGGCCAGATTGGCCTGCGGTGCGAGGCCGGAGAAGCATGCCAGCACCACCCGTAGCACCTCGTAGCGGTCCTCAATTGTCAGGTTGCGCGGGATGCCCATGCGGCGTAGCTCAATGTGGGTGGCGTTATCGGAGAGGTAGGCCCGCAGCATGGCTATCTCGTCCTTGTCCATGCGCGAGCTTGCCTCCCACAGCAGGTAGAGCAGGTCGGCCACGAAATCGCTCTCATCCTGGGGCAGGCGGGCCAGTATCTCCTTGTAGCGGCCCGGCTCGGTTATCGCGGCCTGGCTCACCGCCTTGTTGATGCTCCCCAGCACGCTCTGCATGCCCACGCTCTCCAACAGCCTCACGTACAACGTCACGGCGGGGGCCAGCGACCAGGGTAGGCGGGCGCTCTTCACCACCACGTTGCTCACCGACGGCCTCTCGTGCCTGCGGGCCGTGCGCCGAGCCCAGGCCGCATCGAGATCGCGCCTCACCTGCCCCAACTGCTCCTTGCTCAACTTGCTCGCTACCAGCATGAACCGGCTTGAGTAGATGGCCTCATCGATCAGGTCGTGGACCGCGCCCGGTATGCTCACACGCGGCTCCGGTTCGGGTTCGGGTTCAGGCTCCGGCGGGGCAGGCTCGCGAAAGGGTATTATCTGCCCAAGCTGTGCCGTGCGCAGGTCCGAGGTATCGTGCTCCTCAAGGTTGCCCGTAGCCATGTCGAGCGCGGCCTCCCCCGGCCCCGGCACGTCGAGACTGCCTATCCATGCTTTCATCTCGTCCAGGGCCGCGCCGCCCTCGCTCCCCGCCCAGGTAGCCGCCAGCCTGCGCAGCCGCTGGGAAGCGCGCACCGCCTGGGCGTGCTCCGGCCTGACCAGTACGAACGCGTCCGAGTAGCCACGACGCTGCACCAGGTTGTCCAGGTTGCGGCCCACGTAGCCGTCCCACCAGTTGGGGTTCTCGGCCCGAGTGAAGGGCACCGGCACAGGCTCCTCGTTGGGGAGGGTAGGCTCCACCAGGCCGTAAGCGTCCGACAGCAGCAGCAGGTCCAGCCCATCCGGCCAGCGGGCCTCCTTTTGCAGAGCGCGCGCCGCGCCCAACGCTCCACCCCTCGCTCGCTTCAGGTCCGGCGGCCCATCGAGGTCGCCGTTCGCGCTTTGAGAGGACAAAATCAGCAGCCTGCGCGGGCCGCCCGGATCGTTACTCACAGGTTCTCTCCCCCTTCGCCGGGTATCTGTCTCGCGGACAAGATATATTAGCAGACATTCGCGGGGGACGCTACGTAGACGAGTTGTTAGTTGTTGGTTGTTAGTTGTTAGTGAAGAGTACGGAAACGCAAAGACGCAAAGGACGCAAAGGACGCGCAAAGATTAGGATTGTCGGCTACGCAACGGGCCAGCGACAAGGCTAGGGCTGCCTTACAGCCGGGTATGAGAGCGCTATTCCCCCCTTGTCATCCTGAGCGTAGCGAAGGATCAGCCGCCGGGGTTTGACCCTTCCATTCCAAGCACCAGCGTGCCTCTAGCCGCCATTATCTCCAACGCTGTATCCTCTGACCTAGCCACCTGATCCTTCGCGGAGTTTACCCTGAGCGTAGCCGAAGGGCTCAGGATGACAAAGGGGAGAGTATGGTCCCGCCATCCTACGGCGAGGGCGGGCAATCAATGGTACCTGGGAGAGTTACCGGGGCAGAGGGCGGGAGATCGAAGCTAACCGTGTGGCGCAGGCGGTTGGGTGGCACGATCTCGGTGACGCCGTCGGGGCGGGTCCAGCGCCATTCGAGGCCGTTGGCAGTGCCGGTCGGGGCGAAATCGAGGTGCACCGCGTGCCAGCCGGGAGTAAGGCTGACCTCCGCGCCCACCCATGGGTAGCCGCCCCGCTGAAAGAAGGACTGCACCGTCAGCGGCTTGCTACACGCCGCCAGCAGGGCAGCCCCGTCAATGGACAGCGCGGCCTGGCCGTCGGTGTGTAGCTCCAGCCTGTAGCGCCCGCCCTCTGCGAACACCTGACCTTCCCAGCGGAGGCGCGGTGCCCCGGCGTCGGAGGCGAGGGGCACAAATTCCGGGTCGCGCTCGGAGGGCTTGCGAATAAGGCCGCCCAGGGTAAAGGTATCCCGCGACAGCACGCCCGCTCCCACGAACGGGTCCACCCTATGTGCCGCCCTATAGCCACCCAGGGTCAGGGCCAGCCCAGCGTCACATGGCTGGGGCCACAGGCGAGCGGTGTCTACCTCCCTTGCGGCCCCGCTGTCCCCCTTCACCAACAGGCGCACCGCACCCGGCCCGTCGAGCGGCACCCGCAGGCAGAATGCCCGCCAACCATGCTCCGCGAACACAGGCACCCCAAACCCCGTAGGTTGGCCCCCAAGCAGCGCCTGCCCCTGCGTGCTGCCCTCCAGGCTGAGCGTTATAGGCCCCGGCTGCGGTACGTACAATGCTCCGCTCCAGGTAGCGGTGACCGGGTACCGCACGTCCAACTCCGGCGGCAAGGCTCCCACGGCGGGCACCTCGCCCTGGTGCAGCACCGACCCGTCCGCACCCTCTATCGCCACCTCGACGCCTTGCCGGCCCTGCGACATACCGGCGGGCACGAGGTAGGCGCGGCCAACCGGCCCTCCCGGCGTTTGCAACCGGCGGACCTCACCCCCAGGATAGTAGCTCTGCACGACGGGCAGGTAATGCGCCTCGTCATCGTTGAAGATGAACACCAGGTCGCGCCCGCCACCGGGAGGTAGGGGCAGCTCCAGGCTGGGGTTGAGTATTTCGGCCACGGCGAGACCGGGTGCCAGCAGCTGCCCCATCTCGGGCGAGTAGGGCGGGGACGAGTTGCCCACCACCCGCACCAGGCTATCCGGCGGCAGCGTCGAGAGGAAGCGCCCTTCCGCCGGGGCGAACGCGGGAGGCACAAGCGAAGGGTACACCGCCACGTACCGGTACAGGTTAGCCCCGGCAAGCACGCACAGCCCGGCGGCAAGCAAACCGCCGCCCACGTGTCGCCACCTCGGCCTGTAGCGGAGCAGCGTCTGGAATAGCAGCGACACGGTCAGCGACAGCGTCAGGAAGAAAGCCGGGAAGGCCGGGGTCCAGTGTACGAAGGCCGGTATGTGGTCGCGGTCGATGAGGGTGCCGCCGACGAACACCACGCTGGCCCCCCACAACAGGACCAGAAACGCCCCCGGCTGCCGCCACCGCGACGCAATCACCCCCACGCCGAGCAGGAGCAGCACCGCCTCCACAGGCGACAAGAAGGGTGCCCAGTAGAAACCGTCGGCGCTGGCCCGCACGCTCAAGCTCAGGAGGTTCCTATCCGCGAGCGGGGCAAGCACGTTCCAGTCGTGGGCAAGCGCCTCCCAGGTGGTGGGTATGGCGGGGGGCACGTTTAGCTTGCTCAGGCCCCTTCCCGCCCACATGTCGGGATAGCCTGCGAAATAGGCGGCGAGCGGCCCAAAACCCACAATGAAGCCCACTACAACCAGCCCCAGGTGCCCCAGGTGCTCGCGGAAGGTACGAAAGTGGAACAGGGCCAGGTATACCGCGAACGCGACCAGCAGGTAAGGCAGCAACCGCGTGCCGTAGAAGGTATACATGCTAAGGCCACCCGCCAGCCCCGCCAGCGCGAAGCTCATGGGGCGATGGGTGCGCAGGCCGTGCAGCAGGAAGTAGAAGCACGCGGCCCAACACGTGGCCGTGGTGATGTTGACGATGGAGATGCGGCTGTAGTGCAGGGCCACGTGAGAAGTAGCCCAGGCGAGGCCCGCCACGGCTGCCGCCACTCGCCCCCACAGCAGGCGCGCCAGCCCGTAGGTGGGCAGCACCGCCAGCGCCCCCACCAGGGCCACTCCCGCCCGCACGCCGCCCAGACTGGCCCCCAGCAGGTGCATCAGGTTGCCCGTGAAAGCGAACGGCAGGCTGGGCAGGCTGGTGCCGAACCACGTGGTTGTGAAAACCGAGATGGGCGGCCCCTCGTAGAAGCGCACGGCCTCGGCGTAGGCTACCACCTCGTCCTGGTGGAAGCTCCACGGGATGGCGTCGAGGCCGAGCAGATAGGTGCACAGGGCCAGCACGGTGAGGCCACCAAACACCAGCCGCTCGTGCCGGGTCCACGCGGTCGAGTAAGAGCCGGCGCGCGCCGCAAGGTCTCCGGGGGGGTGCCAACGGTAGCAGGAGAGGGCGAAAACGGCCATGCTCGCTAGCCACAACACGCCTTGCAGCCCGAACACGGCACCCGGTTCCGCGAACCAGGCCAGCATACCCCCACCCCACAGGATGAGGGCCGTCGCGATACCCCCGAGCCTTAGCCGAAGGTCGCGCCGCCCGAGCCCGGCCCCCGCCTCTTCTGGTCCCGCTACCGGCACGGGCCTATACAGCGTGCCGCTCCACGCTACCGCCCCGAGCAGCACCGACACTCCCAGCAAGACCGCCCCCCACGTACGCGACCCCTCGTCAAACAGCAGCACCTCGCCCATACCCGCCAGCAATAACGCAGGGAGCGCCAACGCAAAATCGCGCGCCCGCCAGGCACGACGCAAGAAGGCCCCGCTCCCGCCGCCGGAGCGTGCCGGTATGGAGGGCTGGGAGGGTATGCTTGGTTCGCGAGGCTCCATATCAGCCCCAATCATAACACCAATTGGAGCAGGTGCTGCCCCGTAGCAGCACCCTTAGCAAAGCGTACGACGGTGCGCTCTCATGGTCACGGTGTGTCCGCGCGCCGATACTACAAGTGTTACATCTCTGTCCGGCTTTTTGTATCGCTTTTTGTGGCGGCCACTCGGAGCGATTCTATGGTGTAATAGAATTAGGCGATATGGTGAAACGCCTGTCTCGAAACACACAAATCAAAGCAAATATAAAGCACATATATAGAAAGGAAAAACAAAAACAATGAAGAAGCAAATAGCACCAATCAGCGCACTAATAGGAGCGGCCTTGCTGGTGATGACCGGCTGCGGCACGGGCACGGACGTTGGCACCACTCCCATCGCGCAGTCCACCGGCACGGCCTCGCAGAGCGCCACCAAACCCTTTGGTGAGACCAGGCCCGAGCCAATATTCAAGCTCCAGGGGCACGAAAGCTACGTATACGCCGTTGCGTTCGCGCCCGACGGTAAGATGCTGGCCTCAGGCGGCGTGGGCACGAAGATAGAACTGTGGAACCCACAGGATGGCAAGCTGCTCAAGACGCTGGACGGGCATAGCGACGACATCAGGGGCCTCGCCTTCTCTCCCGACGGCAAGCTGCTCGCCTCGTCCTCGGACGACCACACGGTGAAGCTCTGGAACATGCCCGACGGCTCCCTTGCGCGCACGCTGGAGGGACACGAGGAGCAGGTGGTGGACCTGGCCTTCACGCCTGACGGTAAGACGCTGGTGTCCGTGGGCTGGGACCACGTGATGCAGTTCTGGGACCCACAGGACGGCTCGTCCGTCCGCAAAGTGGAGGCTGAAAGCGGCCTCAACACCCTGGCAGTATCGCCCGACGGCAAGACGCTAGCCACCGGCACCACGGGCGGCACCTTGCAGACCTGGAACGCCGCCGACGGCACGCTCATCAACAGCGCGGACCTTACGCCCGACTCCCCCGCCAGCATCGGCGCACTAGCTTACTCCCCCGACGGCAAGACGCTCGTAGCGGGCACCAACCTTGAAATGGTGGAAGTGGTGAACGCCGCCGACCTGACCGTAATCAAGAGTCTCGCCGGGCACCGCAACTACATACAGGGCGGCGCGTACGCCCCCAACGGCAAGCTGTTCGCCACCGGCGCTCTCAACGGCGGCATCAAAATCTGGAACGCCGCCGACAACTCCGAGCTGTACGAAGTCGAAGCCTTCGGCGGCATCAACGGCCTCGACTTCTCCCCCGACGGCACCCTCCTCGCCTCCACCTCCGGCAGCGATGTCTGGCTCTGGGGTTCGAAATGAGAAGACGGAACCGCCAAGACGCCAAGGACGCCAAGAATGCGCCAAGTAAGTTATAGTTTGTTCATCGCAGAGACGCAGAGAAGAATTAGTGTGTTCTATGCAAAAGGGCAGCATCGTACAGTAAGATGCTGCCCTTTTGCATATCTGAACCTTCCCTAGTCTCAGCGCGTCCTCTGCGTTCTCTGCGTCTCTGCGGTGAACCGTTCTTATTCTTGGCGCGCTCTTGGCGTCCTTGGCGTCTTGGCGGTTCCGTCTCCTAAGCGTCTCCTACCCGTTGACGACTTCGCCGCCGTTGGGGTGGAGGACCTGGCCGGTCATGTAGGAGGAGTCGTCGGAGGCGAGGAAGACGAAGGAAGGGGCCACTTCTTCGGGCTGGCCGGGGCGCTTGAGGGGCACGTCCGCCCCGAACGTGGCGACCTTCTCCTCGTCGAACGTGGCCGGGATGAGCGGCGTCCAGATGGGGCCGGGGGCTACCGCGTTCACCCTGATCTTCTTCTCGGCCAGCGCCTGCGACAGCGACCGCGTGAACGCCACGATAGCGCCCTTGGTGGACGAGTAATCGAGCAGTTGAGGGCTGCCCTTATACGCAGTAACGGAGGTGGTGTTGATGATGGCGCTGCCCGCGCTCAGGTGCTTCATCGCGGCCTTGGTCAGGTAGAACATCGCGAAGATATTGGTGCGGAAGGTGCGCTCTAGCTGCTCGGCGGTGATGTCCTCGATGCTCTCCTGCGGGTGCTGCTCGGCGGCGTTGTTCACCAGGATGTCGAGCCTGCCAAGCTCTCGCACGGTGCGCTCCACGGCCTCCCGGCAGTGCGACTCGTCGCCCACGTCGCCGGGTATGAGGATGCAGCGACGCCCTTCCTTCTCCACCAGCCGCCGGGTTTCCTCTGCGTCCGAGTGCTCGTCCAGGTAAGAGATAGCCACGTCGGCACCCTCGCGGGCGTAGAAGATAGCCACGGCCCGCCCAATCCCGCTGTCGCCACCCGTGATAAGAGCCACCCGCTCGCGAAGCTTGCCGCTGCCCCTGTACTCCGGGTCGTCCGCGTCTGGCCTGGGGGTCATCTCCGACTCTAGGCCGGGCTGCTGGTCCTGGCTCTGCGGTGGTAAAGTCTGCTTTTGCTCCTGCTCGTCCATGTATGCCTTCTCCTTCTACAACGCGTAATTCGAAGTTCTTAATTCCCGAAGGGAAGGGCAAGTTATATGCCAGTTAGAGAGAGAAGGAGAGCGATTAGAGCAGCCTGTATGCAAAACGTTGTGGACGAGCGCCTCCTGCGACGAGATAGAATAGCAGACCACCAGGCTCTAACCGCAAATTGCTACGGGCGCGGGACCAAGCCCCCCTCTGTCATTCTGAGCGTAGCGAAGAATCTACGATGCCGGCATTGCCCCTGCGTTGAACGTCAGCACCATTGCCACATAGTGCGTAAGGTTCAACAGCCTCCATGTCCAGCTTCTTGAGATTCTTCGCTACGCTCAGAATGACAGGGGCCACCTTTGTTCGCTCGCTTCCTACTCTTTGCAGATAGACCCTATTGTGTATAGTCCAGCGTCACCTATGGCACATAACCGAGTCTCGCCTCTAGCCCGGCCTTCACAGCGGGCCACTCCTCGGCGGTGATGCTGTACATCACGTTGTCGCGGAGGAAGCCGTCGGGCATGATTATGAACTTCCGCAGCGTGCCTTCGTACTTCGCGCCGAGCTTGGCTATTGCGTGCTGGCTTTGCAGGTTGCGTCCGTCGGTCTTGAGCTGTATGCGGATTGCGCCAAGCGTCTCGAAGCCGTGGCGCAGGAGGAGGTACTTGCACTCGGGGTTGACAGCCGTGCCCTGGACGTGCCGCGCGATCCAGGTGTTGCCGATTTCCATGCCGCGATGGGCGGGCCGTATGTCCATGTAGGTAGTTACGCCCACGGGCTGGCCGGTCTCGCGTAGGGTGGTAGCGAAGGGTTGCATGTCGGGCATGTTGAGCAGGTGCTGGATGTACGCCCGGAAGCCTTCTAACGTCCAGGGGTTAGGGAAATGGCCGAAATACTTGAAGATGTCCGGCTCGCACACCGACATCAGCCCTTCCGCATGCGCCACGCTCAACGGCACGACGCGCACCACCCGCCCCTCCAACACCACCGGCTCGACCTTCATTGGCTCCATCTTGCTCCACCTCCTGTGAGTACGTTCTTCTCCTCCTGATACTATACGACACCTGCCGCTCAGCGACCATACTCCCCACCCGGCGGCCGGGAGTGGTCAGCCCCAGCGGGAAGTCGGCACCCAAGAGTCGCCCTGTCATCCTGAGTGCAGCGAAGGATCTAAGATGCTGCCCCTGTGAATGTCTCGAACAACCAGCGCCTTAGCCGCATATTCAACAGCATCCCTGTACTAGCATCTAAGATCCTTCGCTACGCTCAGGATGACAAAGGAGTCAGGGTTCGGCACGCATCTTGCCGCATCCTCTTCGCCGGTGACTGTATGCCGGACGCGAACTAATCAGCTTTCACATCGGAGGAGCACTCATGGCTGTAATCGGTTACTGGCTGTCGAGCGAGGAACATACACCCAACGACCTGGTGGAGTACGCCCGCCGGGCCGAGGAACTGGGCTTCACGCACATCATGATCTCGGACCACTACCACCCCTGGGTGGACGCGCAGGGCCACGCGCCGTTCGTGTGGAGCGTCATAGGCGGCATCGCAAGCGTCACCAAGAACGTCACACTGGGCACCGGCGTGACCTGCCCCACCATACGCACCCACCCCGCGATTATCGCGCAGGCAGCAGCCACCGCCGCCGCGATGATGCCGGGCCGCTTCATCCTGGGACTGGGCACAGGGGAGAACCTCAACGAGCACATCCTGGGCGACAAGTGGCCCCCGTTCCAGGAAAGGTTGGAGATGCTGGAAGAGTCCATCGAGATCATGCGCAAGCTGTGGGAGGGCAAAATCACCAGCCACAGGGGCGAGTATTACACGGTGGAGAACGCCCGCATCTACACGCTGCCCGAACAGCCCATCCCCATCTACATAGCCGCCGCCGGGACCGGCACCGCCGAGGTCGCGGGGCGCATCGCTGACGGCTTCATCAACACATCGCCTGAGAAGGAGCCAATTGAGACGTTCGAGCAAGCGGGCGGGGCGGGCAAAGAGAAGCACGGGCAGTTCACCTGCTGCTGGGCCGAAACCGAGCAGGAGGCCGTGCGCACCGCCTACGAAATCTGGCCCAACGGCGGCTTGAAAGGCCCCCTCTCTCAGGAGCTTCCCCTCCCCCAGCACTTCGAGGAAGCCGTCAAGATGGTCAGCGAGGAAGACATAGCCGAGTCGGTAGTGTGCGGCCCCGACCCCGAACCCTACCTCGCCAAGATACGGGAGTACGCCGACGCGGGCTTCACCCACATCTACCTCCACCAGATAGGCCCCGACCAGGAAGGCTTCTTCCGCTTCTACCAGCAGGAGATTGCCCCGAAGCTGGAGTCAGCAGCGGGTAGCAAGTAAATAGACGAAAACGCAAAGCATGCCCTGAGCGCAGCCGAAGGGGCGCAAAGGACGCAAAGGACGCGCAAAGAGTAGTTAAGGTTGGCTGCTAGCGTTAGCAGCCAGCACTTCAAACATCTATCGGCCTCCCAAGGAGTTACACTAATGCCAGCAGTTGACTACGAGGAGCGCGGACGGGGTGTGCCGGTTGTGCTGGTGCACGGCTTTCCGTTCGACCGCTCGATATGGAGCGCGCAACTGGAAGAGCTAAGTGATGAGGCACGGGTGATCGCAATCGATCTGCCGGGTTTTGGCGGGTCGGAGCCGTTGGGGGAAGAGGAGGCTTCCATCGACGGCTACGCCGATGCCATAGCCCGCTGGGCCGGGGAAACCGGGCTGGACAGGCTTGTTATCGTGGGGCACTCGATGGGCGGGTACGTGGCGCTGGCGTTCGCTCGGCGGCACCCTGAGATGCTGGCGGGCCTCGGCCTGGTATGCACCCGCCCCGGCCCCGACACCGAACAGGCCAGGCAAGGCCGCTACACCATGATCGAGAACGTGCGAGACAAGGGGGCGCAAGCCGTGGTCGATGCCATGCTGCCCCGGCTGCTGTCTCCAGGCACGCGTGAGGAGCGGCCCGGTGTGGAGGAGCAGACCCGCGAGGTGATGCTGCGCCAGGGTAGCGACGGCATCATTGCCGCCCTGCAAGCGATGGCCTCCCGCCCCGACTCCTCTCCCATGCTGGCGCAAATAGAGGTGCCCACCGCCGTCATAGGAGGTGCCGACGACGCTATCATCCCCGCCGCCGAGGAAGACCTCATGGCCGCCACGATTCCGGGGGCCACCCAGCTACGCATAGACGGCGCGGGCCACATGCCGATGCTCGAACAGCCCGGAAGGCTCACCGAGGCCCTCCGCAACCTCGCCAGAGGCTCCGGCACCACCCCCGCCATACCCACCCCCGCCGACCCCCACAACATCGAGGGCGTGCGGCGACACGACTAGGAGACGAAACCACCAGGACAACTCCAGGGGAATAAGAACGGCTCACCGCAGAGACGCAGAGGGCGCAGAGGTTATGCAGAGGTTATGCAGAGATTAGGGAAGGTTTACCAAAGGCAAGGAGCAACATCGCACAGTAGATGCTGCCCCTTGCACACAAAACCTCCATCCTTCTCTGCGTACCTTTGCGTCCTCTGCGTCTCTGCGGTGAATATAATCAGTTACTATTGGCATCCCTGGCGGTTCCGTCCCCTAATCGTGTGAGGGCAAGTACCGGAGGAACCAGTCGCGGGCGAGGCGGGCGACCTCCTCGAGTGTGCCGCGCTCCTCGAACAGGTGGCTCGCGCCAGGCACGATGGTAAGTTGCACCTCTCCGCGCATCCGGGCCTTCGCCTGCTCGTTTAGCTCTATCACAATCGGGTCGTTGCCTCCCACGAGCAGCAGGGTAGGCGCGGCGACCCTGGGGAGGGCGGGGCCAGCCAGGTCGGGACGTCCGCCCCGCGATACCACCGCCGCCACCGCACCGGGCCTCTCGGCGGCAGCCACCAGCGCGGCACCCCCGCCCGTGCTAGCACCGAAGTAGCCCACCCGCAAAGTGGCCGTTTCGGGCTGCTGGGCTAGCCAGTCGGTAGCCCCCACCAGCCGCTCTGCGAGCATGCCGATGTCGAAGCGCAGGTGTGCCGTGCGCACGTCCACCTGCTCCTCCTGCTGCGTCAGCAGGTCTACCAGCAAGGTGGCGAGGCCCGCCTCCTGCAACACCCAGGCCACGTAGCGGTTGCGGGGGCTGTGCCTGCTGCTGCCGCTGCCGTGAGCGAACAGCACCACTCCCTCCGCGTTTGGCGGCACCACCATGTTGCCCTCCAGCGTGACCGCCCCTACCGCTACCCGCACCACCCGCTCCTCACCCCTTTCTTCCATTTCCGCCTCCTCACACCTTTCTCCCGGCTACCGGACAATCACACTCCCTAATCAGCATAAATGGGGCCGAACCACAATCCGGCGTGTATCGCCGGTCGTCCAGATGTAACTGGCAAGCAATTTGCTTCGTAGCTATATAAGGTTGCCGTGACCGCGGCACTTAGCCAGGAGACAACCTGACGTAACGGAGGAAACAAACCATGGGATTCCTAGACAAACTATTCGGACGGCAAGAGGAGCCGGAGCAGCCACGCCCCGCGCAACAGCCGTACCAGGGCGGACAATATAGCCAGCCGCAGTACGGCCAGCAGGGGTATGGGCAACAGGGCCAGCAATACGGACAGCAACAGTACGGCGGCCAGTACGGGCAGCAACCCGCGCAACAGGCACAGCCGGGACAGCCAGGGCAGCCTGGACAGATGACCGACGAGCAAGCGGTGGCCCGCTACCGCTATATGCTGCGGACCGCGCCCCCTGAGACTATCGAGCAGGCCCACGCCGAGGCCTTCGCCCAGCTTACCCCGGAGCAGCGCCAGATGGTGCTACAGGAGCTTAGCCGTAACCTGCCGGAGCACGAGCGCAGGGCGCAGTACGGCGACGACCCGCAGTCCCTCGCGCGCATGGCTACCCGCGCCGAAATGCGTCAGCCCGGCACGATGGAGCGCACCTTCAGCGGCATCGGCGGCGGGGGAGGCTACGGTATGGGAGGCGGCATCGGCATGGGCGGGCTGATGGCGGGCAGCTTCTTCAGCAGCTTCGCCGGTATGATGATAGGCGGCATGGTAGCCAATGCCTTCTTCGGCGGCTTCGGCGGCTCGGGCTACAACGACGGCTTCGCGGAGGGCTACCAGGCGGGCGAGCAGGACGCCGGCAACCCCGACGCAGGTAACGCCGACACAAGCCAGGACGCCCAGGGTGCCGACTACGCAGGTGGCGACCAGTACGCGACTGACGCGCAGGCTGACACCGGCAACTACGACGCGGGCGGCTACGACACCGGTGGTGACTTCGGCGGAGGCGGCTGGGGCGACCTCGGCGGAGGCGGCGATTTCGGAGGTGGCGACTTCGGCGGAGACTTCGGTGGAGGCGACTTCGGCTTCTAACGGACTTCCCTACGGCTTTATCTAAACGCCAAGACGCCAAGACGCCAGGGACCACGCCAAGATTAAGTAG
>DASVQO010000450.1:0-11472 GCA_036389075.1 Chloroflexia bacterium | reverse complement strand
GTCGTCTAGCACTACAGTTGCGAGCGTAATCACCCTACTAGAGCCAACCGTGGCGGCGGTGCTGGCCTGGCTACTGTTAGGCGAGAGTCTGACAGCACTTCAATTGGGCGGCGCTGTCTTGATGTTGTGTAGCGTATTGCTGCTTACATTGCCTGCGGCAGATCTGCCGCAGGCTCGCATGGGCGAGGCCAGGTAGGACCGGAATTGCCAGTGGCTGTCTCACCAGCCGCCAGGTGCTATCGCTGAGAAGATGGACGCCCTACTTTCCCCTTCCAAGTAGGTACTGCATGTGAATGTAGGTATGAATGTAGCTACTGGCAGCAAAGAAGGCTCGGATAATAAAGCATCCGAGCCTTCTTTGTGCCTGAATTATGGGTGGGCGGTAATGGACTCGAACCAATGACCTCTACGATGTCAACGTAGCGCTCTAACCAACTGAGCTAACCGCCCGCGGCATTTAATTATAGCTACTCGGCACAATCGTGTCAAGCGAACGCTACACGCACTCAAGCGCCCCTCAGCCCTGCGTCCTCATTACCTCGCCCTGTTATACTATCCCCACACTTACACACCACACGGAGGTACGCTGATGTCATCTGCCGGGGCTGTTCCGTCGGACCTTGAGGGTATAAGCGACTCGGATTTCCGCATGTTGGGCGAGCGGGTAGTGGAGGCTATGGAGCGGCTGAGCGTGCCGGGAGTGGCCGTGGGCGTCATCCACGGCGACGAGGAGCACACGGCGGGCTTCGGCGTCACCAGCATCGCTAACCCCTTGCCCGTCGATGCCGACACGCTCTTCCAGATAGGCTCCACCACCAAGACCGTCACGGGCACCATCGCCATGCGCCTGGCCGAGCAAGGCAAGCTGGACCTCGACACGCCCGTGCGCGCCTACCTGCCCGAACTGCGGCTGTCCGACGAGGACGTGGCCGGCAGGGTCACTCTCAAGCACCTATTCACCCACACCGGCGGCTGGGTGGGCGACTATTTCGATGACTTCGGCATGGGAGAGGACGCGCTCTCGCTTATCGTCGCCAAACTGGCAGATCTGCCACAGCTTACCCCGCTCGGTGAGGTCTGGTCGTACAACAACGCGGGCTTCTACATAGCGGGCCGCGTTATAGAGGTGGTCGCCGGGCGGCCTTACGAGGTGGTGGCTCGCGAGCTTGTGCTAGGCCCGCTCGGCATGGACATGTCGTACTTCTTCCCCTCCGAGGCGATCACCTACCGCGTGGCTATCGGACACAACAACCCCTACATCGATGGCAAATTCCTCCCGAAGATAGCCCGACCCTACGCGCTGCCGCGCACCTCCAGCCCGGTGGGCAACATCATCTCGACCGCGAAGGACCAGCTACGGTACGCCCGTTTCCACCTGGGCGACGGCACCGCCGAAGATGGCACGCGCCTGCTCTCCCCCGAGTCGATGCGCCTGATGCAAACGCCCCACGCGGCGGCCGCAGACGGGCAGTCGTTCGGCATCACCTGGTTCATACGCGAGATAGAAGGCACGCGCGTCCTGCGGCATGGCGGGGCCACCAACGGCCAGATGTCGGCCTTCGTGCTAGTGCCGTCCCGACGCTTCGCGATTACCGTGCTCACCAACGCCGACCGGGGCCGCGAGCTGCACCAGGAGGTCACTACCTGGGCGCTGGAGCACTATCTCGGCCTCAAGCCGGAAGAGCCGGGGCTAACCGAGCGCGACGAGCAACAACTCGCCTCCTACGCCGGGCTGTACACCGGCCCCATGGCCGACCTCGACCTGCAACTGCGCGAAGGCGGCCTCGTGTTGCAGGACGTTCCGAAGATGGGCCTCCCCGGTGCCGAGCTTCAACCTCCCGGCCCGCCCATGCGCCTCGCCTTCTGCGGCGATGACCTGGTCACGGTGCTCGATGAGCCGATGAAAGGGGCGCATGGCGAGTTCCTGCGCGGGCCGGAGGGGGAGATACGCTGGTTGCGCATTTCGGGCAGGGTGTTTGGCCGGGCGGCAGGGGGGTGAGTTGGTCGTGTCAGGAGTGGAGTTGCTGGCTGAGAATGTCCAGGAAGTCGGCAGGGCGTACTATTCGCACCGGGCCGACGGGGTCTAGCACGAGCAAGTCCATGTCGCCCGTGACAAGGTAATCGGCCTGGGCTACGACTGCGTAGGCCAGCAGATAGGTGTCTCTTGGGTCGCGGCTTACAGCGTCTACTTCTTCACGTACGGGCGGAATCTGCTCGCCTATTTGTAGCAGCACCGAAGTCAGCGCCCATACGTCTTCAGGCTTGATTTTGCTGGACAACGTCTTCTTCCTGGCGATAACTTCCTGCATCTCCTGGAGAAGTTCCGCCGGAAGTAGAGGAATGTATACACCATTTATTGCCCATCTTACTACCTGGGCTACGGTGCCCGAGGCTCCACGCGTTAGCAAATAGCTGACGTAGATGTTAGCATCGAGCAAGGCCCTAATCATTCGTGCTGCTCAGGCTTAATGCGGAACTTGCCCTTGGCGATGAGACTGTCAACAGCATCTCGCACAATCTCATCGGCAATCTCGAAGGCTTGTTCATCCGTCGTAATATCCGGGTTGTTCTTTCTTACCCGCTCGCGCAACTCGGTAAGCTCCGCGAGCAGCCTCTTTCGCCGCTCGGCCTCCCGGAAAGCTTTGTAGCCCTCGTACTCGCTCACCGGCACGAGCACTACGGCCGGTTGGCCGTGATTTTCCACTATGACCTCGTCGCCGTTCTCTACTACCCAGTTGACCAGCGAACCGAACTTGTTCTTGGCATCGGTGGCCGTGACTGTTTTAGGCATGGCAGGCTCCAGTTCCAAATTTACAGGGCTCGGACTTCTTCTACTTGTATTTTGTACAATATATTAGACAAAATATTGGCTGTCAAGCGCAGCTACCCCGCAATTTGTGTCACCGTCGTATAATGGCTGAAAAATGGAGCGCGAGATGCTTTCTACTGCTGACAGTACGATCAGGGAGCTGGAAGACGAGTGCGTGCGGCACCTGCAAGCCCTCATCCGCCTCGACACCAGCAACCCTCCCGGCAACGAGATCCTCGCTGTGGAGTACATCCGGGGCCAGTTGGCGGCAGCCGGGATGGCGGCAGAGGTGGTCGAGTCCGAGCCGGGGAGGGCCAACCTCAGGGCCGTGCTCAAAGGCGACGGTTCCGAGCGGCCCCTGCTGCTGATGTCCCACACCGACGTGGTGCCCGTCGAGCCTGAGTTCTGGACCCACCAGGCGCCCTTCTCCGGCGAGATAGACGGTGGTTACGTGTGGGGCCGGGGCGCGGTGGATATGAAGCAGTGGGTCGCCTGGCACCTCACCATCTTCCTGGACCTCGCCCGCCGTGCCGTGCCCCTCAAGCGCGATGTTGTGCTGCTGTGCACCGCCGACGAGGAAGATGGCTCGTACAAGGGCATGCGCTGGATAGCCGAGCACCTGCCGGAGTGGCTGGATGGCGAGTACGGCCTAAGTGAAGGGGGTGGCGGCGAGATGCAGGTGCGGGGCCGCTCTTTCTTCCCCTGCCGCGTGGCCGAGAAGGGTGCCTGCCGCTTCCGCCTGCGCGCCCACGGCTCCCCCGGCCACGCCTCCCGCCCGCACAGCGACAACGCCCTGGTCAAGCTTGGGACCGCGCTGGGGAGGCTGGGAGCTTTCCAGATGCCAATACAGCCCAGCGACATCGTGCGCGGCATGTTGGAGCGCATATTCGAGGGCGAGCCTCGCGCCGAAAGCAAGGTGGCCGATTTCCTGAACGAGTACACGTTCGAGATCGCCCTGCAAGACTCGCCCTTCTCGCCCGCCGCTCGCCTCACACTCAATGCCCAGCTACGCAACACCGCCGCCCCCACCATCCTGTACCCGGCGGGCAGCCGCATCAACGTCATCCCCTCCACCGCCGAGGCCGATGTGGACGGCAGGGTGCTCCCCGGCGTCTCGATGGAGGACTTCGCCCGGCAGGTTGTGGAGATAGTCGGCCCCGACGTGGAGGTGGAGGTCTACGAGTACTGGCCCGGCTCGGCCAGCAGCTTCGACACCGACCTGTTCCGCACAATGCAGGACGTCACCAAAGAACTGACCGGGGCCACCCTAATACCCTTCATGGCTACCGGCGCGAGCGATGCCCGCTTTGCCGAACCCCTCGGAGTCGACGTGTACGGCTTCGGCCTCATGCGCGACGAACCCGGCGCGGCCCCATCCGCCCTGATGCACGCCCACGACGAACGCATCTCCATAGACAACGTCTATCTCGGCCTCCGCGCCCTCCACGAGACGGTGCTGCGGATAGCGACGAATTTTAGAATTTAGAATTTAGTAGGTACCGGAGCAAATTCTAAATTCTAAATTCTAAATTCTAAATTCCCCAGTGGTACGGGGCTTGCATAGCCGGTTGTGATGATTGCAAGAGGAGTCTATGCATGAACTTCAAAGCCGTAATTGACGTCCTGAAGGACACCTTCAAGGACTTTGGCGAGGACAAGGTGCCCCGCCTGGCGGCGGCCCTGGCCTACTACACCATCTTCTCAATCGGTCCGCTCCTGCTGATCGCCATTGCCGTTGCCAGCCTGGTTTTCGATCAAGAACAAGTGCAAGGCCAGATGCTGACTACCATAGAGGGTCTTTTGGGTAAAGAGGGCCGTCTAACCATAGAATCTGCCCTGGAAGCCGGTAACAAGGGTAGCGCCAATATTATCGCTGCTTCTATAGGTATTGTCACCCTGCTGATGGGCGCGTCTGGTGTGTTCGGGCAGTTGAAGGACGCACTCAACACCATCTGGGAGGTCAAGCCGAAGGAAGGGCAGGGCGTCCTCGGAATACTGCGCGAAAGGTTCCTGTCCTTCACGATGGTGCTCGGCACAGGTTTCTTGTTGCTCGTTTCCCTGGTGGTGAGCGCGGGTATCGCCGCACTCGGTGCGTTCCTGAAAAGCGTGCTGCCCGGTGGGGACCTGGTAGCGCAGATAGTGAACGTGATTGTGACGCTGGGCATAATCACCTTGATGTTCGTCTTGCTCTTCAAGTTCCTGCCCGACGTGCAAGTAGCCTGGAAAGACGTGGTCGTTGGCGCCTTCATCACCGCGATTTTGTTCACCGTCGGCCAGATCGCACTGGGCCTTTATGTCGCCAGCGGGAGCGTCGGTAGCGCGTTTGGTGCGGCAGGCTCAATCGTGATCATCCTGGTCTGGATATACTACTCGTCGCTCATATTCTTCATCGGGGCCGAGCTAACCCAGGTCTACGCCCGGCGCTTTGGCTCGCGAGTGGTGCCCGACTCCAACGCCGAGCCCCTCACCGACGAAGCCCGCGCCCAGGAAGGCATCCCCAAGAAGGACGGCGACGACAAGGACCGCAAGGGGGGCGGCGGTGACGGCAAGTCGCGCCCCAAGAACCGCATCCTTAAGGCTTCCCCCTGGTTCAGGTAGGTGCTGGACGGTGGGCGGGTGCTGGCCGGGGGCTAACTGGTTAGCGTCACCACTAAACAACAACTGATCTTTGCGCGTCCTTCGCGTCCTTCGCGTCTTTGCGTTTTCGTCTCCTATCGTCCATCGTTCGCGGAAAAAGAGTCATCACTATGAAGGGCAATTCGCTGCTTGGCCTCGTCAAGGAGACGTTCCAGGACTGGACCCAGGACAAGGCATCGCGCCTGGGTGCGGCCCTGGCTTACTATGCTATCTTCTCGATTGGGCCGATGCTGGTGGTGGTTATAGCCATCGCCGGTAAGGTGTTCGGGCGGGACGCCGCCGAGGGGAGGATTACCAACACACTCAGCAAGGTGCTCTCCTCCGACACCGCCAAGTTCGTGGAGGCGTTAGTGACGAGCGCCAGCAAGCCCACGGAGGGCACCATCGCCACCATAGTGGGCACCGGCACGCTACTGCTGAGCGCGATGGGCATATTCGGACAGCTAAAGGATGCCCTCAACACGATCTGGGAGGTCGAGCCTGTGCCGGGAGGCGGCATCATGGCCGCGCTCACCAAGAACTTCCTGTCGTTCGGCATGCTGCTGGCCGTTGGTTTCCTGCTGCTGGTGTCGCTGGTGGTAAACGCGCTGCTCTCCACGTTGGGGCCGTTCCTCAAAGACGCCCTGCCGGGAGGGGCTTTGCTCTGGAACGCGGTCAACTACGTGATTACCCTGGCTATCATAAGCCTGATGTTCGCCCTCATCTTCAAGTTCGTGCCGGATATTAGAGTAGGCTGGAAAGAGGTGCTGATAGGTGGCCTCGTGACCGCCACGCTCTTCCTGCTGGGGCAGATAGCCCTGGGCCTCTACCTCAGCCTGGGCAACGTCGGCTCGGCCTTCGGCGCGGCTGCCTCCCTGGTCGTCGTGCTCGTGTGGATCTACTACTCGGCGCAAATCCTCTTCCTGGGGGCCGAGTTCACCCAGGTCTACGCCAACCGTTACGGCTCAGGCATGGCCCCCGGCCCCCACGCCCGCTTCCTCACCGAGGAGGCCCGCGCCCAACAAGGCACCAAGAGCAAGCAGCCCCGCAAGCAAGCCGCCCGCGAGCAGGAGGCCGAACCCGGCTCCCCTGGCCTCAAAACTTCGCCCTGGTTCCGCTAGGTGAAACGGCGAAGAGACGGAACCGCCAAGACGCCAAGGACGCCAAGAGCGCGCCAAGTTAAGAACGGTTCACCGCAGAGGCGCAGAGAGCGCAGAGGTTACGCAGAGGGAATAATAGTTTGGATGGTGCAAAAAGGAGCAGGGTATGTGTTGTCGTACCCTGCTTCTTTTGCTTAGAACACTCTTATCTTAATCTTGGCGTTATCTTGGCGTCCTTGGCGTCTTGGCGGTTTCGTCTCTTTGCAATCCCGTGTCCGGGTAGTGTCGAACGTGGGAAGCTGTAGTACAATAAATGGCTATGTCAGACAAGATTAGTATTGTGCAGGGCGACATCACGCGGATGGCGGTGGACGCCATCGTGAACGCGGCCAACAACTCGCTGCTGGGCGGCGGGGGCGTGGACGGGGCCATACACCGCGCCGCAGGGCCGCAGTTGCTCGCGGAGACCCGCACGCTCGGTGGCTGCCCTACCGGGGAGGCCCGTATCACGAGCGGCTACAATCTCCCCGCCAGGTGGATTATCCACACCGTGGGGCCTATCTGGCGGGGTGGAAACGACGGGGAGGACGCGCTGCTGGCCTCGGCTTACCGCAACAGCCTCAAGCTGGCCGACGAACACGGCGTGCGCACGATTGCCTTCCCCTCCATCAGCACCGGGGCGTTCGGCTTCCCGGTGGAACGGGCCGCGCCCATCGCCCTGCGCGAGATGCGCGACTTCCTGGCAGCCGGGCCGCGCGCGGTGAAGCAGGTAATCTTGGTTGCTTATGGCGAGCGTACATATACGGCATACACAGAAGCTTTAGAGGAGATCGATGCCTAGCATGCAGGCCTTCATCTTTGACATGGACGGCGTGATCGTGGACAGCGAGCTGCACTGGAAGAAGCCGGAGGGTTACTTCTTGCGCTCCCTCGTGCCCAACTGGACCGACGCCGACCAGACGCGCATCATCGGCCTGAGCCTGAACAACACGTACCTCTTGCTTACCACAGAGTACGGGGTGACCCACAGCAAAGAGCAGTTCCTGGAAGCTTACATGGCTATGGCCCTGCATATCTACCGGGACCTGGTGTCTCTCATGCCCGGCTTCACGGAACTGCTGCGGGAACTTCACCGGCGCGGCATACCCGTGGCCGTGGCCTCCTCCTCCACCCGGCCCTGGATCGAGGTTGTGCTGGACCGCTTCGACCTTCGCTCCGGCTTCCAAACCGTGGTCAGCGCCGACGACCTGGCGGGAGGCGAGGGCAAGCCTTCCCCGGCCATCTACCTGCACACGGCTTCTGTGCTGGGCGTAGAGCCTGCCGGGTGCGTGGTGATGGAGGACTCGCACAACGGCGTGCTGTCAGCCCAACGCGCCGGTATGTACTGCATCGGCTTCCGCAACGGCTTCAACGACGACCAGGACATATCCACCGCCGACCTGCTCGTCAACAGTTACGCCGAGATCGACCTCGACGCGGTGGAGCAGGCCCTCGGCGCGCGCCGCGCGTCCCCAGGGTGTGAGAGCCTGGTCCCCGGCCCATGAGTCACGTAGCTATAGTAGGGGCGGGGCTGGGCGGCATCGGCGCGGCGGTGAGGCTGGCGGCGCAGGGCCACCGGGTCACCCTGGTTGAGAAAAACGCCACCCCGGGGGGCAAGCTCAACACCCTGGAGGCCGAGGGCTTCAGGTTCGACACGGGCCCCTCGCTCGTCACTCTGCCTGGCGTGTTGAGCGAGACGTTCCACGCTGCCGGGCGGCGCATGGAAGACTACCTCACGCTTGAGCCGCTTGAGCCTATTTGCCGCTACCGCTACCACGATGGCTCCGGCCTGGACATCTCCTCCCACCTGCCCAGGCTGGTAGCGGAGGTAGGCGGCTTCGCCCCTGGCGACGTGACGGGCCTCTTTCGCTTCCTCGCCTACGCGCGCCGCATGTTCGAGCGGGCGGGGCCTGTATTCCTCTTGCGAGAGCGGCCCCGGCTGCTGGACCTCCTCTCCCGGCGGGGCCTCGACGCTCTACGTATTGACGCTCACATCAGCATGGACCGGGCGGTGCGCCGCTTCTTCAAAGACCCCCGCATGGTGCAGCTTTTCGACCGTTACGCCACTTACAACGGCTCCTCTCCCTTCAAAGCCCCGGCCACCCTCTCGATGATCCCGTACATCGAAATCGCGGGCGGCGGCTATTACGTGAAGGGCGGGCTGTACCGGATCGTGGAGTCGCTGATGGAGGTCGCCGCCGACCTGGGAGTGCGCTTCATGCCGGGCTGCGAGGTGGAGCAGATCGACGTCGAGCCGAACAGGGGCTTCGGCGGGGGCAAGGCCGTGGGCCTGCGCTTCAAGGAGGGGGGCGGGCTGAGGGCTGACGCGGTGATTTTGAACGCCGACCCGATGTACGCCTACCCCACGCTCGTGCCGGAGGTGTACCACGACGAGCGGCTGGTGCAGCGCATGGAGCGGCTGGAGCCTTCGTGCTCCGGCTTCGTGCTGCTGCTGGGCGTGCGCGGCGACTACCCGGAGCTTGTCCACCACAACATCTTCTTCAGCCAGGACTACCGTAGCGAGTTCAACTACATCTTCGAGCGCCGCGAACCCGCTCCCGACCCCACTATCTACGTGGCCTGCACCTCCAAGAGCGACCCCTCCCAGGCCCCGCCCGGCCATTCCAACCTGTTCGTGCTGGTGAACGCTCCCGCCCTGTCGCCCGATATCTACTGGCCCGCCCGCCGCGACCTCTACCGCGACCACCTCCTCACGCGCCTCGAGTCGTGCGGGCTGCGCGGGCTGCGCGAGCGCATCGTCTTCCAGGAGACGATCACCCCCCTCGACTTCCAGGAGAGGTACAACGCCTGGCAAGGCTCCATCTACGGCCTGTCGTCCAACAGCCGCTCCACCGCCCTCCTGCGGCCCCCGAATCGAGCTCCCGGCATATCGAACCTCTTCTTCGTAGGCGGCAGCGTCCACCCCGGCGGCGGCCTCCCTCTCGTCCTCCTCTCCGCCCGCCTCGTCTCTCGCCTGGTGAAGTGATTATGAGACGAAGATTACGAAAACGCCAAGACGCCAAGACGCCAAGGACCACGCCAAGAATAGAATCGTTTTTTCACCGCAGAGACGCAGAGGGCGCAGAGGGCGCGCAGAGAGGAGTCTTGTTTGGAATGACTGCAAGAGCGCACCCAATTGCGTCCGCACACATCCAAAACCTTCTACTCTTTGCGCGTTCTTGGCGTCTTGGCGTCTTGGCGTTTTCGTCTCTTACCCTGCTCCTGAATGTTCCCCTGTTGCCGTTCGGGAAGAAGGAAGGGGACGATTTGCCGTTTCATACGGCGAACAAGAATGTTGTGGGCGGCTGGGTGCTGACGCGATTGCTGCTGATGAGGTCGTTGCGGCGGGCGTTCGGTGGGGTATACTTGAGCCTCGACCCGGCGGCCAGGGGTTTGCGCGATGAGCCGGGCGTGCCGGTCATATACTGCTCGACCCATTCGGGTTGGTGGGATGGGTACGTGTCCTACGTGGTGAACGAGGCGACACTGCGGCGCGACGGCTACCTGATGATGGAGGAGGTCCACCTGGCGGGAGTGCCGTTCATGACCTGGGCGGGCGTGTTCGGGATAGACCGCCACGACCCCCGCAAGGCCCTTGCCTCCATCGAATACATCGTCGGCATACTGTCGGAGCGTCCCAACGCCGCCCTCTACATGTTCCCCCAGGGCACCATCACTCACCCCGACCGCCGCCCCCTCGGCCTGTACGGGGGCGTGGGCAACATCGCTCGCAAGCTGCCCAAGTGCGCGGTCCTTCCCGTCGCCGTGCGCTACGAGTTCCTACTGGAGCAGGCGCCCGACATATTGGTGCGCATAGGCGCGCCCCTGCGTTTCGATATGGGGCGCGAACGCCTCTCCTCGGCGCAGGTCAACGCTCGTATCGAAGATGCCATGACGGCTACCACCGACAGTCTGCACGCCGATATTGTGGCGGGCGAATTGCAGGCTTACAGGCGGGTGTTACGCGGGCGAGGCTCGGTGAACCGCGCCTGGGAGAGAGTGACGGGGGCAGTAGGGCGTGTGCGGGCGCTACTCCCCGGGCCTTAGAGGCCCCGCTGCACTATGGCCACTCCCGCGCTCCTGTACCACCTTGTTACGCTTGCCGTGCTGCTCTCGCTGCTAGGCATGGTGGCGGTCAACCTGCGCGTGCTGCCCCGTATCCAACGCTTCCGGCCTCCTCAATCCGACGCTCCCCTCGTCGCCATACTCGTGCCCGCCCGCGACGAAGAAGCCAACATCGAAGCCTGCCTCACGTCGCTGCTCGCCCAGGAGTACGCCCGCTTCGAGGTGTGGGTGTACGACGATGCTTCCACAGACCGGACGGGGGAGATAACAGCCCGCGTGGCCGCAAAGTCAGGTGGTAGGTTGCGCGTGGTGACGGGCCAGTCTGGCCCGCCTCCGGGCTGGCTTGGCAAAGCCCACGCCTGCCACAGCTTGTATGGTGCCATGCGGGAGCGTTCAAGCCCTGATTTCGTGCTGTTCATCGACGCCGACGTGGTGCTGCAACCTGGCGTGGTGGGGCATGCGGTCGGCACAGCCGGGGCGCGGGATGCGGGGTTGCTCTCGATCTTCCCCATGCAAGTAACGGGCAGCATGGCGGAGCGGCTGGCCGTGCCTCTCTTGCTGCACTGGACCGTCTACACCTTCCTGCCGCTCCCCGCCGCCCATTCAAGGCGTTCCGGCCCCGCCTTTACCGCCGCCAACGGCCAGTTCATGTTGTTCCGCCGGGAGACATACGAGGACTTTGGCGGGCACCAGGCGGTGCGCTCGGAGATACTGGAGGACGTGGCCCTGGCGCGGGCCACCAGGCGAGCAGGGTACAGGGCTATACTGGCCGATGGGGGCGCGCTGGTGCGAACGCGCATGTACCGTGGGGCGCGGGAGGTGTGGCACGGCTACAGCAAGAAC
>DASVQO010000449.1:0-7045 GCA_036389075.1 Chloroflexia bacterium | reverse complement strand
GCTTGAGCCAAACGACAACCTCATCGCCGCGACATACCAGCAAGCCATCTACACCGCGGGGCTGCCCGCGATTGTGCTTGGCGTCGAGGACGTTCGGCACGAGTACGAAAGGCTCAAAGCGGAGGGCGTGGCGTTCAGCCAGGAGCCAACTACCACCGAATGGGGCACCCAGGCCGTATTTGACGACACATGCGGCAACCTGATACAACTCCACCAGCCCTGACGCTCCCGGCGACGCACCCCACCCCCCGCACCCACTTGGCCCACCAACCGGCACCAGGAGGCAAAGCAACATGGCAGAGACGTTCACCACCACAGTACTGCAAGCAGAGGACGTAAACGCCACCGGCATCCGCGTACCATCCGAGGTCATAGCCGCCCTCGGCACGCAGAAACGCCCCAAGGTGGTAGTCAGCTTGAACGGCTACACCTACCGCACCACCGTAGCCCCCTTCGGCGACGTGTTCATGCTGCCCCTGAGCCAGGAACACAGGGCGGCATCCGGCCTCAAACCGGGCGACGAAGTAGAGGTCACCATCGCGCTCGACCTTGAGCCTCGTACCGTGGAAGTCCCCGAGGACCTCGCCGCCGCGCTCTCCGTAAAGCCGGGCGCAAAGGAGGCGTTCGAGGCGCTGGCATACTCCAAGCGCAAGGAGTTCGTCCGCCAGGTGAACGAAGCAAAAGCGCAAGAGACTCGCACCCGCCGCATCGCCAACATCGTCTCACAAGTAGGCGGCCCCGATTAGCGCGAGCGGCACCTTACCGCCCCTTCACCGCCGCCAACCGGCTTCAGACCGCACCTAGTCCCCAAACCAGAGGCAACCCCATGTGCAGAAACATCACAACCCTCTTCAACTTCGAACCCGCCGCCACCGACGAAGAAATCCGCGCGGCTTCCCTGCAATTCGTGCGCAAAATCACCGGCTTCAACAAGCCCTCCAAAGCCAACGAAGCCGCCTTCCACGCCGCCGTCGAGCAGATAGCAGCCGTCTCCCGCAACCTCCTCAGCACGCTTGAAACGAACGCGCCCTCCAGGGACCGCGAGGAAGTGGCTGCGAGAGCACGGGCGAGGTCTGCTGAGCGGTTTTACAGGTAAGAGATTCGGTAGCCAGCACTACGTGCCAATTCTGATTGTGCGATGTCAGATGGGGTGTCAAGCGCGCAACAAAAGGCCCGGTTCACCAGAAACCGGGCCTCATTCGCGTCTATTTACCTTAGTGGAGATGAGGGGACTCGAACCCCTGACCCTCACACTGCCAGTGTGATGCTCTCCCAGCTGAGCTACATCCCCATACTCGCTCTCGCGACCGCCCAACCCCTACTATCGGAGCGGACGTACCAATTATACCCCAACCCTCCTCCCCCCGTCAAGCCAACCACCGCCTCACACCCGCAATCCCACGGCAGAGGTAACAAAAAGCTAACTTCCCACTTAAGAGAAGTTCCGTGGGAGGTTAGGTTGCCCTAACCATTAGCAACAACAGCAATCCCTCCAACTCACGCCCAAGTGACCAACAAAAATGCCCCGCCACCAGGCGAGGCACTTCGAAGTCGCGTTCAAAAAAGCAGGAAGGTGGCTAACTCCAGTTGACGCTGCCAGGCGCGTTCCAATTGACGCTGCCCCAGTTCACGCTCTGCGCCTTGTTCCAATTCACGCTCGACCAGTTCACACTGCTCGCCCGCTGCCAGTTCACACTCGACCAGTTTACGCTCTGGGCCTTCCAGTTGACGCTGGACGGCGCCCAGTTCACGCTCAAGGCCGCTACCGCCGATAGGGCGGCTACAGCAACCGCGAGCCTGATCTTTCGCCATACACGGTTGGACATCAATCCCTCCTGCTTGTAGTGGTTGCTCCTGGTCTCTCCCTGGCCCTTGCGTGCGAAAACCGCCCCGCTTCATGAGATAGCAGCACCGCCCCCCCTCTAATGCCGCACCTCGCGGCCTGACGTGCTCCATGCTGCTACGAGCGGTGGGTTAGCCGAAAAGTACCGTGCGGCTCGCTGAAAGGAGTATACGAGAGGTATTATGTCATGTCAATAGGTCGTAGGAGAAAAGTACTACTCCACGGCCCCTCTCACGCACGTCACGCCTGGTTTGTTTCATAGTTTATGGCAGTGGTTGCATAATTTGTGGCAGCCATTTCATAGTTTTTGGCAATGGCAGTATCAACATTATGCGCAAATGGGATGCAAAAAGATTAAAGAGGAGGGGGACAAGCACCATCAGATGGTACTTGTCCCCCTCCTGTCAGCTCTCTGGGAATGGACGTGGACCTTACGCCCTCAGTAAACTGCGTGGGTCAACAGCTGGCCGCCCTCGCCAGCAGGTGTAGCACCTCCGCTTTGAGGAACCAGTAGTGTGGCTTACCCACGCTAGTGTGCCGGCAGGCTACTGGCGATTGTAGGCCCTCCCGCGCCGGCCGCTATCCGAATGCTATACGAAATAGCGCAGTAGACCGCATGCAGACAGCATATTGCCTTACTTCTTTAGCCCCTAAGTTCATCTAAATCTATACCATAGACGTAAAATGAGGCGGAAGATTATCCACGCGAGAACGCTTGTCAGCACGACGGCAAGAAAACGCAATAGGAAGAGGTCGGCTTCAGTTGGTTGTTGGTTCGCGGGCCAATCGCTCAGAATCAGCAGCCCCCCGTATAACACCCTGGCAGCATCCGTATCGAACAGTTGGGCTGCACCCAATCCTGCGCCGACCACTGCGATTACCTCATTAAGCAGCCGCTCATGCGTTGCCCCGACTGCCTGGGCCTGCGTATTCAGCACAGCTATTGCGTTTGCACCGCGCTCTCCGAGATCATGTGCCTCCCCCACGCCGGCGTCAATCTGGTCTGCCCAATGGCGCGCGCGGGTAGTTACACTGAGTACTGTCTTTTCGGACGCCCATGCCGTGGCGTCCCTGTTGGGATCCAAGACGGGTAGCCGTTGTAGATGATCCTCCATATTGCGCAGGTAGCGGCGAGCCTCTCGCTTCAGACGCTCGCCTTCGCCCAAGGCTGTCAGCAGTAAGTGCTGCGGGCCGCCGAGCCGCGACAGTGCTACCTCGACCGCACTTGGGTCCGTTGTGGCTAGCACATCTGGCACCATGGGCGTCGCACCTCGGAATGCCATACCCATAGGGGTCGCAGCCGATAGAGCCTCCTCCTTTCCCTTCTCGGGCTTGTCTCGCGTCGCAAAGGTGGCCTGCAATGCTGTTGTGAGCTGTTGGCAGGTAGATACCAACTCCGGCAACACCTTCACACGGTAATCTTGTAGGTAGATATGCTCCATCAGGAGCGCGTATTTTACGACCATAGGCCACTCATCAAGCACCCAACGGTCGGCGGCAAGGCTATTCTCAATTGCAGCATTCTCAAAGAAGAGCACGGTAGGCCAGTCGTGGCGACGCATCGGACCATGCAGGGCGGTGTAAAGGGCAGCACCTGGCAGCAAAAGCGGCGTTAGATGCGCCGGCTCCTGTCCGCACACCCTCATTGTAGCCCGCGCCAATTGCTCAGCAGAGTCGTTCGAACTGTCCTGTTCATCGTCTCGTGCTTCGGAGCGGCCGGCCGTCCAGAGCAGGCCCTGACCTACGTAGCCAGGGGCAGCAACTTGTGGGACGGGCCAGTGGCAGGACCATAGCCGGGCGAACGTGTCCACCGAACCTGATGCCGGCCAGTACCAGATCAAGTGGATAATCACAGCTTCGCCATCCTGGTAGGCACGGAAGCCTATCCGTATGGGGTCCTTGCCAATTACCGGGTGGAACTGCGCGTTTCGTACCAGCGAGTACTGGACATCCGGCTGCCAGTCGCCAGCGCGGTCCAAGGCCAACCCTTGCAGGAAGCGGGTTGCGTCTTGGCTGTCCAACATGCCCGCGATATATTTCGCCGCCGCTGCTACATCCGAGGCCGGCCGTTGCGGAGCCGCCGCCAAGTTGAGGACTATGATTTGGTGCAGCCCCAGGCGTTCGAGGTGGCTCATGGTTGGTACATTTGCCGGGGCCATTCGCCTCCCAGCCACCCTGCCAGCCACTGGAGCTGGTCGGTCCAGCCAGCGAATTCCACCGGGCGCTCTAGTGCGGCTTTGCTAAGGACAACAAGGCGACGTATATGGCTGAATTCAGTATCCCACCTAACTGCCAGCGGACCGATCCCACCTGCGGGTTGCGGTTCCTGGCTCTGGGTGCGTTGAGCCAGGCTGAAGTCGTTCAGTCTAGTCTGCGCTGGCCGCGCGGGACGCCAGGCCCGCACGGTTGCTCGGAAGCCCTGAACGTCGAAAAGCTCCACAGCAATCCGGGCCGCTGTCAGTTTCAAATCGTTTTGGCATATCTCGGTTAGCCGCTCCCAGGCTGGTGATGGGTATTTACCGCCTGATCCCTCAACGTTCGATAAAATGTCAGGGCTCAACACATCCAACTCGGCCACCACTCTATCTAGATCAGGTACGAACGCAGCCAGAGGTATAAGCCTCTCCGTTGGTAGCCCAGGTGCGACCTCCGCCAGCGCCAATAGGTTCACGACCAAATCATCTGCCCGAAGAACTGGTGTCATGTTTGCCTTCCACTTGGCTATCTGCCGAGATAGCTGGCCGCTATTAACGTGATTGTAAGCGCCTACTGCTCAGGATACATTAGCCAATTGCTGCTTGTCTACTTTGGGAGGCGGACGCTATGGAAGACTCCTGACGTCAACCAGGTACTAGGATCCAGGTCGATAACACCTGAGTGATTGACAGTCACCGTCATCGCCGGAGCTCGGCAACGCTCAACTCTGTAGTGCGTGAGAAACATTAGATCCAGGCTCAGGGCTTCTTTTCATGGCGTTCATAGAACTGCTCCGTACGCAGCAAAGGCTGCCCAGTAGTACGGGGCCGCGAAGGGCCGCTCGTCTGGGTCGGCTACTGCCAACCTCTCAATGAAATCCCCTACAATGTCAGGTTGCCTATTACGGGTGGGTGTTTGCAATTTGCCCAGCAGAGTCGCCAGCAGGCCGCGCCGCTCGGGCGTGAGGTTACTCTGCGCCAAACGGGCTCCCAATTCGGCCCAGCTCGCGTTGCGCATCCATAGAGCTGCCTCACGTAACGCTCCTGCGATTGTCCGTCCCGCGCCCGGTTCACGCCAGAGCGCGTAGAAACGGTCCATGAGGAAGGCGGTACTCATGTCGTTGACGGGCCAGAGGCTGGCTACAACCGCTGGTGCACCTGCCTCGACCAGACTCGCAGGGAGGCCGACCCACTCTCCCCCGGAGCGAAATACGTCCGCTATGCCACTCTCACAGGCGCTGAGCGTAACTAGACGTGTGGTACTCAGGTCCCATTGGTGGCGGGCATGCGCCACAGTTAGTATTCCATCGCTGCAAACCAAGCCGGAACTCAGCGGATCGAGCCACTCATAGCGCGCGTGCCCGGAGAAGTGAACTATGCCGCGTCCGTGGGCCGCGTGCAGTACCTTCGCTACGGTGGCCTCTGCTTGGTCCAGCCGGAGTGATCGGCCGGGGCCTTGACCTGAAAAGCGGTCCATCAGCCACTCACCTTCGACGGCGGTGAATGCCAGGTCCTCTAAAGGCGCGGGAGTAGCAAGCAACAGGGCGTCCGACGTGCGACCCTTAGCGGCAAGGTCGCTGTGCTGCCATACGCCGAGCGATGGAACGTAGGCAACGGTCAGAGAGGAAGGGGCAGCAGCGTGGAAGGGCATCAGGGCAGCATCCCCGCCCACCAAAAGCAAGATATGGTGCACATCAGTAGGTAAGGCCCTGACTATTGGCGTCCAGAAGTGCTTGTAGAGGCTGTCAAGAGTACGCACCACAGTCGCCTTCCAGCCGTCATACGCCGCCTGTTGGGCCTGGGGGTGCCTCTTACCACCCAACTCATGAAGAAGGTAGAAGGTCAGATTGTATGATTGGTACCAACCGGCCTGATAGTTGCCCCGGCTCGCAGCTAGCGAGTCCAGTATGGCCTGCATGTGACCCCTTGCTTCGTCCAAAGCCACATTTAGAGTTGCGTTGGTTGCTGAAGTATCTCCGTCGGCTTCTTTGGCATCCAGCGATGCCCGCAACGCATCGGTGAAACCCGGCGGGAAGATATCCGTCCATTCGCTTATCTGCGAGTGGTCGTGGACAAGCTCATAAAGGTAGTCTTCGCCGAACTGAGGAAGTGGCACTGAGCTAACCGTACCCTTGTAGAGGACGAGAGCATGGCCATCAGTGCCCAACAGCAAAGCTACGGCAGCGGTCTCATGAGGCAATTGTAGTGTCTGGAGACCGGCGGGGGTAAGCAGCGCAGGCTCAAGCTGGAGCGCGCGGATTTCAGCACGCAGCTTATCGTAGGCGCTGCGAACCTCCGCAACAGATGCATTCCTTGTTTCGGCGAGCGTGTTTTGCTCCCAATTGGAGGTGGTGACGAGTAGTTGCGCCGTGACCGCGTCTAGCCGGGCCTCAGCCGCCCGCAGTGCGCGACGACGCGCCTGCAGTCGCTCCAGTCCATCTACTCCGTACCGGGCATAAGCGGTTTCTTCCAGGGCGAATTGCTCCGTCAAACTCCGTGCCCATCCCTCTTCCAGGCGGGCGAGCGCGCCTAGAGGGTTTCCCTGTCGGAGCAGGCAGTAGGCGTGGCTCTGGTATAGATGGGCGTTATCTGCCATGATCTGGCGGCGCTCGGCATCGCCAGGGGCTGTGAGGTACTGGCGTTCCACTGTCTGTAAAGCCACCTCAAACGCCGCAGCGGCCTCTACCCAGCGCTCGCGGAGCATCAATAGGCGCGCCAGGCCGCGCTGTGGGGAAATGGCGAAGGCTGGCACGGCCTGCGGGTCATAGATCTCCAGGGCAGCAC
Organism: Chloroflexia bacterium; assembly: GCA_036389075.1. Lineage (GTDB taxonomy): Bacteria > Chloroflexota > Chloroflexia > QHBQ01 > JADMIH01 > JADMIH01. The sequence continues at coordinate 223 of DASVQO010000449.1, read as the reverse complement.
GGTAGGCGGCTTCCGCATCGTCAGCAAACCGGGCTTCCCGTGTCGCCTCAAAACGAAAAGCCAGCAACCCGGCCATGTTGTGTTGCACTTTTGCCCAGTCCCCGGACTCGGTGCTACGGGTGAACACTTGCAGCGCGCTCCGGTAGGCCATCTCAGCGGCGCCGGCCCAGCGTTCGTCGTTGGTTCGCCTATAGCGGGTTGACAACAAGTTACCCAAGTTCAG
>DASVQO010000448.1:0-6828 GCA_036389075.1 Chloroflexia bacterium | reverse complement strand
ATTACAGGGGGCCGCCCTGGTGTTGGTCTCCTCTATGCGCGTTTGTGGTATCTCTTGTACGGAGCAACGATTAGAAGGAGAGGTAGATGGCACGTCTGCATCGGGTTAGAGTGTGGGGCTTGTTTGTGATGGTCTTGTTGGCGAGCGTGTCGCCGGGTGTGGGGCGAGGGGCGGCGCAGGAGGCTGTGCCTGAGTTTGGGTATGTTAGCGCGGTGGCGTTGGACGGTAGCGGAAGCGGTTGGGCTTGGGCTACTTCGCCGCCGCAGACTTTCTTCAACGGCTTTCTGATTCGGGTAGAGAACGGGGCATGGAGGGTGGCGGCTTCGGCGGAGCAAGATCCGGGCGTGGTCCCGAGCGGGGCGGCGGCTACCAAGATCGTGCTGACGGCCAAGGGCGATTTTGGGTGGGCGATTGGGCAGATTCGCAGTTTGGAGGGTGAGGAGTTCGCGCCGCTGTTGATGCGATTACGCAACGGCACCTGGGCACCTGCCCGGCACAGCTTTCCGACGAGTATGCGACTGCTGGACATCACGATAGCGCCGGACGAGAGCGACGGGTGGATGACGGCGTACGACGAGGGTGAGGAGCGGTTCAGGCTGTTGCGGTTGCGTAATGGAAGTTGGAACTACGTGTCGCTGCCCGCGGGTGGGGGTGCGTTGGAGGCTGTGGCCTTGAGTCCGGACGGCAAGCAGGGTTGGGCGGCGGGGCCGCGCGGCAGCACTACGGACCCGTTCGCCACGCCTGCCGCGTACAGGCTGAACAATGGGCAGTGGCAGGCGGTGGCGGGGGACTTTTCGGGGGCGCCGATTGCGGCTTCGTCGGTTGTGGCGGACAACGCGGGGAATGGCTGGATGATTGGGCGGCTGCTGGTCGATATTGGGGTGGTACGTGCCGCGAGGCTCTCCAACCAGGAGGCTATTATTCCGCGCGACTTACTGATAAGGTTGTCGCGCAGTGCCGAACCGAGGGTGGTGGACCTGGAGATGCAGCAGCCTGGGCCGGCTAACGCCTCCGATGCCGACTTCAGCTTGACAGGGTTGACGATAGATAGCGCGGGGCGCGGGTGGGTGGCGGCTTCGTACTATCTCGGCACGCGCGAGGACCCGCCGGAGCTTGAAACGCTCTTCGCGCCGGGGCTTTACCGTTTACAGGGTGACACGGCCACGCTTGTGCCTGTAGCCGAGGTAGGATACGGGGGCGAGGAGAACTTCAGTCCTCTGGCGGTGGCTTCGTCGCCGGAGGGGGCGCATACCTGGATTGGCGGGTCGGATGGGTACGGGTTTGGGCGGCTGGAGGAGATACAGGAGCCGTGGGGGCACGAGAGGCCTGCGGCGGCGGGGCCGCTTGCGGGTGGCGGGCGGTGTTTTGCCGAGGTGCCGCATTGTTTGCGGGGGGTGTTCGCGCAGTACTGGGGGCGTGGAGGGCTGGACCTGTTTGGGTACCCGGTTACGCCGGAGGTGCAGGAGAGTATAGGGGGCAAGGTGTATACGGTGCAGTACACGCAGAGGGCGCGGTTCGAGTACCACCCTGAGTTCAAGGGTACGCCGAACGAGGTGCTGTTGGGGCTGCTGGGGAATACGCTTGTGGAGGGGCGGTTGGGCGAGGAGCCGTTCAAGGGGAAGGGGGCGTCAGGGGCGGCGGGCAGCCAGTATTTTGCTCAGACGCAGCACAATGTAGGCGCGCCGTTCTTGCAGTACTGGTCGGGGACAGGGGGATTGCCTGTGTTTGGGCTGCCGAGGTCGGAGGCGTTCCAGGAGAGGAGCGCGATAGACGGCAAGACGTACCTGGTGCAGTATTTCGAGCGCAACAGGTTGGAGTACCACCCGGAGAACCAGGGGACGAAGTTTGAGGTGCTGCTGGGGTTGCTGGGGACGGAACAGTTCCAAAAGACGTACGGGTATACGCCATAAGACTATAGCATTGTGGGTGGGGATTGAATATACTGGCGGTGGAATATAGCCCTGTGGGGGTGCCCTGCCACTATCGCCCTGCCACTAAAGTGGCGGGCTGGCAAGTAGCGAAGTCTCCTTCGGAGACTGGGACATGTTAGAGGGTCCTCAGGGGACTTTGCTGCTTGTGAGTCGCTGGGTTTACATGGGGCTGTTTGTTGGCAGGGTGGATTTGGTCCGTGTTGTTGTGGACCGCGTTTAGTCCTGCGTTTTTAAGGGTGAGGGATGGAGTGAAGTACGTAGTTGCAGGGTAGCAACAAAAGGAGCTTTGACTTGGCTAAGCAGAAGCATTTACTGGCCGGGGCGGCATTGCTATTGGTGTTGCTACCGGCGCTGCCTTTCCAGGCGGCGACACCGGCGTCGGCGGCGGATTTCGCGGACCAGGCTTTCAAGCGGGTGTGGATGCGCACCGACAAGCTGGTGGCGGATGGGGCGGTGAAGCGGTCGTTTTACTGGGGGCCCGCGCCTGGGGAGTCGCGGATGGAGGCATACGCGCAAGGGCCGGGGGGCATGCGGCGGGTGCAGTACTTTGATAAGAGCCGGATGGAGATAAATAACCCGGCGGGGGATAGGAATAACGCCTTCTTTGTGACGAACGGGCTGCTCACTGTGGAGCTAGTGTCGGGCAAGATGCAGGTGGGGGACGCGCAGTACGAGGACCGTCGCCCGGCCGATATACCGCTGGCCTCGGACAACAGCGACTCTACAGCGCCTACTTATGCCTCGTTCCAGAAGCTGGCGAATACGCCGCTGGGCGACCACCCGGCGCAGGACCTGACGGGGCAGGCGGTGAGCCAGAGGGTGAACAAGGCGGGGGAGGTCAGTAAGGACGCGGCGTTTGAGAAGTACGGGGTGAAGTACGGCTTTTACAACGCGGAGACGAAGCATAACATCGCGGGGCAGATCTGGGACTTTTTGAACGCGAGCGGGCCGGTGACTAACCCGGACGGCAAGCAGGGGAACGCCAGGCTGTCGGAGCCGTGGTTCTATACGACGGGGTACGCGATTTCGGAGCCTTACTGGGCTAACGTGCGCATTCAGAACAAGCCTACGGACGTGCTGGTGCAGCTTTTCCAGCGGCGGGTGGTGACTTACCAGCCTGACGCGCCTCAGGGCTTCAAGGTGCAGATGGGCAACATCGGGGCGCACTACTACGACTGGCGCTACAGGTTGGAGGGGCCGCAGCCTCGTGTGTTTGCCGAGTACAAGCTGCAACCTTCGTCGGTGGTGCCCTCGGTCAAGGCGTACACGGTGGCCAAGGGGCTGAGCAACGTAGCGAACGCTAAGGACTTCGAATTGCCAGCTTCTACCAGGGCGCTGATCGAGAAGAACGCTTTTGGGGCGCAGTTCCCGAAGGGGGAGCAGTACAAGCAGTTCTACCAGCTTTACGAGGACGGGCGATACGCCTCGAAGCCGATATTCGTGACCACCGACTCGGTGCTGCACGTGTATCACCTGATGTTCGACAAGCTGTTGCGGTCTACGGAGACCAAGTACCTGACGGCGGACCTCAAGGCGTTGAACGCGACGATGTTGCAGGCGTCCATGGCGCAGTACGACGCGCTGAAGGGCACGGGTGCGGAGAACGCGGCCCGGCGCAACGTGGGGTACTTCGCGCTGGCCTCGAAGCTGATAGACCCGAATGCTACGGTGCCCGCGCTGGTGCAGGGGGAGGTGGCGCAGGACCTGGCGCAGATAGACGCGCACCAGGGACTCAGCCCGTCGGCGGTGTTCGGGATAGGCAACTCCGAGGAGTACATGGAGGACTTCAGCCAGTACGTGCCGAGGGGGCATTACACCCGCAGCGAGGAGTTGAAGAGGTACTTCAGGGCGATGATGTGGTACGGGCGGATGACGTTCCGGCTGAAGTCGGTGGAGGAGACGAAATCGGCGCTGCTGGTGACGCAGGCTTTGCAGACGGCCAGGGGCGGTAAGTTCGCGGCCTCCGAGTTGTGGGCGAGGATATACGAGCCTACTGCTTTCTTCGTGGGCGGCGCGGACGACCTGACTTACCTCGATTATGCGCCGCTAATGCAGCAGGCGTTGGGGTCGGACCTGAAGGCGGTGGCGGACAACGCGAAGGTAACGCAGTTCCAGGAGCTTGCCAACAAGCTGGCGGGGCCGAGGGTCAATTCGATGTTCGTGTACATCGATGAGGACAAGGAGGCGGTGACCAAGGGGCTGCGCATGATGGGGCAGCGGTTTACGCTCGATGCTTACGTGTTCGGGCAGCTTATCTGGCGCAACGTGGGCAACCCGAACGGCTCGGATGCGGAGAAGCGGTGGATGCCCAAGGGGCTGGACGTGCCGGCGGCTTTCGGGTCGCAGGAGGCGTTGAGCATACTTGAGGGTATGGGCGAGACGAAGTACATGAGCTATACCTTGCAGCTTAACAAGGTGCGCGGGGAAATCAGCGGGCTGGGGGACTCGCAGTGGACGGAGAATTTGTACTGGTCGTGGTTGTACAGCTTCAGGCCGTTGTTACAGCCCAAGGCGGCGAACAGTGGGTACCCGAGCTTCATGACGAACTCAGCGTGGACGCGCAAGGACCTGAACACGGTGCTGGGTAGCTGGACCGAGTTGAAGCACGACACTATCCTGTACGCCAAGCAGGTGATGGCGGAGATGGGCGGCGGGCCTCCTGAGACGATCAAGGGGTACGTGGAGCCGGAGCCGGAGTTCTACGCTCGCATCGCGGCGCTGATCGGCATGACGCGGGACGGGCTGCTGGCTCGCGGGCTGCTGGAGAAGCCGGCGGACGAGTTCGCGCAGAGCGAGTACAACACGCTCAACGACCTGTACAACCTGGCGATGGACCTGAAGCACATCAGCGAGAAGGAGTTGCAGGGGCAGGCGCTGACGGAGGACGAGTACGCGCTGATACAGTACTACGGCGGGCGGCTGGAAGGCATCACGATGGCGGCGTCGGACGCGGACGAGAACGGCCAGGGCGGCGACCTGAACGACCAAGACGCGGCGCTGGTGGCGGACGTGGCGACGGGCGGGCCGGGCGGCGACCTGGCGCTGGAAGAGGGTACGGGGCGCATCATGGAGATATATGTGGTGGTGCCGGTAGAGGGCAAGCTGGTGCTGGCGAGGGGAGGCATCTACAGCCAGTACGAGTTCGAGCAGCCGTCGAGCAACCGCCTCACGGACGAGCAGTGGCGGGCGGTGGTGGAGAGCGGCAGGTTGCCTGCGCTTGGGGACTGGAAGACGTTCATATCCAAGTAGGAGAGACGGAACCGCCAAGGACGCCAAGGACGCCAAGAGCGCGCCAAGGTTTATAGAGTAGTTCTTGCAGGGGCAGGCTTGTCATTATGACGGGCCTGCTCTTTGTTGTGAGGATTGTTGGTCTTTACTGGTGGGACTCTGTGCTGAAGGAAAAGGGGAACTTTGTGCTGTAGGACGAGATTCTTCGCTACGCTCAGTACTGTACCAACGAAGTTTGCTCCATTTAGCCGGGCGGTTGAAACCGCGGGCTACGTTTACGAAGTGCCCCTTCGGGCACTGCACCTTTCTCTAATTAACTTTGTTGGTCTTGTACTCAGAATGACAAAGCCGGGGCTTGGTCCTGCCAATGGGCAGAATCGCACCCACGCACCATCCTTAGCAATCCTCATTACTTCGTGAAGAAAGGGGGTATTTGGGTACTGGAGGACGAGATTCTTCGCTGCGCTCAGAATGACAGAGGGGAGCCTGGTTGCTTTGATGCCGTACTGTTGTTTTCAGGGGGGTTCTAAGGACGCTCCGTGGGGTGGGTGGGGGTGGTTTTGAGGAGCAGGTAGCCTGCGGTACCGGCGATGAGGGAGGCGGCGAGGATGCCTAGCTTGGCGGTTTCGAGGAGGGGGTCGCCGCTGAAGGCGAGGGTGGCGACGAATAGGGACATTGTGAAGCCGATGCCGCCGAGGCAGGCAAGGCCGGCTATGTGCCGCCAGGTTACGGAGTGGGGGAGGGTGACGAGGCCGGTGCGCACGGCCAGCCAGGTCGCGCCGAAGAGACCGAGGGGCTTGCCGATGAGCAGGCCCGCGATGATGCCGAGGGCCACGGGCAAGGTCTCGCCGCGCAGGGCGTCGGTGCTGAGAGCTACGCCGGCGTTAGCGAGGGCGAAGAGGGGCATGATGATGAAGGCGACCCAGTTATGCAGGTTGTGCTCCATCTTCTGTAGTGGGGCTTGAACGGCCTCGGATAGCTCTTCAAGCTCTATTACGGCGGCCTGTTGCTCCTGGTCCTGGAGGATGGAGTAAGGTTCTCGCTTGCTGCTGTCCTCGAAGCTGTCGAGGATGGTGCGGGCGCGGTGGAGGAAAGTCGCCTGGTTGATGCGCGTGCGGACGGGTATCTGGAGGGCCACGAGCACGCCCGCAATGGTGGCGTGGACGCCCGATTGGAGGAACGCTACCCACACCAGCACTCCCATGAGGGTGTAGAGAGGGATGGTGCGGATGCCGATGGCGTTCATAGCTAGCAGCACGCCGAGGAGGGCGAACCCAATGCCCAGAGCGCCGAAGTCGAGGCTGCCGGAGTAGAAGAAGGCGATCACGAGCACTGCTATGAGGTCATCGATGATGGCGATGGCGGTGAGCAGTATCTTGAGGGCGAAGGGGACGTGGCTGCCTACCAGGGCGAGGACTCCGAGGGCGAAAGCTATGTCGGTTGCCATCGGGATGCCCCAGCCCGCGCTGCCGGGGCCGCGGAGGTTGACGATTACGTAGATGAGGGCGGGCACGATGGCCCCGCCGACCGCGGCGACTATGGGCAGGAGGGCGGCGCGGACGTTGCTGAGTTCTCCCGCCCAGATTTCTCGCTTGATTTCGAGGCCGACCAGGAAGAAGAAGATCGCCATGAGGCCGTCGTTGATCCAGTGGAGGACGGTCTCGTGAAG
>DASVQO010000447.1:0-3240 GCA_036389075.1 Chloroflexia bacterium | reverse complement strand
ACGTTGTGCGCAGCGGAGAGAGGTAAGACATGCAACTTGCAGCAGGAGAATACAGGCGGCTCACTGTCGATAGCCGCGACCTTGCGGCCCGCCACGCGCCCCGGCCCTGGATGCAAGACCTGTGGCTCTGGATTTTGCTGCTGGGGCCGGCCGTCGCGCCGGTGTTCGCCCTCACCGGGCAGCCGCTGTTGCAGCTCATCGCTGACGGCATCTACTTGCTGGGCGACGCGGTGTGCCCCAAGGTGGACTTTCATTTCATGTTCCTCGGCCAGCCGCTGGCGGTGTGCTCGTCGTGCTGGGCGGCCGTATTCGGCCTGTGGACGGTGCGGCTTCTCTACGGGCGAGCGGGCGAGGGACTAGGGCCTTTTTCGCGGCTCAACCTGTCGCGCTTCTGGTCGCGCTGGCAGGCTACCCCCGTCGAGGTCAAGCTGGGCGTGCTCGCGCTTGGTTTCCTCCCCTGGGCTGTGGACGTGATGCTCACTGACACCCGCATCTGGTTCAGCCCTCACCCGGTCATGATGTTGGCGGGTTATCTTGGCGGCCTGGTTGCCGCGATGCTGCTCTTCCCCGCCCGCGCCGAGATGCGCACCCGCCTCCAGAGGCTCGGTAATGACGATTAGCGCGCTGCCACGTCCACAGAGCGCGTACGATTCCCCGACGTTCTCCCGGCTGGCCAGCCGCTACCCCAGGACGGTAGCGGCCTTTTCGCGCATGGAAGGTGGCGAGCGCGCCCTCGATAGCGTCATCTCACTCGAACGCCGTTGGATGGAGCTAAACAGCGGGGCAACACTTCCCGACCCCTTCCGCTACGTGCCCACCACGAACGAACTGCCCCAATGCCCGCCGGAGGACCGGTACGACGTGGTGATAGCAGGTGGCAGCCTGGGGCTTGTGGCGGGTGTTGCCCTGGCCCGGCGGGGCTTGCGCGTGCTGGTGTTCGACAGGGGGAAGGTGGGGGCCGCTCACCGCGAGTGGAACATCTCCCGTAGGGAACTGGCGGCCCTCTCAGGCTGGGGCATTTTCACGCCGCAGGAGCTTGCGCGGACCATCGCCGGCGAGTACCGGCAGGGCGTCATCTCCTTCGATGCTAGAGGTACGGGCGGCGCGTCGTGCCCCCTCAACCTGGAAGGCGTGCTGGACGTGGCCCTCGATGCGCAGGCGGTGCTCGACCTGGCGCGCGGGCGCTTCCTCGAAGCAGGGGGCACCATCCTGGAGGGCCGGTCGTTCCGCCGTCTGCACATGGCACGCAGTGGCCCCGCCGCCTCCGCGTTCGAGGTGGAGGGACCAAAGGGCGTCGAGTTCTACTGCGCCCGCCTCGCAATCGACACGATGGGGTCGGTATCGCCCATTGCGGTAGGGCTTAACGGCGGTTTGCCGTTCGACGGGGTCTGTCCCACCGCAGGCAGCATAGTGGAGGGGCTTGTCACCGACCCAGGCGTGGGCGACGTGCTCGTGAGCGTGGGTGGCGCGACCGAGGGGCGGCAGCTAATATGGGAGGGTTTTCCCGGCAGGCACGGAGAGACGACGGTCTACCTTTTCTACTACGATCGCACCGGCCCCGACCGCGCCAGGAAGCAGGGCCTGCTAGACCTCTTCGAGCAGTACTTCAGGCAGGTACCCGGCTACAAGCAGTTCGCGGAGGGTGCCCGCCACGTAAGACCGGTCTACGGCTACATCCCGGCGCGGCATGGCAGTCCCGGCAAGGCGTCGGCCAGGGGCCTGCTCTGCCTGGGCGATTCGGCGGCCGGACAATCGCCACTCACCTTCTGCGGGTTTGGCTCTTTCGTGCGGCACATGGGGCGGGTGTCCGCGCTCATCGACTACGCCCTCAAACACGATCTACTTGAGGAGCGCCACCTTCGCGCTATCAGCCCGTACCAGCCAAACCTGCGCGTGGCCTGGGTCTTCAGCAGGCTCATGCAGCCCTGGTCCGACGACCCGCAATGCGTGAACCGGCTGATGAACGTCTTTTGTGGTACCCTGGGCGAGCTTGGGACCGAAACGACCGTCCGCTTCCTCCAGGACCGCTACACATTTAGCGAATACCTGCGCATCCTGCTCACGACCGCGAGACGTTACCCAACCGTCTTTTCGCTGGTCGCGAGGGTGTTAGGCCCTACCGGCCTGCTCAAGTGGCTGGCCGATATGGCCGCGTTCGCTACCGACGACCTCCTGCGTGCCCGCCTTTGGGCGACAGTGCCAGGTCACTGGCTGAGGCTGGAAAAGTTGGCTGCACGGGTTTCGCCGGGGCTGCGTCTGCGGCTGGCGGCCCGCCGCACGCTTTGGCGCTCAATAGAGTGAGCACAGCAGGGCCACGTGGCCGGAAGGTGGCAATATGACCCCGCATGACGCCCTGTGGCTAAAGCCACGGGCTGGGAAGTAGCGAAGTCTCCTTCGGAGACTACCTTCACCTTCCTTAGTCCCCGCAGGGGACTTTGCCCCTTCTCAGCCCATGGCTTTAGCCACAGGGCGTCATGCAGGGCAACACCCCCGCTAATGGTCACACGCACTCCCATCTGCTATAATTGCCCCTGTAACTGCCGCGCGCTACGCTGTTCAGAGGAGAACACGATGGTTTCCAGAGTGCTTTTTGGAGTGATATTGGGAGTAATCGGCCTGCTCTACCTGTGGTTAGCATTCCAGGCGCTTGGACCCGGCATCGCAAGTGGAGACTGGGTATCTTATCTCGGCTCGGTGCTGTTCCTGGCGGCGGGCGTAGGCGCGGGCGTGGCGGGCGTTAACCTGGTGCGTGCCAAGCGACGTTGAACGAACGGTGACATGCAGGTCCAGTCCCCAGCAGTTCGGCTGGGGATTTTCGTGCCCACCGTTCCATTGGAGCCTTTCCGCCACGCTCGCATCGCACCTCCTGTCTGAAAAGTATTAGCCATTGCCGTGTAAAATCGCGCACACTCCTGACACCAAGTTCACCCTTCCGGATACTGGCAACAGCCCTGCCTTTCCCCTATAATGCGCAGGAGCAGGGCCAAAGAGGTATTACATGCGCTATGCGGACGCTTACAACTACATAAACAGCTTCACCAACTACGAGCTCGTACCCGGCCTCCACACCGACGCCGAGTACGACGGCCTGGAGCGAGTGCGCCTCATGCTGCGCCTGCTCGGGCGGCCCCATCGCAACCTCAGGAGCATCGTCGTGGCCGGCACCAAAGGCAAAGGCTCCGTGTCCGCCATGCTCGACTCGGTGCTCAGGCAGGCCGGGCACAGCGTGGGCCTCTTCAC
>DASVQO010000446.1:0-24693 GCA_036389075.1 Chloroflexia bacterium | reverse complement strand
AGAGGCCATAGCCGCCGGTCTTCACTGGGCGACCGACCACGGCGCGCGCGTCATCAACCTGAGCCTGGGCGGCGACGAGGACACCGAGATAATGCGGGAGGCCACCCGGTACGCCGTGGAGCGAAACGTAGTGGTCGTGGCGTCGGCAGGCAACGAGGCGAACGGCAAGGCTAATTACCCGGCCGCTTACCCTGGCGTCGTGTCGGTGGGCGCAACGGGCCGCAGCGACACCTTCACCGGCTTCTCCTCCTACGGCGACTTCGTAGACGTGTCGGCCCCCGGCGTCGGCGTCCTTAGCACCGGCTGGGACGAGGGCGAGCTTACCTACACCTACGGCAACGGCACCTCGTTCTCGGGTCCGTTCGTGGCGGGTGTGGCCGCGCTGGTGCTGAGTTCCAATCCCTCGCTCTCCGCCGAGCAGGTGGGCTTCGTAATCATGGACTCGTCGGACGACCTGGGCGAACCCGGCCCCGACATCCACTACGGCAATGGCCGCCTCAACGCCTTCCGCGCGGTGACTATGGCGAAGGAAGGCCCGCGCCCCGCCCGCACGCCCACACCCGTGCGTACCCCCGGACAGGGAGTCGCGCCAACGCCCACCGCCGGGCCAAAGCAGGGACCGGCCCTGCAAGTCAATCTGCGCGACGTGCTGCCGGGCGTGCTCATCACGGTTTCCGGTAAGGGCTTCGGCGCGGGCGAACTCGTGGACCTGTCTCTGCTGACTTCCGACGGCGACCTCAAAACGTTGGGCAACGCACAGGCAGACCCGCAGGGGGCCTTCATAGCGGAGCTTGCGCTGCCCAAGAACGTGCTCACCGGCAAGGCGGCTCTTACGGCCAGCGGCCAGAAGTCCCTGATACGTGCCTCGGTGGAGGTCAACGTGCTGGGCGACGGAGGCAACCCGGCGAACCTGCGCCCGCCCGCGTTCGAGCGCGTGGCCCCGCTGAGCAGCACCGCCACCCAGGTCTACTTCCCCGAGGTCGGGCACACGCTGAGAGGCTCGTTCTACCGCTTCTGGCAGCAGAACGGCGGCCTGCCCATCTTCGGCTATCCCCTATCCGAGGAGTTCCAGGAAGTATCCGCGATTGACGGCAAGACCTACACGGTGCAGTACTTCGAGCGTAACCGCTTCGAGCTACACCCCGAGTTCGCGGGCACCAAGAACGAGGTGCTCATGGGCCTGCTGGGCGTGGAGCTTACCAAGGGCAAGAACTTCCCCGCCGGCGCTCCCTTCCAGAGCAACAACAGCCAGGTCTTCTTCGCGGAGACCCAGCACGGCCTGCGAGGCTCGTTCTACCAGTACTGGCGGCAAAACGGCGGCCTCCCCATCTTCGGCTACCCCATCTCCGAGGAGCTACAGGAGATCTCGCCCATCGACGGCAAGACCTACACGGTGCAGTACTTCGAGCGCAACCGCTTCGAGCTACACCCCGAGTTCCGGGGCACCAAGAACGAAGTGCTGCTCGGCCTGCTAGGTGTCGAAATCGTCAGGAGCAAAGGCTGGTCACAGCCGTAACGAGGGACGGAACCGCCAAGACGCCAAGGACGCCAAGAGCGCGCCAAGTTAATAAAGGTGTTCTAAGCAAAAGGAGCAGGGTACGTGACTTCGTACCCTGCTCCTTTTTGCACTAGCCAAACCTTCCTAATCTCTGCGTAACCTCTGCGTCCCGTCGGCTGCGCTCAGGGCAGGCTCTCTGCGCCTCTGCGGTGAATAATCCTTATCTTCTTGGCGTGGTCCTTGGCGTTCTTGGCGTCCTTGGCGGTTCCGTCTCCTAAGAGCGTTGACATGGGAAGGCACGCGTGCTAAACTCGGAGCGTGGACACTCCTGCCGCTCGTTTCTCTAGACGCCACGGGGCTTGGCGTATGCTGCTCGTGCTGGCTTTTATGGCGGCGAGCGTCATGTTGCTTGCGGTTGCGGGCGCATCGAGCGCGGCCCCCGAGGGTTTCGCCGACAAGGCGTTCCTAGACATCTGGCAGCGCACCGACGCGCCCGTGCTGGACGGCAAGACGCAACGAAGCTGGTACTGGGGGCCGCAGCCGGGCCGGGCGCTTGAGGAGCCATACAACGGGGCGAAGGGCGGTACACGGCTGGTGCAGTACTTCGACAAGGCCCGCATGGAGATCAACGACCCCAACGCCGACCGCAAAAGCGAGTGGTTCGTGACTACGGGGCTGCTGGTGGTGGAGTTGGTCACCGGAAAGCAGCAGGTAGGCGACAAGGAGTTCGTGCCTCGGCAGGCCGCCGAAATCGCGGTGGCGGGCGACGGCCTGACCGACGACCCGGACGCGCCCACCTACACCTCCTTCCGCCTGGTGGCCTCGCTGGGCGGCCCCGGCAACAACCGCGCTCCCAACATGACCGGCAAGTCGGTAACGGCTACCATCAACCGGAGCGGGCAGGTGGGCAGCAATACCGGCCTGGGCCTCTATCCCGGGGCAAAGCTGGCGGCCTACAGCGACGTGCTGGGGCATAACATCCCGCAGGCGATGTGGGACTTCCTCAACCTGAAGGGCACCATACAGCAGGACGGCAAGCTCTCGGCCAACCAGACCCTCGCCAACTGGGTGTTCGTGATGGGCTATCCAATCAGCGAGCCGTACTGGGCGCGGGTCAAGATCGGCGGCGTCTTCAACGATGCGCTGGTGCAGCTTTACGAGCGGCGCACGCTGGTTTACGTGCCCGCGCTCGAGAAGGGCTGGCAGGTGCAGATGGGCAACGTGGGCCAGCACTACCACCGCTGGCTGTACGGCGGTCCCCTGCCCCCGCCTCTCTTCGCCCTCCCCTCACCCACGCAGGCACTACCCACCATCCCCGACCCCATTGACGCCAGCATCGACCCCAATTCCGCACCCTCAGGCACCGCATTGGAGCTGTCGCTGTCCGACTTCCAGCCCGGTGAGGATATCGTGTCCTGGTTCACCGCGCCCGACGGTACCGCCCGCGATGCTCGCATCAACCTGAAGGCGGGGCCGGACGGCAGGGTCGAGAGCGTCATCTTGCCGACGGACGGTCTCGCCACGGGCCTGTGGGCGATTACCTTCCACGGCAAGGCCAGCAACCACGAGTCGGTAGCCTACTTCTACCTGTCTCCTCCCGACCCCGCGAGCACACCGCGCCCCACTCGCCCTCCCGCTACCCGCACCCCGACCAGCGCCCCAACAAGCGCCGCGACCTCCGCCGCCACTTCTACACGTCCTGCGGCCCCCACGCGAACGCCCTTACCTCGTGGCAGCGTAACCCCCACCGCCACCTACCCCGCAGTGCCCACCGAGCCGTCAGAGGGGCTGCTGCTTTCGGTGCGCCCGGGCTCCGGCTCCCCCGACACCCAGTTCACGTTCTCCGCCACCAACCTAACCCCCAACGAGCCCGTCACCGTAAAATTCACCGACCCAACAGGCGCAGCGGTATTCCCCTCCGGCTCTAACAACGGCCAATACCAGGCCAACGCCGCAGGCCAACTCAGCCTCACCCTAACCCCCTCGCAGGCGTTCACGTCCCCACCTCTAGGTGTGTGGTACTTCGAGGTAATAGGCCAGCAATCCAACCTAGAAGGCCTAATCGGCTTCGTACTACGCTAACCTATTAAGAATTAAAAATTAAGAATTAAAAATTACGAATCCATCTCTTCCAGCCACTTCCGTTCCTGCGGTGTCAGGTCCGCGTGTTCCAGCAGGTCGGGGCGGCGCAGGAGGGTGGCACGCAACGCCTCGCGCCGCCGCCAGGCTTCGACCTGGGCGTGGTGGCCGCTGACGAGGGTGGGGGGGATGGTCCAGCCGCGGAAATCGGCGGGGCGGGTGTACTGGGGATATTCGAGCAGGCCCCTGGCGTGAGACTCGTCGTGGGCCGAGCCTTCAGCCAGCACACCCGGTATCTGCCGGGCTACCGCGTCGGCTACCACCATCGCGGCTAACTCCCCGCCTGTGAGCACGTAGTCCCCTATGCTGATCTCGTCCGTGACAAGGTGCTCACGCACGCGCTCGTCCACCCCCTCGTAGTGACCGCAGAGCATAATCAGGCGTGGGTGCCGGGCGAGTTCCTGGGCGATAGCGTGGGAGAACACGCGGCCCTGTGGGCTCATCAGGATGATGGGGGTATCGGCAGGGGAGTGGATAGGCTCAGGTGTGCCTTGCAGGGCCTCCGTGGGCGGCTCGTACTGGCTGATGCCGGGCGGCGCGTCCGGCAGATGGTATACCCACTCGGTAGCGCGGAAGAGCGGCTCGCACTTCATCACCATGCCCGCCCCACCGCCGTAAGGGTAGTCGTCCACCGTGTGGTGCTTGTCGGTGGCGTAATGCCGGATGTTGTGCAGGCGCACCCGCACGTGCCCCGCCTCCATGCCGCGCTTGAAGATGCTGGCCCCCAGCACGCCGGGGAACATCTCGGGGAAGAGCGACAGGATGTCCAGCAACAAGGCTCAGTCGTCCTCGTCGAACAGGGGGTCGAGGGGCCGGACCGGGGCAGAGGGTGAGGGTGCGGGTGCGGGAGGCTGTTTCTGCGGAGCGTTGTTCCTGGCGGGGGAGGCTTCTTTGCCCTTGCTTACAGGTCCCTCGATCAACACCGTGGTCTCGTAAGTCTCGATCTCGAACGTCAGCAGCTCCGGCTCCTCATCGACGGGCCTGGCTCTCATGGCGAGGTCGAGTTCCGCTGCCGCCGCGCTGCCGCCCCTGGCCGCCCTCTCGCTGACCTGCTGCACCCGAAGCTCGGCCTCTTCCAGCATGCGGCTGCAATTATCGGCCAGCGCCATGCCCTCCTCGAAGGACGAAAGCGCCTCCTGGAGTGTGAGGTTGCCGTCGCTCAGGCGCTGCACTACCTCTTGCAGCCTGCCGAATTGCTGTTCAAAAGTGGCGCTGTTGCTCCCGTGGGCCAGCCCCGACCCGTTTTTGCGCTCCTGTGCCATCCCCTAGTTCCCCTCTCCCACTCCGTCGTCCTCGTCATCCCCGTCCCACAATTCCCGGCTCTCGGCGGCGCGATTACGCACGACCCTCGCCCCGAACGCCCCGTCCCCAACCCTGATCTCAAGCAGGTGGTCGGCCCGGGCCTCGCGTATGCTGCTCACAACTGCCCCCGAGTCGAGGTCGCGCACGATGGCGTAGCCCCGCTTGAGTATCTGCAAGGGTGATAGCGCGTCGAGACGCTGCTTCGCGCTCACTATGCGCTCCCGCTCCAGCGCCAGCCGATGCCGCAGGTGGGTGTCCATCGACTTGCGCATCGTCTCTATCTGCTTGCGGTCGTTGCTCACCTGCCACATTGGCGACAGGTGGTCCAGCCTGTCGCGCTCCGACTGCACCTCGTCCCAGGCCACGGCGATGCGGCCTCGCATGTCGTTGAACATCATGCGCCGCCAGGCATCGATCGTGGCCTGCAAATCGAGTATGTCGGGCGTGGCAAGCTCGGCGGCGGCGGAGGGGGTGGGGGCGCGCAGGTCGGCCACGTAGTCGATGATGGTGGTGTCGGTCTCGTGCCCCACGCCGCTGATTACTGGCACCGTGCTGGCGTACACCGCCCGCGCCACCACTTCCTCGTTGAACGCCCAAAGCTCCTCTATCGAGCCGCCGCCCCTCGCCACGATGATGAGGTCCACCGCCTCCTCGCCCTCCAACGCGTTGAGCGCGGCGATAGCGCCCGCCACCTGGCGTGCCGCCCCGTCGCCCTGCACCTGCGTGGGCGAGAGCACCACCTCGGCTATGGGCCAGCGCCTGCCGAGCACGGTCAGCATGTCCTGGAGCGCGGCGGCCTGGGGTGAGGTCACGAGGCCGATGCGCCGGGGCATGAGCGGAATGGGGCGCTTGCGGTCCTCCGCGAACAGCCCCTGGGCCTCCAGCGCCGCCTTTAGCTGCTCGAAGGCGAGGAAGAGCGCGCCCTGGCCCTCCTCCTGCAAGGTATCCACGTAGAATTGCAGGTTGCCGGTGGCCTCGTACATCGACACGTAGCCGTGAGCGAGTACCGCCGTGCCGTTGGAGGGGAGCACCGTCTGCCAGATGGCCTGCTGGCGGAACAGCACGCACCGCATCTGGGCGTCGCGCTCCTTCACCGTGAAGAAGAAGTGGCCGGAGCCGGTCTGCGAAACGTTGCTCACCTCGCCCGCTATCCAGCAATCAAACAGCGCCTCGTCACCTTCGAGAAGGTGCTTGAGGTAGCTTGCAAGCTCGCCCACCCGGAAGATGCGGAGGGCGCTGCTGCCTGCTTCTATGACGCGTGACTTCGATGCGGGCATAATCGTGGCCTGTATAAGATACGCTGTAGGTCTAGGGGGCTTCGCTCCGGCCCTTGTCGAGGCCGACGAGCTTTTCTAGCCGGGTGCGGCGCAGGCGACGCCGGAACAGGTAGAGCAGGTTGGCGACGCCGTCCTTCATCGGGAAGAGCTTGGTCTCCCCTATCCTCTCGCTGTAGTGTATGTGGTACTCGCCGAACTTGATCGACCTGTTCTCTATCGCTTCCAGCTTGATTTCCTCGGAGAAGGGCATGCCGTCGCTTTCCAGCCGCAGCTTCTTGAGGGCTTCCCGCGTCATCACCCACATACCCGACTGCGAGTCGGCCATCCACCGCAGCCAGAGCACGCGGGTGGTGTAGGTGAGTATCTTGTTGCCGAGCACGTTGCGGAAGCGCATGGCCTTGGGGTCCACCAGCGGGAAGCGGCTGGCCGACACGAAATCGAGCTTCTTTTCGAGCATGAAGTCGATGATGGGGCCTATCGAGTTGGTGGGGTAGGTGCCGTCGCCGTCGGCGGTGGCAACGATGTCGCCGGTGGCCCTGGGGAACCCGGCCTTGTAGGCGCTGCCGTACCCTTTGCGCGTCTCGAAAATGACCTCGGCCCCTAGCTCCCGTGCGATGCGGCCCGTTTCGTCAGTGGAGTTGTTGTCAACCACCACCACCTGGTCCACATAGTCCGGCATCGACTGGAGAACGGCGGCTATGCCGTGCTCCTCGTTGAAGCACGGTATGACCACCGATACCTTTAGGCCTTTATACATGCAAGCAGCACCCTGTCAGCTTCACGCCACTCCACACACTGCAATACTCGTCCAATGGCACTCTATTCATTCTCGCGCATAGGCCGCAGGCGAAAGATGCCGCCTTTGCCCGGCTGGCGGCGCTTGTAAGCGTCTTCGAGCAGCTTCTCAAGGTCTTCATTCGTGAACAGGAAGGATTCGGAGATAGTCTGGTACCCGGCTTTTGGGTCGGTGGTGTAGCGAATGCCCCGCACCAGCACGCCCTCGTTTAGCTCGATGATGCAGACTTCCTTGAGGTTGTTCTGGTCGATGAAGTAGCCGACGGCGCGCAGTATGTCCTCGTAGTCAACGCGGGTCGTGCCCGAAAAGTCCATCATCTGATGCTCCTACAAGCGGGGCCACGGCCGGCCAGGTGAAAGCACAGTCAATGCTGGAACATAGCTCGATGACGGTCCGGCGTGGCAATGGGCATTATAGCACACGGGTTTTGGCGGTGCAAAAGTGCTATCATAAAGTGCTATCATAGGGAATTACGAATTACGAGCGGTGCGATGAAGAAAGTATCTTTGCTTCTGGTGTTGGTGTTGCTGGTGGGCGCGTGGGGAGCCAGGCCTTCTCGGGCAGTCGTTAGCGGAGTGGGGCTGACCTCGTGGCCTCTGACCTGGCTTGCCGATAGCGCGTTCTTCGACGTGTGGGCGCGTGCCGATGGACCGGTCGCCATGCAGGCAGCGGGCAGGTCGTGGCTGTGGGGGCCTGTGCCCTTCGCGGTGGCAAACGAGACCTACGCCGAGTCGCCCACGGGCAAGCGGTTGGTCGAGTATCTGGACAAGGGGCGAATGGAGGCCAACGACCCCGGCGCTGACCGCGCATCCAACTGGTTCGTGACCAGTGGCCTGCTCGTGTCCGAGATGGTGTCGGGGCGCGTGCAGACTGGCAACACCGCCTACGAGACGAGGACGCCCGCCCAGATGCCGGTCGCCGGCGACGCCACAAGCCCAGGTGCTCCCCCATACGCCGCCTTTGCTACCCTTACGGCACCCGTCCCTCGTGCCACGGGCAGCCTGCCACAGCAAGCAATCTCCAAAGATGGTGCCGTTCGACCTCTTGCAGAGCCTGTGCCGGGTGCCGGGCGCAACGCCTCCACGCGGGGCGCGTACGACGAGGTGTCGGGCCACAACGTACCCGCGGTCTTCACCGAGTGGATGGGGCAGACGGGGGCCGTGTTGCAGGACGGAAGGCTGGCGCAAGGGCGCATCATGGACCCGCTGTTCGTGCTGGGCAGGCCCATTACCGAGGCGTACTGGGTGGATGTGTTGGTAGCCGGCGCGCCCGCCAGGGTTATGCTGCAACTGTTCGAGCGCAGGACTCTCACCTACAATCCCGCTAACCCTCCCCAGTGGCAGGTCGAGATGGCAAACGTCGGCCGTGCGTACTACGACTGGCGCTACGGCAGCGCACCGCCGGAACCGGCCATCTCGGCGGAAGTGGTGACGGAGGGCGTGCAACTACGTGGTTGGAACTGGCCGCCGAATACCCCCGTGAGCGCCCATGTCGATCTCGCGGGGGCTGACACGCCCCTGGTAGCGCCTCCGGCCCTTCAAACTGATGCTTCGGGTAGATTCGGTGCCTTTGTCGCCTTAAATGCTGAGTTGGAGGGGGCCTTGCTGGCGGGTGCCAACCTGAGCGTCGCCGCCTCAACAAATGGCATGCAGGTCGCTCTGCCTCTGGCGGTAAAGCTCCCCTCCGGCGGCAGGGCGGTCGAGGGCACGCTGACCGGCATAGTTCAACGGCCCGATGGCTATTCGCTGCTGGTGAAGGACCACACCGGCAAGGAATGGAAAGTATCTTTCCCCAGGGGCGGTATCATCCAATACAGCGAAGGAACCGAAGCACCGGAGGCACGCCCGGCCAGCGGTGACTACGTGCGGGTGGTGGGCACCATCCTTCCAGGTAAGCTCAACGCAACCTCGATTCACCTGATGTCAGTATCGCGGGCGGGCGCGCGGCTGGGATACGACTTGGAGGCTGATGGGCGCGCGATGCGCGCGAGCGGCACAAATTGGCCGCCGTCCAGCACCGTAGTCTTTTCAGTAAGCGCGTTCGCAGCTACCGGCAATCGTGTGCAACTTGGCACAGCGCATGCCGACAGCAGAGGAAACGTAGTCGCCTCTCTCGAACTGCCTTCGGCCCTACCGGTGGACCGGCCTCTGTGGCTTTTCGCGCAGGTCGTGGAGCAAAACAGCCTGGCAGCACAGGTGGCGGTGCCCTACCCGCCTCTCGGCGCGGTGGAGGCGCGGGGGGTGCCGCAACTGACCCTGCTTGGCAACGACGGCGAGCAGATGGGCGGCCTGGGTAGCTACTGTCACAGCGGGCGGTGTGTGGAGGCCATAGGAGCGCCGGTGCCCGCTGCCCCCATGCCAGTAGCGGCAGGCGAGGTGCTTGGCCTTGGCTCGCAACTTGGCCCCGACCCGAGCCTCGGCATCAGCCCGCAGCGATTTACCGCTCAACTGTACTCCTACCCGGCTGAGCTTGCGAACGAGGGCGCGAGCATAGGCGGCACCTTCTACTTCAGCCCCAAATCGCTGCCGGTCTTCTACACGGACAAGGTCCCCGGCAGGCCGTTCAGCGTGTCCGTGCCTGCGGCCATACCCCCGGGTAAGTACCTGTTGCTGGTCAGCGTCCTGTGGTCGGAGGGGCCGCGCGAGGAGGCAATCTATGGCTTCGCGTTAGAGGTGACAACTGGCGAGCAGTCCTCGCCCAGGTGATCCAGGCGAGACCCAACATGTAGCGGCGGGAGGATAGCACTCACCCGGGACCACGCCCAGGAAAGGATTGCGGCTCAACAAAAAGGAGCAGGGTACAAGATGTGTCGTACCCTGCTCCTTTTTGTACTCTCTACCCACAATACTTCTCTGCGTAACCTCTGCGTCCTCTGCGTCTCTGCGGTGAATTCTTTATTTCTCTTGGTGCAGTGCCTGGCGTCAGGGTGTTTCTGTCCCTTTGCATTCGGCTACTGTTGCTCCTCGCCGGATTGGCCGTCCGGTTGGAGGTACTTGTCGAACCAGCCTGCGATGTGCTGTAGCCTCTCGACGCGCAACGTGGGCTTGCCGCTGCGGGAGATGTCGTGCCCGCCGGAGGGGAAGCGCACCATCTTCACGTCGCGCTTGAGCACCTTGAGGGCCGTGTACATCTGGTCGGCCTGCTCGATGTTGCAGCGCAGGTCGTCGGCGGCGTGGGTGATGAGCAGGGGAGTGCGCATCTCGTGGGCGTAGCTGACGGGGGAGCGTTGCAGGTACAACTCCGTGCGCTTGTACGGGTCGCCCTCCATCTCGAAGTTCCACAGCCGCCAGGTGAAGTCGCCCGACCCCCAGGCGCTGTGCAGGTTGGACACCATGCGGCTCGCCACCGCCGCCTTGAAGCGCTGCGTGTGCCCGATTATCCAGCCCGTCATATAGCCGCCGTAGGAGCCGCCGGTCACCCCCAATCTCTCCTCGTCCACGTAGCCGAGGCCCACAACGTGGTCCACGCAGGCCATAATGTCTTCGTAGTCCACCCCACCCCAGTCGCTGATGATGGCGTCCGAGAATGCCTGGCCGTAGCCCTGGCTGCCCCTGGGATTGGTATAAAGAACGACATATCCCCTGGCGGCCAGCACCTGGAACTCGTGGAAGTAAGGGTACCCATAAGCGGTGTGCGGGCCGCCATGTATTTCCACGATGAACGGGTACTTCCGCGCCGGGTCGAAGCCGGGCGGCTTGAGTATCCAGCCCTCTACGCGCACTCCCGGTGCGGTCTCTAGCTCGAATTGCTCCGGCTCACTTATCTGTAGCTGCGGGACGACGTCGGCGTTTACGTCGGTCAGCCGCCGCTCCTCGCCGCCCGTGGCCGCGAAATAGAGGTCGTTAGGCGTGTCCCACTCGCTCGCCACGAACGCGATGCCGCCGGGCCCGACCGAGAAGTTGAGCACCTCCCTGTTGCCGCCGACCACCTGCGTCACCTCGCCTCCCGCCGTGGGCACCGAGAACACCTGGCACGCCCCGCCGTTCGTGACCATAAAGTAGACCGTGGAGCCGTCCGCGCTGAGCCGTGGGCGCAACTCACCGGCAGCCGAGCGCAGGTCCGAATTGACGATATTGGCTGCCGAGCGGTCGAAGCCCTCGGTCAGCCGGTTCTTCATGCCGGCAAGCGAGATCGTCCATACCTGCATGTTGGTAGAGAAGGCCGCTTCCTGGATGCGGCTGTGGGCGAACACCACGAAGCCGCTACCGTCGCGCAGCCACTCCATATTGCCTATCGCGCAATCGTGGTCCGTCACCCGCCGCTGCTCGCCCGCCGCGCCACCCTCGTCAATGGGCAGCACGAAGATATCCTGTATGTTGAAGTAATCTGCGTCGGCCTCCTGGTTGGCGAGGTAGGCAAGCTGCTTGCCGTCAGGGGACCAGCGTGGGGTCGCCGCGTTCCAATCGCCCTCGGTAAGCTGCTTCGCAGTGCCGCCCTTGCTCGGCACGATGAACAGGTGCTGTCGCCGCTCAAGGAGGCCCGCGCCGTCGGCCTTGAAGTGCACCCAGGTGATCTCCTTGGCGTGGTCGCCTTTGTCCTCCGGCCCCTCCTCGGCCTCGCTGTCCTCCTCCCACTCACCCGCCGGGAGGATAGCGCCCGGCAGCCCTTCCTCGCCCGTGTAGCCCGGCTCTCGCGCCTCACTGTCGCTGCTCGTACTCTTCCCCGGCTTGTCCTTCTTCCCTTCTTCGGCCCGCCGCCTGTCCTCCTCGTTGTCCACAGGCGATGCAAACACTATCCACTTGCCGTCGGGCGACCATACGAGGTCGGTCACCGGGTGCTTGCTCCGCGTGAGTTGTCGCGCCTCGCCGCCCCCTGCCCGTATCACCCACACCTGCGGCTTGCCCGCCCGCGTCGAGATGAAAGCCAACTGCTCACCGTCCGGGGACCATCTCGGATAGTAATCTCGCTTGTCACTCCCGGTGAACCTGGCAGGCTCCCCCGCACCGTCCAGCGGAAGCAGCCAGATGTTAGAGGCGTAGTCGTTCTTCTTCTTGCGAAGCCTGGTCTGCACGTATGCCACCGTCCCGCCGCCGGGGGAGATTTGTGGGTCGGAAAGCAACCTGAAGCGATACAGGTCCTCTATCTCGACCTTCCGGGTGCGGGCCCCGCTTGTGTCTGTCACATCGTCTGCTGCCAAAGCTACACTCCTTTAGCGTAGAATGGCACAGTATAACATAAGACAATTATCTCAGTAGGGGACCCAATCTAAACGCCAAGACGCCAAGACGCCAAGGACCACGCCAAGAGGATTAAGGTTTGGAGGGCACAAAAAGGAGCAGGGTACGATACCACGTACCCTGCTCCTTTTTGCTTAGGACACCTACCTAATCTTGGCGTGGTTCTTAGCGTCCTGGCGTCCTGGCGTTTAGTTCCCCTGCGACTATCGCGGCATACAGTCGAGCACGCTGGCGAGGAGGGCCATGCGGATGTAGAGGCCGTTCTGGACCTGGCGGAAGTAGTAGGCGCGGTCGTCGCTGTCCACTTGTTCGGGGATTTCGTTGACGCGGGGCAGGGGGTGCATGACGATCATGTCCTTGCGGGCCTGGCTGAGCATCATCGGGTCCACCACGTACGTATCGCGGGCGGCAAGGTACTCCTGGGCGGCGTTGAGGTCGGCCAGGGGGCGCAGCGTGTCCCGGCGTGAAGCATCGAGGGCTTCCTGCGGCAGGCCGTAGATCTTGGCCGAGAGGTCTTCCATCTGCTGCGCCACGAAACGCTCCCGTTGCACCCTGGTGACGTAGAGCACGTCCACGTGCTGTATTGCCTCCTGCAGGTCCTGCGTCTCGGTGACGGGCATCTCGCGCGAGCGGGCGAACTCGATATATTCCGGCGGCATTGACAGGCTTTCGGGGGCGATGCACACCACATTCACGTGGCAGCGGTCTATCGCCAGCAGCTTGATGAGCGAGTGGACGGTGCGGCCGTTGCGCAGGTCGCCCACAAAGCCGATGGTCAGCCCATCGATGTCGCTGCCGAAGCGGTCCTTTATCGTGTAGAGGTCGAGCAGGGCCTGCGTGGGGTGCTCGCCAATACCGTCCCCTGCGTTGATGATGGGGGCCGGGCTGTGCATGGCGAGGCGCAGGGCGTCAGAGGCGGCGGCGGCTTCCTTCGCGGCCCCACGCTGGGGGTGGCGCAGCACAATCGCGTCGGAGTAGCAGGCTATAGTCTTGATCGTGTCGTGCAGGCTCTCGCCCTTCGTAACCGACGAATAGTGCACGCCGCCCGCAGTCGTGATGACCCGCCCCCCTAGCCTCTGGGTAGCGGCCTGGAACGATAGGTCGGTGCGGGTGGAGGCTTCGTAGAAAACGTTCGCCACGATTTTGTTCGACATCAGCGGCTCCACGCGCCCATCCGCGACGCGCCGGTCCATCTGCTGAGCGAGGGCGAATAGCGCCTCCAACGTCTCAGGTGTAAACTGCTCCACAGTGAGGATGTGCTGGTACGCCAGGCTCCTGAGCGCCCCTTCCGTTGCCGAGTAAGTAGCCGCCATTGTGTCTCTCCTAACGTGCTGCCGTTGTTGGGTGTCGCGCGGGCTGAAAGCCGGATGGATTATAGCACGCGCCCTTCAGGCGAGCAAAAGGGGTGGAAAACAAAAAGAAGTGGGGACCTACAGAGCAGGTCCCCACTTCTTCAGTTCGTTCTCCGAGGCTTTACCACCTGTGATGGTGACTTGCCACAATGGTCTCGGTAGCCGTGTTAGCTGGTCCGGTTAGTGTTGTCGTCGTAGCCGGAACCGGTGCCGCCGGTGCTGCCGTAACCGGAAGTACCGGTGCCGGTGCCCGTGCCGCCCGTGTAACCGGTGCCCGTGTTGTAGGTCGTCCGGTCGCCGCCTTCGAGGTCTTCTTCCGCGTTCTCACCGGCGCCCGCACCCAGGCCGGCACCGATGCCCGCACCGGCGACAGCGCCGATGGGGCCGCCTATCGCGCCACCCACGATGCCGCCGCCGACCGCGCCGGCAGCGCCACCGCCGCCCGCACCCACGTTGTCATCGTCGCCCTCGGCAGCGTTAGCAGCGCCAGCGCCACCGGCAGCACCGAGACCGGCACCTACAGCAGCACCGACGGGGCCGCCCACCAGGCCGCCTACAACCGCGCCGCCTACTGCACCGGTACCCGCGCCGACACCCTCGTTAGTCTTGTCGTCGCCGCTCGTGGAGTAGTCGGTACCGGTCGCGTAACCGGTGCCGCTCGCGTAGGTCGTGCCCGAGGTGGTACCCGTGCCTGCGTCGTAGTTGCCACCGTCGGCAGCGTCATCTACCGCGTCGCCTGTCGCTTTACCGGCACCGCCGCCAATCGCCGCGCCAATCGCGCCGCCGGCCGCCATGCCCACGGGGCCGCCAATCGCCCCGGCAGCCGCGCCCAGGGCCGCACCGGCACCGGCACCGCCCGTCGCGCCAACTTCTTCAGCCGCGTCGTCGCCGTCCGCCGCGCCGCCCGCGGCCGCGCCTGCCGCGCCACCAATCGCCGCGCCCAGGCCCACACCGAGGGGACCCGCTACGGCCGCGCCAATACCAGCGCCAACCGCAGCGCCGGCCAACCCGCCACCCGCCTCGGCGCCTACGCCATCACCACTGTCATCGCCGCGCACGTTCCCGCCGCTCTGGTTGAGGATCGAGTCGCTTGTGCCGCCCTGGCTGTGGACATCGTTCGCGCCACTCTGGTTGAGGATCGACTGGGCCGCGGACGCCTGCGCATCGGGCACGTTGGCCGTCACGAGCACGCCACCACGGGCCACGCCTGCCTCGTACAAGGTTGCCTCTTCTTCGGGTACGCCTGCGTCAACCAGGGCACCCACCAGCCCGCCTGCCGCGGCACCGATACCGGCACCCGCGAGGGCCGTAGCGAGGGGCCCACCGGCGGCGATAGGGCCGATGCCGGGGATGGTCAGCGCGCCGACGCCCACGAGCAGGCCCGCAAGCCCACCAAGCAAGCCGCCGCCTACCGCGCCCGTGACCGCGCCACCGGCACCGCCATCGTCATCGCCAGTCGTTACCGTGGTCGTGGTGTCGCCTTCGGCGCGCATCGCGACGCTGATGTCTCCTGTCGGGATGTTCATAGCGCGAAGCTGCTCTACAGCCATCTGCGCCTGGTCTCGTGTGTCAAACAATCCAACTACTGTAGCCATTCGAATGTGACCTCCTAATGATTGTGCAGTCTGCCATTTTGCTCTTACTGCCACCCGTGTTCCACGCGCCTCGCGTAGACGGTGGCACGTACAGAGGAGCAATAGACGTGCCAGCGGCTGTAACATCGGGATAGGTCATTAGTACTAGCCCGCAAGCAGGACTACCTGCCCCGCGCCACGCCTGGCAGGTCCGACAGCCGCCGGCGGGGCCTTGGATGACCCACGCCCACGCGCCCGTACCGCCTGGGGAGCAAGCCCCGCTTTTGCGTGCGGGGGAACGCCACGCCGAGCACGTCGTCCATCGTATCCGCCGTGAACACTTGCAGGTCCTCCAGCAGCTCGGGCTGTATCTCGTCCAGGTCGCGGCGGTTCTGGGTGGGCAAAACGATCTTGCGCACGCCCGCCCTCCGCGCCGCCAGCACCTTCTCCTTCACGCCCCCGACCGGCAGCACCCGGCCCCGTAGCGTAATCTCCCCGGTCATTGCAAGCTCGCTGGAGACGGGCGTCTTTGTGAGCAGCGACACGAGGGCCGTGGCGAGCGCGATCCCGGCGGAGGGGCCGTCCTTGGACACCGAGCCGGAGGGGATGTGCAGGTGGATGTCGTTGTGCTCGTAGAAGGTGGGGTCTATCCCCAGCTCTTCGGCGTGCGCCCGCACCCACGAGAGGGCCGTCTGGGCCGACTCTCGCATTACCTCGCCAAGCTGCCCCGTGATAGTCAGCGTCTTACCGCCGGGCATCATCAGCGCCTCGATGTGCATGATGTCGCCCCCCGCGGACGTCCAGAACACCCCCGTGACCACGCCCGGCTCATCCGTGGCCGATGGCTCTTCGGGCAGGTAACGGGGCGTGCCCAGCACTTCCTCCACGAACGCCGCGTCTGCCACGAGCGCCCCCTGGCGCATGCCATGTTCGGCCACAGTGGTGGCTATCCGGCGGCACACCGTGGCTATCTCGCGCTCTAGCTGCCGCACGCCCGCCTCCTGCGTGTAGCTCCTGATGATCTCGAGCACCGCCTCCGGCTGCCAGCTAACGTCCTGCTCGGTCAGCGCGTGCCATTCCATCTGGCGGGGTATCAGGTGGCGCACCGCTATCTCCCGCTTCTCCTCCTCCGTGTAACCGGAGATGCGGATTACTTCCAGGCGGTCGCGCAACGCCTCCGGCACCGGGTCCATGTTGTTGGCCGTGGCGACGAAGAAGAGGCACGAGATGTCGAACGGCACCTCGATGTAGTGGTCCACGAACTCGCGCTGCTGCTCGGGGTCGAGCACGTCAAGCAGGGCCGCGGTGGGATCGCCGCTCCCGGAGGGTTTGGCCGCCAGTTTGTCCAGTTCGTCCAGCATCATAACGGGTTGAGCGCTGCCCACTCTCACCAGCGACTGCACGATGCGGCCCGGCATGGCACCTAAATAGGTGCGCCTGTGCCCCCGCACCTCTGCCTCGTCGCTGACACCTCCTAATGAGATGCGCACGAACGGCCTATTGAGCGCCTCCGCGATGGAGCGGCCCAGGGAGGTCTTACCCACCCCTGGCGGCCCCACCAGGCAGAGCACCGGCTGGCGTGGCGCTTCCTGGCCGGGGGTATCGCCGCACTCATCGGCGGGGGTGGCCCGCTGCTTCCTGAGCTTGCGCACTGCCAGGTACTCTATGATACGGGCCTTTACCTCCTGCAAGCCAAAGTGGTCGCGGTCCAGTATGGCGCGCGCCCTGTCTAGCTCGAAGTCCGGCTCCTCGTCCACACGCCAGGGCAGGTCGGCCAGCCACTGCAAGTAGGTGCGGACCATGTTGTAGTCGGGCGAGCTAGGCGTGAGCAGGCCCAGACGCTCAAGCTCCCGCTCCGCCTGCTTCAACGCCTGGGGCGAGAGGCCCGCCGCCGCTACGCGTTTCTCCAGGTCGGCTCTATCTACGGCCGTCTGGTTGAGACCATAGGGGCGCGGTGGCTCCGGTGTGGAGGTCGCCTGGGTGCCTTCGGCGGCCTGTTCTTGTGACTGCTGCGACTTTAGCTCCAGCACCTTATTGAGGAAGAGCAGCACCTGGGAAAGCTTCAGGTGTGCGCCCTCGGCCTCCAAAATCGCCTGCTTGGCCTGCGGAGAAACCGGGATGGTGGCGGCCACGAGGTAGGCCAGGTCGAGGGGTTCGTTAGTCTCCTCAAGGATGGGGAGTAGCTGTGGCTCGGCTGGGGTGCCAGCGAGGATGGCGATATAGGCGCGCCTGACCTGCTCGAACAGGTTGGCCGCGTCCTCGGCTTGCGCCTGCTCCTCCGGCATGCCCTCCACGAAGGCGGCGGCGTACGGCTCGTACTGCACGATACGGCGCAGCACCACGCGCTCCAAGCCCTCGGCCTGGAACTCGAGCAGGTCGTCCGGCCCCGGGCGCAGGTCGGCCATGCGGGCGAGCGTGCCCACAGGGTAAAGGTCGGTCCCGGTGGGGCTATCGTCCGCGTCCTCGCGTTGCAGGAACATGGCGACGTAGCCGCCCGACTCCTGCGCGGCTGCCGCGAGCTGCTGTGCGTGCTCTCCGCTGAGGGCCAGGGGATACACCGACCTGGGGAATATTACGTTGTCGCTGAGGGGAAGAAGTGGAACTTTCCTGGATGATGCCTGGTTGTTGTCGCCGCTGGGGCCTGCCGTTCCACGTTGGGGAGCGCTCTCTGGACCACCCTGGTCCCGCTCCGGCGTGGGCAATACCATCAGGTTCACCTCATTTCTAGTGGCGTAGTCCACCGTATGAGGCCAGGCTGGGAGGCGTTTGGTCGAGGCAAGATGGCGCCCGGCCACTCTCTCTTGGATATCGGCAATGATGCAACTATTGTGCCACTAGAGAATGCCGAGTAATGAGTGATGAGGACTGAGGGACGAGGGACGGTACATCTACGTCGAAAAGAAAAATCCCACTTAAGGATATTCCTGTGGGATTTTTCTCTTCTTCACCAATGACACGACAACGCTACCTCTACACAGTTATTATCTGCACCTTCCCCCCCTCAGTCCTCAGTTCTCATTACTTTGGAGTAACCCGCGCAACGTCTGTATCTGGCCCCGGTGCTCGGCTTCGTGTTGTATGAGGTGGTGCAGCACCCACTGGGGGGTGACGTCGTACTGGCCGGGGAAGTGTCTGGGGCGGCGGAAGTCCTCCAGCGTCATGCTCTTGAACTCCTCAAGCAGCCTGGCGCGGACGGTAGCGAGGCGCTGTAGGTGGTCCTCCAGTGGGAGTCCGCGCATCGCCGCTAGCTGGCCTTGCTGGTCTCGATGGTCGAGGGGGAAGAGGGCCTCCACCTCGGGCGGCACGGGCCGGTTGTCCAGGGCTTCGACGTACAGCCAGTCGGCCTCGATGAGGGCGATATGGTAGAGCAGCACGCCAATCGTGTTGTCCGCCCCCGGTGGCATCGCGTCTAGGTCGGATATCGATAGCCCTTCCAGGCTGCGCAACGTTCGCTCTCGGGTGTCTTGCATAGCCCACAGCCAGCGGCCTATCTCCGGCTCGTAACCCGGCAGTGGCGGTACATCACGCAAGTCCTGCGAGTCGTTACTCATTCGTTCCTCCTGGAGCCTGATTGAATTGCCCCGGCAGCGATATATGTAAGACCTCTTCTACCTGGGAGAAACCTACACGGGCGTAGATGCGCGCTTCTTCTTCACCGGCCGCCATGAGAAATACCGTCGTAACACCTGCGGCAAGGGCGGCACGCACCAGACGTGCCGTCATTGCGGCCGCGATGCCTCGGCGGCGGAACTTCTCGCGCACGCCGACGGCCGCAAGCTCGGTGGTGCTGTTGGCCGGTACGGTGCACGCCCCTCCCCCGGCAGGCTCACCCGTCGCGGCCTCCCGCGCCAGGATGGCAAGACCTCCGGCCGCCAGGAAGGCACGCTGCGACTCTACTTGCTCCCCCGTAGGCGCGGAGCCTCCGTATGCCTCGTTCTGCGCGGCGAGCATGGCCCACAGGTCGTCGTCGGTAGCGGGCACGATTAGCTCGATACCTGCTGGAACGGGGACCTCCTGCTCGCTCCCCGGCTCGTACACCATGAGCGGCGGCCGTCCTTCGACAACGAACCCACCCGCCAGCAGGGCAGCCTCCACGTTGGGTGCGAGGCCCGGCAGGTATTCCAAGCGTGGTATGCGCTTGTGCCGCCGGTAAGCCTCGACCAGGGCAGCCACATCCCCGGACGACGGCTGGGCACCGTCATCCGGGATGGCATAGTTAATGTACGGGTTGTCGTCGTGCGGAGAGAAGGTCGCCAGGAAAGGGCCGATCTTCTCGACTTCGCGGGCGCGGCTGGCGGCCCCTCGCAGATAGCTTTGGATATGGGCATCTAACCCC
This sequence comes from Chloroflexia bacterium, assembly GCA_036389075.1. GTDB lineage: Bacteria > Chloroflexota > Chloroflexia > QHBQ01 > JADMIH01 > JADMIH01. The sequence continues at coordinate 5,242 of DASVQO010000446.1, read as the reverse complement.
ATTCTAGACCGCCACCCGCTCTTCCTCTTCCGTCTCCACCGCTGCGTCGTCAGCATAACCGGCGTGCCCGTGCCACAGCAGCTTCATCTCGTCGCAAGTGAGTAGCAACTCATCCAGCGTGCCGCTCGCCTCTACCTTGCCGTCCTTGAGCACGATGATGTTGTCAGCCTGCCGCAAGGCCGCCCTACGGTGCGACACCACCAGGCACGTGGCCTGCCGGTTGTCGAATAGCCGCTGCCACAGCACGCTCTCCGTCTCAACGTCCAATGCGCTCGAAAGATCATCGAACACCAGCAATTCGGCGTCGCGCACGAACATGCGGGCGGCGGCGGCCCTTTGCACCTGCCCGCCCGACAGCCTCACGCCTTTGGGGCCGACCAGTGTATCGAGGCCACCGTCCATCGCGGCCACGTCCCGTTCCATGACGGCCAGGTGCAGCGCGGCCTCCAAATCCACCTTGTCCGGCGGCAGGCCCATGAGGATGTTGTCCCTGAGCGTCTCGCTGAACAGGCGGGGCACTTGCGGCGTGTAGGCGGTGCGGGGCGGCACCAGGAACGAGCCGGGGTCTTCCACTCGTTCCCCGTTCCATGTGATTTCACCGCTATCGGCGGGCACCAGGCCCAGCAGCGTCTTCAACACGGTCGTCTTGCCGCTGCCGATGCGCCCCGTCACGACCGTGAACGAGCCACGTTCTACAGTGAAGCTCACGTCCTCTATCCCGCGCTGGCTGCCGGGGTACTTGTAGCTCAGGCCGCGCACGTTGAGGCTGCGCAGGGTATGCTGGGCCGTCTTAGGCGCGAACTCAGGCGCGGGCGCATCCTGGTGGAAGTAGATAGGCCCGCCCGCGATCAGGTCGTTCGGGTTGGTGCCCGCCAGTACCGAGGACATGCGCTCGATTGACACGCCTGTCTGCTTGTACTTGGCCCACAGGCTGCCCACCCAGCGCGGGATCGAGGTCACGATACCCATGTAGCCCACGAAGAGGGCGAAGTCTCCCACCGTGAAGCTGCCCGCCTGAAACGACTCGGCGGCCACGATCACCACGAGGCCGGTGCCGATGTTGGTGGTGTTGGCGTTGAACGAGTCGACCAGTTGCGTAATCAGGCTGTCCATGAGGGCCACCTTGCGCCGCTTCTCATTTAGCGCGCGCAGGTGGGCCAGCACGTCCTCTTCCGCCGAGGCCACCTTGATAGCCTGGATGCCTCCGAACATCTCGGCAATGGCCCCCGTCACGCGGGCAGTCGCCTCCCGGTTCAGTTGGCGGTACTTCTTGAGCTTGCCGCTCATCATGTTGGCCGCCATGATGACGACCATCAGCGGCAGCAGCACCAGGGCTGTGATGGCCCAGTTGATCGAGAACATGATGCCCACCGCCAGCAGCGTGATAAGGCCCTGCCCGGTCGAGTCGAACCAGTTGTCGATGTACTTGACCACGTGCTCCACGTCGTCGCGAAAGCGGTTGACCGTCTCGCCGGGCGCTTCCTTGAGCACCCTGGCCCCAGGGCCGCTCACCAGCCACTGCATCATGTTCTTGCGCAGCAGCGCGTGGCTGGAGTACCAGAATACCGACCACTGGTCGATGCCCACCCACAGCGCGGCCATGCTGATTACGCCCACGACCACGCTGAGGGCGATCAAAGTCCAGATTGTAGCCCCGGCCTGCTCCCCGCTGCTGAGGGCCTCGAAAAAAGCCTTCATAATGAGACCCATGACCAGGGGTGCCCCGAAGAAAACGGTCCAGATCGCCATGTTGAGCATGTACAACCAGAAGCGAAAGCCTATGGTCCTGCCCATGACGTGCCAGGTTTTCACGCCAGTACCTCCTCCAGGCCCGTCCTCAGCAGCTGGCTGAAGCGCGACCGGGGGTTATTAGCCAGTTCCAGGCGGGGGCCGTGTTCCAGCACCCTGCCGTCCTCAAGTACCATGATTTCGTCGGCCCGCTGCACCGTGGCGAGCCTGTGGGCGATGATGATGCCCGTGCGCCCTCGCAGCAGCCTGTCCACCGCCTGCTCTATCAGCCGCTCGGTAGCGGGGTCGAGCCGGGACGATGCCTCGTCCAGCACAACGAGTCCGGGGTCGCGCAGGAAGATGCGGGCGAAAGCCAGCAACTGCGCCTCCCCCGCCGACAGGCTGCCACCCCCCGGACCGAGCACCGTATCCAACCCATCGGGCAAGGCGGCGTACCACTCCGTGAGGCCAAGCTCGCGCACCACCTGCATTATCTTCGCGTCGGGTATGGCGCTGTCGAACATCGTCAGGTTCTCCCGCAAGGTCGCGTTGAACAGCTGCACGTCCTGCGTCACGAAGCCTACCGCGTGCCGTAGCTCCCGCAGGCGGGCGTGGCGGATGTCCACGCCGCCCAGGCTGATAGCCCCTTCGAGGGGGTCGTACAGGCGGAGCAGCAGGCGCGCCAGGGTGGTCTTGCCGCTGCCCGTGCGCCCCAGCAGGCCGAGCACCGTGCCCGGCTTGAGGTCCATCGACAGCGCGTGCATGACCATCTCTTCGTCGCCATAGCCGAACGACACGTCATCGAAGCTGACCGCCAGCGCGCCGCGTGGGAAACCGCTACCCTGGCCGTCCACTATGTCTACTGGGATGGCAAGCAGCTCCTGCACGCGCACGAGGCCGGCCCCTGCCTTCTGCAAGTCTTTCAACTGCTCGGTCAGCTCACCCATGGGGCGGTCCAGCATGCCCGCGTAGAAGAAAACGAGGAACACAGTACCGAACGAGATGCTGCCGGAGAGGAAGAGCCACGCGCTGACCGCCACCGCCAGGATGTGCCCCAGGGTGAACAGGCCCACGAAGGTGCTCCACAGGGTGCCATCGGCGCGCCAGGCCCGGCGACCTGTCGTGAACAGGGTCCGCATCGCCCGGTAGAGGCCCTGCATGACGTACCCACCCGCGCCGTTGGCCCTGATGTCGTTCAGACCTGACAGCCGCTCCTCGATGAAGCCGAACAGCCCCGCCGAAGCCTCGCGCTCGTCCCGCATGGGCGCCACCGCGAATCCGTTCATGCGCAGCATAGAGAAGAGCATCAACGCCACGAACACACCCAGGGTCAGCCCGATGCGCCAGTCCTCCAAGAACAGCACGACCAGCACGCCGAACATCAGCAGTATGTTGCCGAGCACTTTGATAACGAACGTCGAGAAGAAGTTGGACATGGAGCTTACGTCGCCGTCGATGCGCTCGATCATCTCGCCCGGCGTGTGGGTCTTGTGGAAGGGCATGTCGAGGCGCAGGCAATGCAAAGCCAGGTCGACTCGCAACTGGTTGGTGGCGTTCCAACCGACGCTCTCGCCCAGGTAGGTAGCAAGCACGGTAAGCCCCTGGCTGACCAGGGCGATGCTAACGAAAAGCACCCCCGGCCCCACCAGGCTGTCAAGCCCTACTCCCTTCCCAGCAGTGTCCACGAAGTCCTTCAAGATTAGTGGGTTCCAGAGCTGCAACCCGATATTGGCAAACAGCACGAAGGCCAGCAGGAGCACCGCGGGCAACTGGGTCCGCAGGTACTTGCCAAGGAACTGGCCGTATTGTCTTAGTGGGATTTTCATAGTTTTGTGTGTTCCGTGTTGAGTTGTAGGGGACACCCTGCCAATAAGTCGGCGGGCTGACAAGGGGCAAAGTCTCCTTCAGAGACTATTACATGTTCCTCAGTCTCCGAAGGAGACTTTGCTACTTCTCAGCCCGTGGCTTCAGCCACAGGGCATCCCCACAACTCGCATCAGTTCCCAAGGTACTTCTTCAGCACCTCGATGGATTTCTCAAGGAACCTGGGCACCCAGGGTAGGAGGAACGGGTCCTCCCAACTCAGGATGTTGTTCACCAGGTCCACGCGCCGGGCGACCATGAAGGTGTTGATTAGCCCCTCATGCTGCTCCGAGAGCGGGCGGACCTGCCGGTAGCCGGCCAGGAAGGCCGCGTGCAGGGCCGGGTAGTCGTCCCGGTGCTTCAACTCGCCCAGCGCGATTGCGATGTCGTACAGGTAGTAGCCCCAGCCGCAGTCGCTGAAGTCGATAGCTCCAACGCGGTCGCCCTGGAACAGGTAGCTGCGATTGTGCAGGTCGGCGTGGATCAGGCCGAACACCTCGTGGCCCTCGCCCAGGCGCTGCATCGTCCTGCCGACGCGCTCGGCGGCTGCCTCGAACAGCTTTAGCTCGCCCCGGCTGAAGTAGCGGCCCGCATTGGGAGCGCGCAGCACCGAGCCCGCCCCGAACAGGCGGTTGCGGTCCCAGCGCGGACGCTGGAACCCGGCGGGCGGCGTGAAACTCTCCGAGTGAGCGTGAAGCTCGGCCATGTAGCGGCCCACCTTGACCATCATCTCAGGGTCCAGCCCCGCATCGAGCGACTGCCCGTCCACCCAGCGCAGCAGCACCACGCTGGCACTCTCCGCGTGTGGGACATTGGAGGAGGCCAGCAACGCACCGTCCCTGGTGGGCACCGGCTCGGGCACCGTCAGGTCGGTATCGCGCAGTAGGGCCGCCAACCAGATTAGCTCCGACCGGGTAGCCTCTGCGTGCTGCCCGTTGGAGACGCGGAGCACGAACCTGCGCCCGCCTACCTTACCCAGGTAGGGGTGGCGGTTGAAGCTCTCGGCCCCCGGCACATCGACACGGAACACCGTGTTGTCCGCGTCGCTGAGTAGCGTTAGCTCAGCCCCGGCCAGGCAGTACTGTTCGAGGGCCGCGGTGGCAAGCTCCCTGTGCTGCTCCAGTTTCCGGTTGCGATTAGCCGTGCCGTTTTCTGCTACGTGGTTCAACTTTCTTACCTCGCATGGTGTCCCCGTGAGTAGTACACAGGGTGTAAGAAACGAAAAGCCGCGGGTCTCATGTGGCCCACGGCTTTGGCAGTTACAAGGTTACAGTTGAGTGTAGCTGCGCAGGGAACAAAAAAGCCGTGAGCCATTCATTGGGAGGCCCACGACCAGTCGGTGCGTTCTTTACGCAAACCTATCCGGAAATGGGCAGACTCCTCCCGCCGACGAACGCGCCAAGCGGTGTATTGTTGCGGTAAGTCATATTAGCTGCCATTGTCGTAGAGACTTCTCCTGTTGATAGGATTTGCCGAAGTTGGGAGCAGTATATCAGCCCCTATACCCCTTGTCAATACATCTCAAGACCTACTTCTCAGCTGGTCGTTAGTGGTTAGTGGTTAGTGGTTAGTGGTTAGTGGTTAGTGGTTAGTGGTTAGTGGTTAGTGGTTAGTGGTTAGTGGTTAGTGGTTAGTGGTTAGTGGTTAGTGG
>DASVQO010000445.1:0-7270 GCA_036389075.1 Chloroflexia bacterium | reverse complement strand
GGGCGCGGCCCTCGTGGTGGGTTGGGCCTTGCGTGACCCCGGCGACAGGACCTTCAGTGGCACGTTCGAGGCGCCCATCGACTACAAGCGTTTGCTGACGGGCGACAAGGAGGCCGACATCCGCCGCGTGACTCAGGAGATAGTCAACCACTTCGAGGTGGTCATCCGAGAGCACCCGGACCAGTGGTACATGTTCCGCGAGATGTGGCCCCGCACCGCGCGGCACAACGCCGAGATCAAGAAGCGTCGCCTCTACGGCAGGCGCAGCCTCCGCCGCTTGGTCCGCGACGGCATGCCGGAGTCGGAGAGCGCGGCTTAGAGCCTGTGAGTGTTAGTAAGCAAAAGGGTGGCCCCAGGGGCCACCCTTTTGCTTGCCATTTTAATTGACCGGCTAACAAGACTTAATTCATATACGCGATGCCCCCGCCCTCGTCCTCACCCATAATGTAGGCAGCTACGCACCCGCCAGCTCCCACGCGGCGGGCCGCGAATACGGATTGAAGAGCGAGGACACGGTATGACACCTGAAAAGATACACCTGGTACAGTCCACCTTCGAACAGGTACTGCCCATAGCGGATGCGATCATGGCCCTCTTTTACAGCAGGCTGTTCGAGCTTGACCCTCGCTTGCGGTCCCTCTTCCACGGCGATTTGCAGGAACGCGGGCACAAGTTCATGGCAATGCTACACCTGGCCGTAGCCAACCTCAGCCACCCGGACACCGTCGTCCCCATGCTTCACGCGCTCGGACGCCGGCATTCAACCTATGGCGTTACCGACCTCGACTACGACACCATGTCTGACGCTCTCCTGTGGACCCTGGAGCGCAGCCTCGGGCCTGCCTTCACCCACGAAGCACAAGTGGCCTGGACCGACTTCTACACGACGCTCACGGATACGATGAAAGCCGCCGCCCAGCCCCCGGTGCTCAACCCCTTAGTTATGTAGAGAGAAGAAAACGCAAAGGATGCCTGGGTGCCGCCGGAGAGGCGAAACGAAGGCAAATCCGCAAAGACCGGGTTTCCCCAGGTATATCAAGAATTCGGCAATCTGCCCTGCCCACCTTAAGAAGTTTCGATGGGCAGGGCAGATTCTTAGTCACGCCGACTCTATTACAAGGGCCTATCTGCAAACTGCTAGAAGTACGTGCCCAGAGGTGGCCCTTGTCATTCTGAGCGCAGCGAAGAATCTAAGATGCCGGCATGGCCCCTACGTTGAACATCAGCACCATAGTACGTGATGTTCCACAGCCGCCATGATCACCTTCTTGAGATTCTTCGCTACGCTCAGAATGACAAGAGGGGCGCTTGGCACCGCACGGGCGGCAGTTTGCAGATAGGCCCTGGAGGGCAGTCTCCGAAGGAGACTTCGCCCTTCGCCGAGCCTGCAATGCATTGGCAGGGCACCCCCATGACGCTCTTATGCTTCGGGCATGCTATAATTGCTTATACTCTCACTGCTGTTTGTTTATGAAGACCTACTATCTGCTCCGAATAGCCTCCGCCCTCTCGCGCTTCGTGCCGGCGAGACTAGGCTACTGGCTGGCCTCCCTCGCGGGCGGGGTGGTCTTTTACCTCGCGCCCTCGGTGCGGCAGGCCGTCATGGACAACATGCGCCACGTCCTGCCCGGCTCCACCCCTCACCAACGCCGCAACCTGGCCCGCAAGGTCATTCGCAACCAGCTAAAGAACTATTACGACGTGGTGCGCCTGCCCCACATGAAGCCCGACGACGTGCGGCACATGCTGGCGTCAATCGAGGGGTTGGAGCACCTGGAAGCCGGGATGAAAGCAGGCAAGGGCATGCTTGTCACGGGGGGCCACATCGGCAACTTCAGCGTGGTGGCCCAGATCGCCGTGGTGCTGGGCTACCAGGCCGGTATTGTGGCCGAGGACATCAAGCCGGAGAAGCTGTACCAGTACATCAACGAGCTACGCGGACGCTTCGGCGTGCAGATGATTCGGGTGGGTAGCGCCCAGGTGCGTACCATCTTCAAGTTCCTGCGCAGCGGAGGCGTGCTGATGCTGGCGGGCGACCGGGACGTGAGCGACAACGGCATGGCGGTGCAGTTCTTCGACGGCCTGGCCGACCTGCCTTCCGGGCCGGTGGTGCTCTCCCTGCGCATGAAGGTGCCCCTGCTGCCCTGCTTCACCTACCGCCTCCCCAACAACAAGTCGGTACTCATCATCTATCCTCCCCTCGAATGGGAGACCACCGGCGACCAGGACCTCGACGTAGAGGTCAACATGCGCAAGCTCGTGCGCGTGCTGGAAGACTTCGTGCGCAGGGCACCCGACCAGTGGGTCGTGTTGCAGCGCGTGTGGGACAAAGATTATACTGCCCCCAGGGACGACAATCCCGCCGGTGCGGACACTCCCCCGCAAATGGAGGACGAACAACCCGTGCCCGCCCTAGCCGAACGCTAAGGCATATCTGCAAGCTGTAGGGAATGAGCGAACAGAGGTGGCCCCTGTCATTCTGAGCGTAGCGAAGAATCTAAGATGCTGGTTAGACATCTGCGTTGAACGCCAGCATCTTAGTATGTATCATTCAACAGCTCCCTTGTGCCAACTTCTTTAGATTCTTCGCTACGCTCAGAATGACAAAGGCCACTCTCGTCCCGCCATGCGGCACTTTGCAAGCGATCTCTAACAAGCGTCAACCTCCAACACACGCCTACCATCACCATCTAACCCCTGCCGCACCGGCAGCCCCACAACTACACCTGGCAACCACACCTGGCAACCCACCCTTTTACCCTGTTCCAACCAATCACCAAATCCTCTATGCTGTAACCAACAGCATCCAATTAACAACCACCAACCAACCCCAATTAAGAATTAAGAATTAAAAATTAAGAATTACCCGAAGGGAGCATCACATGGTTTACAGGTATTCGCGCTGGGACGGCACGCAGCAAGTCATGCCCTTCGACGCCGACGCCATCATGGAAGCGATTGCCGAGGACGTGCTGGCGCATGGGGACGTGCGCCGCGCCCTGGAAAAGCTGATGCAGCAGGGGCACAAGTTCCAGTCGGGCGAGCGCATGCCCGGCCTGCGCGACCTGATAGATCGCCTCAAGCAGCAGCGCCAGGACACCCTGCGCCGCAACAACATGGACGGCGTCATCAAGGACATCCAGCAGCGGCTGGAGAAAATCAAGGAAACCGAGCGCGCTGGCATCGACAAGCGCGTGGAGGAAGGCCGCCAGCAGTCCGAGCAAGGCCAACCAGGGGACGAAGACACACCCCAGGGCGACACCCAACAGCTTCAGCAAGGGCAAGAGGGCCAGGGGGGCGCGCAACAGGGAGGGGCCGATCCCGAACAGCAACGGCTGATGCAGAAGATGCTGGAGAAGATGGCCGAGCGGCGCAAGGAGCAGCTAGAGCAACTGCCCAGGGACATTGGCGGGCAGATCAAGGGCCTGCGCGAGTACGACTTCATGGACTCCGACGCACGCCAGCAGTTCCAGGACCTGCTCAACATGCTCCAGCAGCAGATGATGCAGAACAACGTCTCCGGCATGCAGAAGGGTATGCAGCAAATCCAGCAGGACCCCAAGGCGATGGAAGAGATGCGCGAGATGATGCGCGACCTCAACCAGCTTATGCGCGACCGCGCCGACGGCAAGCCCAACGAGCAGTCCCGCTTCAACGACTTCATGCAGAAGCACGGCCACCACTTCCCGCCTGGCATACAGGACATGGACCAGCTAATGGAGCACCTCCAAAAGCAGATGCAGTACGTCGAGAACATGCTGAACTCGATGTCGCCCCAGCAGCGCGCCGAGCTCGAAGAGGCCATGATGCAGATCATGCAGGATCCCGGCTTGCAGGCCGAGATGAACGAGCTTGCCATGCACCTGTCGGAGATGATGCCCCCGCAGCCCGGCCGCCAGTACCGCTTCTCGGGCGACCCGGACGAGTCGATGAGTATGTCCCAGGCGATGTCCATCATGGAGCAGCTCGACCAGATGGAGCAGTTGGAGCGCGAGCTAAACGCCGCCCGCCGTGGCGACCCCAACCTCGACAACGTGGACGCCGACGAGGTGGAGCAGCTACTCGGCCCCGACGCCCGGCAGGCGCTGGAGCAGTTGCGCGAGCTTGCGAAGCAGCTAGAGGACGCGGGTTACCTGGAGTGGGACGGCAGCCAGATGCAGCTAACGCCCCGCGCCGTGCGTAAGGTGGGGCAGAAGGCGCTGCACGACATCTTTGGCATGCTCAAGAAGGACGCTTTCGGCAAGCACGCGATAAGCGTCAAGGGCAGGGGCGGCGAGCGCACCTACGACTCGAAGGCGTACGAGTTTGGCGACCCCTTCTACCTCGACCTGAACACCACCCTGGGCAACGCCTTGCTGCGAGAGGGCACCGCGGAGGAACGCCGCCCCACCAGGCCGCTACGGCGTTCGGGAGGGCGGGACGAGGGCCTGCACGACCTGCTGGTGGAGCTTAAGCCGGAGGACTTCCAGGTATTCTCGACCGAGTACATGACGCAGTCTAGCACCTGCCTGCTGATAGACATGAGCCGCTCGATGCTGCTGCGGGGCTGCTTCCTGGCCGCCAAGAAGGTGGCCCTGGCGTTGAACCACCTGATCCGCTCCCAGTTCCCCAAGGACGACCTGTACATCATCGGCTTTTCGGGATACGCTCGCGAGTTGAAACCGGAGATGCTGCCCCAGTTGGATTGGAGCGAGTACCAGTACGGCACCAACTTGCAGCACGCGCTGATGCTGTCCAGGCAGCTACTCGGCAGGCGCAAGTCGCCCAACAAGCAGATCATCGTGATCACCGACGGCGAACCCACGGCCCACCTGGAAGACGGGGAGGTATTCTTCAACTACCCGCCCACCTCGCGCACCATCCACGAGACAATGCGTGAGGTAGTGCGCTGCACCCGCGACCAGATAGTGATCAACACCTTCATGCTGGAGCGCAGCTACTACATGGCCGACTTCGTGGAGCAGATGACCAAGGTGAACAAGGGTCGCGCCTTCTACGCCACCCCGGAGGCGTTGGGCGAGTACATCCTGGTGGACTACGTAAGCAGCAAGAGGAAGAGGATAAAGTAGGAATTTGGAAATCGGAATTTCGAATTGCGAATTTGATCGGACACCTGCTAAATTCGCAATTCGAAATTCCAATTTCCAAACCGGGAGTAGCATCATGATCATCCAGGAAAATCAGCTTATCAACCGGGACCCCGAAATCCTGGGGGGCACTCCCGTTTTCATGGGCACGCGGGTACCCATTCAGAACCTACTCGATTACCTCGCCGAAGGGCACCCACTGGATGACTTCCTGGATGACTTTCCGGCGGTTACCCGAGAACAAGCGGTGAGTGCGCTTGAGATATTGAAGCAGGCATTGGTCGCACAAGAAAGATGAGGATACTGCTTGATGAATGCCTTCCCCGGCAACTCAAGCAAGACCTCCCCGGCCATAGTGTTGCCACGGTCACGGAAATGGGTCGGTCGGGCATAAAGAACGGTGCGCTACTTGATCTGGCAGAGCCACACTTTGACGTATTTATGACCGTAGATCGGGGTATGCCTTACCAACAGAACATCGGCAAGCGGCACATAGCTCTCGTGCTGCTAAAGGCTAAGAGCAACAGCATTGAGTCGCTTCAGCCTCTCGCACCCAAGATCGAGAACGCACTCTTAGAGGTGGCCGCCGGCGAGGTAATCCGCGTGGGTAGCTGAGGTATATAGAAGAGGCTCAGCGAGTACATCCTGGTGGACTACGTCAGCAGCAAGAGGAAGAGGATAAAGTAGGGGTGAAGGAGGGGGAAACGTGAGACTGATTATCGCGGTGGGCGTGTTCGGCGCAACCCTCCTGGTGCTTGCGGGCTGCGGCGCTACCGCGTCGCCTGGGGCTACGAGCGTACCCACAATAGCCGTGCACACGAGCGAGCCGTCGCCCCCTGTCGTGACGCCCTCGCCCCTCTCCGGCTCCTTGCTGCCCGATCTGACCGGCGCTACCACGATACTCTTGCAGGACGACTGGACCGGGCTGTCCCCACTGGCCCCCATCGAGGCTCACTACGACCTCAAACGGGGCGCGGAGGGCTTCAGCGGCGAGGCCAATTTCTCAATGGCAGGCTATCGAACTCCTGAGCACGCAACTGAAACCATCACCGTGCCAATGGACGTTGCCTTGAACTTCCTGCAAACGCTCCAGGACCCTTCAATGCAGATAAAACAGGGTGCTTATGAGCCACTCATCACCCACACCGACGACTACCCGGAGATGGGTATCCAACTAGAACTACCGAATGGGGAGAAGGTCGTGTTCTACTCGGAGTCGCAGGGAGAGGACAACGTGCCCTGGGGCCTCAAATTTGGCGGGCAAGACTACACGGTCAATTCGCCGCAGCCCTCTAAAGCTTTGGGCATACTGTCGCCTTATCTCCGGAAAGATGAAGTGCTCTCCATGCTCGAACAGCGGCTTGTGGACAGGGCGAAGACGCCTACTCCATAGCAAGCACGGCCAAGGTCTGCTGAGGCGGCTTCACCCTGAGTAGCGCAACCGGAGGGATGTCGTGAAGAAGCAACCCTGGAGCTTAATCCTGCTACTGGCGGCCCTGGTGCTCATGGCTCCTACCTTCTTTACATCACCGGCGGATTATTCGCCGGTACTTCACTGGGTGCTGTCAGTAGCCGGCTGCCTGCTGGTGATTGTCTCTGCACTGCTGGAGGACTCAAAACGCGCGAGCGTGACGGGTATCATTGCATACCTCTTCACAGGCCTCCTCTGGGCCGTATGGGCGCTCTGGCAAGCGCGCTCTGGGTCTCTCGTCAGCAGCACCTTGGCCTTTGGTAGCCTGAGCGCCTACTTTTTCATACTGGCGATCAAGTATATCGTGGCGCTACGTTCAACCCGCGCCACGAGGGGGTAACCTCTCGCCGGGCACTGGTGAGGTAACAATATTGTGTAGCGTGTTCCTTGCGGACGTACTTGTCCGGGATATTCTTGCTAACCACTTCCCCCAACGTGACTGGGCGTTGCGTAAAACCAGCGAGGGGATGTCGAGCAAGGGCTACGTCGCCACGAGCGAGGGCACGGAGCTTTTCGTCAAGCTGGAAGAGCATGGGCAGGCCGCTCAGCGCGCCGCAGAGCTTGGCATCGCCCCCAGGGTGCTTGCGGCGGGCATACACGGCGGAACGCCCTACATCGTCCAGGAGTACCTGCACGGCACCCACCCCGACCGCGCGTGGTTCTCGCGCCACCTCCCCCAACTGGCCGACCTCATCCTGAGGTACCACAACGA
>DASVQO010000444.1:0-2730 GCA_036389075.1 Chloroflexia bacterium | reverse complement strand
TTCATCATCGAGGCCCCACTCCACGATTGCCCCCGCGAGGTCCCAGGCCACCGGCTGGGGGCCGATGCAGGTGTGGTCCCAGGCGTGCCCGGCGCTGTCTGCCTTCACCAGCTCGCCCTCGTTCGTGCGTATCCACTCGTGGGGTGCCATGCGGCCGTCGCCGTAGCTGCTAGCGCCATGCCCTACCTCGTGCAGGCGTGCGGCCCAGTGCCGGGTGCGCTCCGCCGTTTCCTCCCCCAGCGCCTCCCACGTGTTCCAGTAGAGCATTTCGGCCAGCCTCTTGCTGCCGGCCTCGTGCTGCTCCGCACTCAGCCCGGGACCGGACACAACCGCGACATACCGTCCCACGTGCGCGAGCACCTCCCGGCTGCAATCTCCCAGGCCGAGCGGCTTGCCCTCCACCCACTCGCTGGCGACGAAGCCGTTTACCACCCCCAGCGGCGCGGGCGTCCACCCGGCAACCGAGCGTTCCGCCAACTGACTCCGCACCAACTCCGCAGTGGTGCTCGCGGTGCCGGGCGCGCCGCACAGCCCCTCGAACTTGAACAGCACGCGCCTGCCGCTCTGTGTCGTGCAGAGGTACTTGGTCCGCTCGAAAGGGGCGCACGCGGGCGGCCATACCACGCCCTCCTCGTACAGCCATTTGCGCCATGCGCCTCCGCTAATATCCTCGATGCGCGTTACAGGACTTTCGTTGTGGGAAGCCAGCCACGCCGCCAGGGATTCGGGCAGAGACAGCCCCCCGAAGCGCATCTCATCGAGGGGCACAACGTAGCTTGTCGTGCCCGACCACCAGGCGCGGACCTCTTCCGAGGCGGCGCTGCCCGGCCCGTTGGCGTGCGAGGGGAAGAAGCTAATCCTGTGGCGCGACAATCCCGCCCGCACGAGCGCCTGGCCCACCGCCGACATCGACGAACCAGACAGCCCCGGCCCCTCGTCCGCGACCAGGCCCCACTCCGCGCCCTCTACCTGACCGGGGGAGATATGCACCTCGCGCTGGAAGGGGTGCCCGGTGGGGCGCACGGTAAGGCTTGTCGCGTGCCAGCCGTGGGCCGTCAGTGCGGCGGCGACTACAGCGGCCAGGGTCGTCCCGATGCTGCGTATACCTACCACAACCGCCCTCTTGCCCTCAACGTCTTGATGCTCGTCCAGCCACCGGAGGGCGGCGGCGCAGTACTGCTCAGGGTAGAGAGCGTAGAACGCAAAGCCCTCCGGCATCTTCACCTGTACGGGTGCCCCCGGTAGCTCAAACGCTCCCGCGAGATGGGCAAGCGCGGTAGCCAGGCTCGTCTCCCGGTCCAACACCCCTGTGGCCTGCACGCCGTTCTGCTCGGCCCAGGTGAGATAGAATGCCGCCCCTATGTGCGTGGTTGCCTCGTGCAGGCCGCTGATGTAGCCGTGCGCCCCCCGCTGGTCGAAAGCATCGTATGCTGCCTGCTCCAACTGCCCCGCCAGGATGAGCGCTACGCGCAGTTGCTGCAACCTCTCCGCCCCGTCCTCGTCCGGCGAGGCAGCCAGGCAAATGGTTATGCGTTGCCGCAACTGCTCTACGAGGGCGGGCAGGCTCGCTTCGTAATGTGGGTCGCCGTAGACTATCATGGCCTCCGCACGGGCATGCAAGAGCCGAGCCAATATGTAAGTGGAGGAAGCCTGTTGAAGAGTCGCGTTGTAATAAGCACTTCAACAGGACAACTTAATATTTGTTTACGAAACTCACCGGCCAAACTCGTACCGTACGGCCAGTGCGTGCGTTAAGTATATGCAGACGCACGCACACCCTCCCTGACATCATTCGCTTTATAGAGCAACTATGCCCGGTCAAGTCGCGACCGGCGGATTGCGTCCTCCCAGTGAAAACGATGGCAAGTATCATGCAGCTATGCGGGGTGCGCGGCTAGGCACAACGATCAACCAGCATCATAGAATAATTGTGTCGAGGTGCGAGATGGCAAGATATAAGGTTACCCTCCTATCGATGAGGCCTAAATTCAACGTCGCAATCATAACCGCGCTCCTGACGGCTTTGTGCCTGGGAGCTATCGCCATGCCATCTGCCTCAAGGGCGAACGCGCAGGCGCGGGAGAACGGGCAGGCCCAGTACGCCCCGTCGTCCGTGGTGTTCAGCACCGCGCCGGGCAGCTACGGCGGGCTGTGGATAGGTGAGATGAGCGGCGGGGGCAACGTCAGGAGCGGCCCCAGCATGGCTAGCCCCCGGCTCAAGTCCTGGGGCGCGGGGCGGCGCGTGCTGCTCTACCAGGGCGTGACCGATGCGAGCGGCGGCCTCTGGTACCGCGTGTCCGAAGCGCCTGAGCAGCCGATGTACGTGCATTCCAGCCTGGTGCGCCGGGTGGCCGCCGTCAAGTTCGAGGCCGGCAAGTTCCGGGGCAAGTGGGTCAACATCAATCTCAGCCAGCAGGTAGTGACCGCCTACGACGGAGGCACGCCCCTGCGCGTGACGCTGGCCTCCACGGGCACCAAGAAGCACCCCACCGAGGTAGGCGTGTGGAAGATCTTCTACAAGCTGCCCAAACAGGACATGGACGGCGGCAGCCTGGCGGCAGGGGACTACTACAACCTCAAGGACGTGCCGTACCCCCAGTACTTCCACAAGTCGGGAGAGGGTCTGCACGGCACCTACTGGCACGACAACTTCGGCCGCCCCATGAGCCACGGCTGTGTCAACCTGAGCACCCCAATGGCAAGCTGGTTCTACGGCTGGGCACCTATCGG
>DASVQO010000443.1:0-2940 GCA_036389075.1 Chloroflexia bacterium | reverse complement strand
CAGCTCTATCATAGCGGTCTGGCGATGCGAGCATAAGCGTCTCCATGCTTGACAGCCTGCTTACCCTTCATGTATACCGCTAACAGCCGCCCCTCCCATACTCGCCTACTCGCCCGGCATGATATCACCTTATGGACGTTTCTCTGAAGCCTTACAAGCGAGAGTTCGACCACTCGTACGCGCTGGGTGTGTTCCCCTCGCTGGAGCTTGTGGAGGCCCAACCGCAGCACGTCTTAAAGGTGCTGGTAAGCTCGAAGGGAGAGCGCAACGCGGGCGTGCGGAAGTTGGAGCGACTTTGCGAGCGCGCCCACATCCGGCTTGAAACCAACGACCGGGCCGTGGAGCGGCTGGCGCAGAAGGAGAACACCTTCGCGGTGGGAGTGTTTCGCAAGTACGCCTCCGACCTGCAACCCGCGAGCAACCACGTCGTGCTGGTCAGCCCCAGCGACATGGGCAACCTGGGTACTATCGCCCGCACCATGCTCGGCTTCGGGGTTGTGGACCTGGCTATCGTGCGCCCGGCCGCCGACATGTTCGACCCGAAGGTGGTGCGGGCCTCGATGGGCGCTATCTTCCGGCTCCGCTGCCGCTACTTCGACACGTTCGAGCAGTACCGGGAGGCGGCGGGCGGGCGGGCGCTGTACCCCTTTATGACGGGCGGCGACCTGGGGCTCGATGAAACCACATTCGACCGGCCTTTCTCGCTGGTATTCGGCAACGAGTCGGCGGGCCTACCCCCTGAGTACCGCGCGGTGGGCACACCTGTTACCATCAGGCACACGGCGCAAATCGACTCGCTGAACCTGCCTATGTCGGTGGGCATTGCGCTCTATGAGGCGACAAGGGGCGCTGTGTAGTTTACATAACGGGAGGCGTACGTGAGCAGGAAGCTTCACTACTATATTGTAGACGTGTTTACGGACCGGCAGTTCGGCGGCAACCCCCTGGCGGTCTTCACCGACGGGCGGGGCCTGTCCACCGAGATGATGCAGCGGCTCGCCAAGGAGATGAACCTGTCGGAGTCGACCTTCATCCTCCCGCCGGAAGACCCCGCGAACCACTTCAAGCTGCGTATATTCACGCCCGGCAAGGAGCTACCGATGGCGGGGCACCCCACTGTGGGTACCTCGTTCGTACTCGCCCGAGAGCGCATGTTCGAATGGTCGGGGGAGGAGGCAGAGTTGCGGCTGGAGGAGGGGGTCGGCCTCATCAAGGTGCGCCTGGAGTTCAGGGACGGCGCGCCCAACATGATCTGGATGACGCAGCTACCTCCCCGCTTCGGCCCCGTGATTGACGACGCGGCGGCGGTGGCCGAGATGCTGTCCATCGCGCCGGGCGACCTCAACACCGATTTGCCAATTGAGGTAGTGTCGTGCGGGGTGCCCTTCTTGATCGTGCCCGTGCGCGACCTGGCGGCGATGCGGCGCTTGCGGGTGCGGCAGGAAGCGTTCTCCCGCCTGCTAGAGCCGCTGGGCCTCGGGGAGGTGTTCATCTTCGCGCCGGAGGTGGAATACGAAGGCTCCACCGTGCACAGCCGCATGTTCGCGCCCGGTATGGGTATCACGGAAGACCCTGCCACGGGTGGGGCAAGCGGCCCCCTCGGTTCCTACATAGTGCATCACGGGCTTGTGCATGCCGAACCCACCGCCTACATTGTGAGCGAGCAGGGGGTCGAAATGGGCCGCCCCAGCTTCATCCACATCCAGATTACACGGGAGGGCGACGAAATAACGCGCGTGCAGGTAGGCGGGCAAGCGGTCTACATGGGCCAGGGCGACATAGAGCTAGACGACTGAGGGGCAGGCTGCTGTGTGGCCGGTGCGCCCCGCCCAACAGGTCGTAATTCGAGATGGAAGCAACAAACCCCAATTACAAAGCCGCCGTGCGGGAGATATTCGGGCGAGCGGCGTTCGTCAACGACGTGGGCATAAGGCTGGTCGATTGCGGCCCCGGCTGGTGCGAGAGCGCGCTAGCGGTGTTGCCCCGGCACTACCAGCACCACGATTTCGTGCACGCGGGCGTGCAGGCCACGATAGCCGACCACACGGCGGGGGCGGCGGCTACCACGCTAATTCGCGACACCGAGCTTGTGCTGAGCGCCGAGTTCAAGATAAACCTGCTGAACACCGCGCGGGGCGAGGCGTTGAGGTGCCGGGCGGAGGTGCTCAAGGCGGGGCGGATGCTGGTTGTAGTAGAGTCGGAGGTGTTCGCAGTGTCGGGCGAAAAGGAGCGGCTGGTAGCCAAGGCCACCGTGACGCTGGCGGTGGTAGCCCGGCGGGACGCAACAGTGGGGGAGGTGGGTTAGCCGTGATGGACCCGAAGTGGCTTGAGTGGGTCAGGAGGTTGCAGGCTATCGCGCAGAATGGCCTCAACTACGCCAACGACCCCTACGACATCGACCGCTACAACGCCCTGCTCGACATCGCCACCGAGATCGTGGCTTCCCACGAGCCGGTGAGCGCGGAGCAGGTGCGCGGCATCTTCGCGCGCGAGACAGGGCACGCCACCCCCAAGGTAGACGTTCGCGGCGTGGTATTCCAGGGCGACCGTGTGTTGCTGGTGAAGGAGATAGCCGATGGGCGGTGGACGGTGCCCGGCGGCTGGGCCGACATTGGCGACTCGCCCGCCGGGGCCACTTTGCGCGAAATCAGGGAGGAGTCGGGCTACGAGGCCCGCGTAGTGAAGCTGATGGCCCTCTACGACAGGCTGCGGCACGAGCACCCGCCGCACGCCTTCCACATCTATAAGGTCTTCTTCCTATGCGAGATCACGGGCGGCGCGCCCACCACCAGCCTCGAGACGGATGGCGTGGGCTTCTTCAGCCTGGACGACTTGCCGCCGCTCTCGGTGGGGCGGGTGACGGCCCGGCAGATATTGCGGTTTTACGAGCATTACCTCAATCCGAGTTTGCCTGCGGACTTCGATTAGGAACTAAGGTGG
>DASVQO010000442.1:0-16052 GCA_036389075.1 Chloroflexia bacterium | reverse complement strand
CTGCCTCTTCCTGAGCCTCATCGAGCCGGGCGACGAAATACTTATTCCCGACCCCACGTGGACGAGCATCCAGCACCTCATCACCCTGTGCGGTGGCGTGGTAAAGCGCGTGCCCTTGCGCGAGGCGCGCGGCTGGACGTTCGACCCGGAAGAATTGCGCCGGGCCGTTACTCCCCGTACTCGCGGCTTGATGCTCAACTCGCCCCACAACCCCACGGGGGGCATGCTCTCACTGTCCGACCTGCAGGAGATTGCCGCGATAGTGGACGCGCACCCAGACCTCACGATCATCAGCGACGAGGCCTACGAGCATATCACCTTCGATGGCGCGGAGCATGTCAGCTTCGCCTCCCTGCCGGGCATGTACCTGCGTACCGCCAGCGTGTTCACGCTCAGCAAGTCCTACGCTATGACCGGGCTGCGCCTGGGCTACGTGGTCTCGCCCGACAAGCTGCTGATGGAGCGCATGCAGAAGGTGGCCCTCTATAGCGCCACGGGCATTAGCTCCATTACCCAATGGGGAGGGTTGGCCGCGTTAACCGGCCCGCAGGACTGTGTGGTCGCCTTCAGGGACGAGTACCGGGCCAGGCGCGACCTGTTCTACGATGGAGTGCGGCGGGTGCCGGTATTCCGGGGCAGCCCGCCGAAGGGGGCCTTTTACGCTTTCATGCGTATCGCGGACGATTGGTCCGCACCCGATGGCCGTACCGGCTCCTGGGCGATGACCGAGCACTTGTTGAAGGTAAAAGTTGGTTCGGCCCCCGGCGTTATATTTGGCCCGTCGGGTGAGGGGTACCTCCGCTTCAGCACCGCCTGTGACCGGGAAGACCTTACGGGCGCGCTGGAGGCGATGCAGGCGCTGTTCGCGGAAGTGGCCGTAACGGCGTGACGAACTTGGAATTTGCAATTGCGGATTTTGGCTTTCAAGCTCGTGCACGCTTCGAAATGCGCGATCGCATAGTCCCGGAAAGAGAGGCAGACAGTGGACAGGACTAAGGTAGGAGTATTGGGTGCGACCGGGGCGGTGGGGCAGCGGCTGGTGCGCTTGCTGAACGGGCACCCGTGGTTCGAGATAGCGGCGATGGCAGGATCCGAGCGCACGTCGGGCAGGCGGTACGGCGAAGTGGTGCGGCCCGCGCCCGCTATAGCCGGGACCGTGGAAAGTAGCGTGCTCGAAATGCAGCTGAGGTGCCCGGAGCCGTCTTCGTTCGTGGAATGCGCCATTGTCTTCAGCGCGTTGCCCTCCGAGGCGGCCAGGGAGATAGAGCCGCAGCTTGCCCGGCAGGGTATAGGCGTGGTGTCGAACGCCAGCACCTACCGCATGCAGGAGGATGTGCCGCTCATGGTGCCGGAGGTCAACCCCGACCACCTGCGCCTGATTGAAGTGCAGCGCCGGCAGCGTGGCTGGGACGGCTTCATCGTGACCAACCCCAACTGCTCGACCATCAGCCTCACCCTGGCCCTGGCACCGCTCCACCGGGCGTTCGGCCTCGACAGCGCGTACGTGACCACCCTGCAAGCTATCTCGGGCGCGGGCTTCAATGGAGTCAGCGCGCTAGATATGGTCGATAACGTGGTCCCTTACATCGGCAGCGAGGAAGACAAGATAGAGACCGAGCCGCTCAAGCTGCTGGGCACGCTTGCGGGCGAGCAGGGCGATGGGCCGCGCATCGAGCCGCCGGACGGCTTGCGACTGAGCGCCCAGTGCACCCGCGTGCCCACCACCGATGGGCACCTGGAGATGGTGTCGGTAAAGCTCAAGAGGCCCGCCACGCACCAGGAGATTGTTGAAGCGTGGGAGAGTTGGCGGCCCGCACCGCAACAGCTTGGCCTCCCAACGGCCCCCGCTCGCCCTGTGGTGGTTCGCTCCGAGCCGGACCGCCCGCAGCCCCGCTTCGACCGCGACACGGAGGGCGGTATGGCCACGGTAGTCGGGAGGTTGCGCCCCTGCCCGCTGCTGGACTGGAAGTTCGCGCTGCTGGGGCATAACCTCGTGCGCGGCGCGGCGGGTGGCGTGCTGCTAATCGCTGAACTGCTCAAGTCGGACGGCTACGTTTAGCCTCAGGAGAGTTTGAGAGGCGGCATCATCGCCGCCTTTAGTCTCAAGATCGAGTGATTGCGACTAAAGGGCTGCCACTGGACTGCATAGCCTATCCATTTTCGTTCTTAGCACCCAAACAGCCCCTTGTCATCCTGAGCTCTTCGGCTCCGTTCAGGGTAAACTCCGCGAAGGATCAGGTGGGTAGGCGAGGGTCTACAACGGTAAGAGTAGGGGTGGCAAGAGAAACACTGTTGCCGCCCGAGGAAAAGTCAACCACGGGCCACTGATCCTGAGCGTAGCGAAGGATGACAAGGCCACTCTGGTCACTGCATTAGGTACCCGTGATTGCAATTGCCGTAACCACGGCTAGAAAGTATCTGAATGGCAGATCACACCACAACAAGACCGCCGAACACCATGCAAATAGTTCAGCTTGGCCTCGGCGGGGTAGGGCAAGCCCTGGTGCGGCACTACATCCATCTGGCAGACCGGTACCCCTGGCTGCGTTACGCGGGTATTGCCGACCGCTCGGGCCTGCTGTTGCTGGACGGTGGCTGGACGTTGGAAGACTTGCAGTCGGCGCTGGGTGCCAAGGCGGGGGGTAGCAGGCTTGCGCAGCTTGCAGCCTCGTTCGGCACCCGCGCCACCTTCACCGCTGCCTCCGCGGAGTCTGCCGTGCCTCCGCTGGACGCACTGTTCTCCTCCACTAGGCAGGCGGCGGCCGGTGAGTTGGTTGTCGTGGATGTGACCGCCGAGCGGAAAGCTTACGACACGCTCTTGCAGGCGAGGCAAAATGGCGCGCACCTGGTGCTATGCAATAAGTGGGCGCTGGCGGAAGACATCGGCCGCTATGACGCCCTGGTACATGGTGGCAGTGGGCGCTTCCTCTACGAAACCACGGTGGGCGCGGCCCTGCCCGTTATCAACGTGCTCGACAGCTTGCTGCACACCGGAGATGAGGTGACCGCCATAGACGCGGCCATCAGCGGCACTCTGGGCTACATATCCACACAGATACAGGCCGGCGTGCCGTTCAGCGCCGCGCTGGCAGGCGCTCAGTCACTGGGCTACACCGAACCAGACCCGCGCGACGATCTTGGAGGTGTGGACGCCCGCCGGAAGGCTCTCATTCTGGCTCGCAAGCTTGGCATGCGGCTCAACATGGCCGACATACAGGTGGAGTCTTTGGTGCCGCCCGGTTTAGATGACATATCCCTTACAGATTTCTGGCAAGAACTTCCCTCAACTGACAAGGAGTACGCTAACAGGGTGGCTGAAGCGCGGGACAGGGGCAGCGTGTTGCGCTACCTGGCCCGCATAGACGCTTCCGGCGCTTCAGTGGCCTTGCGCGAGGTGCCACTCGATAGCCTGGCGGGGAGCTTGAGCGGCACGGAAAGCCTGTTCGTGTTCCACACGCGCAGGTACGGGGAGCAACCTCTAGCCGTACGTGGCAGGGGCGCGGGGGCCGAGATTACGGCTTCGGGCGTGCTGGGCGACATGTTGAGGCTGGGAGGTGTGCTGTGATAGTCATGAAATTCGGTGGCACCTCCGTTGGCAGCGCGGAGAGGATCAAGGGCGCGGCCCAGATTGTGGCTGGCTACGCCGGCACCGAAAGGGTGGTGGTGGTCGTATCCGCCGTATCCGGAGTGACCGATAAATTGCTCGCCGCCGCCCGCAAAGCAGCCGCAAGGGAGCACTTCGAGGCGCTGGAGCTCGTGCTAGAGATACGCAGCGCCCATGCCTCCATCATCGAGGGCATGGGGTTGTGCGACTCGGAGGCGGCCCTGTTGCGGGGCGACGTGCAGCTCATCGTGGGCGAGTTGCAGAACTTCGTGCAGAGCATCTCAATCCTGGGCGAAGTTACGCCCCGCACGCTTGACTACGTTGCCGGTATGGGTGAGCGGTTGTCCAGCAGGCTCATGTCGGCTGCTTTGCGCGACATAGGGTGCGCGTCCGAGGCCGTGGAGGCCACCCGCTTCCTTGTGACCGACGCCACGTTCGGGAACGCCTACCCGCTCATGGAGCCGACGCGGGCGCGCGCCGCCGAAGTGCTGGGGCCGCTCCTCGCTCGTCCCATGGTGCCGGTGGTCACGGGCTTCATAGGGGCGACCGAGGAAGGTTATACCACCACCCTGGGCCGGGGCGGCTCGGACTACTCCGCTTCCATCATCGGCAGCGTGCTGGGGGCAAGCGAGATCGTTATCTGGACTGACGTCGACGGCGTAATGACCGCCAACCCCCGGATCGTGCCGGAGGCGCGTACCTTGCCGCAGATCTCGTACGGCGAGGCGGCCGAGCTTTCCTACTTCGGAGCGAAAGTGCTGCACCCAAAGACGATTGCCCCGGCAGTAGAACAGCGCATCCCCGTCTACATCCGCGACAGCTTCCACCCCGAGCGAGCGGGGACGTGTGTCATGCCCGATACGCTCGACGACGGCCACAACGTACGCGCCATTACCTCTATCTCGAAGCTGGCTCTGCTGACGGTGCAGGGCAAGGGCATGATAGGCCTGCCAGGCGTAGCGGCCAGGGTGTTCTCCACCGTGGCGCAGGAGAGCATCAACGTGCTGATGATCTCGCAGTCGTCCTCCGAGTACAACATTTGCCTGGTCATAGAGGAGCAGTTTAGCGACCAGGCGCGACGGTCATTGGAGCGAGCCTTCGCGGGCGAACTGGGGCACGGCCTGGTAGAGGGCATCCTGGTGCAGGGCGGAGTGTCCATCGTAGCAGTGATAGGGGCGAGCATGAGGGGCAAGCCCGGCGTAACGGGCCGCGTGTTCAGCCTCATGGGCGAGCAGAAGATCGACGTGCTGGCAATCGCGCAGGGCTCGTCGGAATTGAACCTGTCCTTCGTACTGCCCACCGCCGACGAAGTGAGCGCAGTGCAGTGCATTCATAGCGCCTTCGAGCTGGGTATGGGCTGAACCTGTGCACACCAGGCCCCATGCCCTCATTGAGGATACATATCCCTTTAGATATCATACCAACAACACAAAAAGAACCAAAATAGCCAGAGCAACCAATAGGAACACTTATAGAACCTAGGGTGCTCGTATTTTCGACCTTCTCGTGCCCCGGGTAATTTCTAGTCCGAGCTGGGTATGTTGAGCAACCTCGCCGCGCGCTTCTTGCTGACTTCGTCCCGGCGGTCGTAGCGCACGGTAGTGGAGACGTTGGCATGGCCGGCGAGCTTCTGCACGGTCGAGATGTCGGCCCCTGCGTCCAACAGATCGCCAATCATGGTACGTCGCAGGTCGTGGGGCGAGAAATGGGCCACCCCGGCCTGCCTGGCGCGGCGTTGCACGATGTAGAGGACCGCGCGGTCGGTCAACCTGCGCTCCTTGATCTTGCCCCCCTTAGCAACAGCGCAAAATAGCGGGCCTGCCTGTTGGCCGCGCAGCTTGAGCCAGGCGTCTATCAGCTTGGACTGGCCCGAGGCGGTGTAACACATGCGGTCCTTGTTGCCCTTGCCCCCTCTCACCGTGAGGCTGCCTTCCTCCCTGTTGTACGAAGCCACGTCGAGGGCGACCGCCTCAGAGCGCCGCAGCCCGGAGCCGTACAACACCGCTATGAGAGCCGCATCGCGCGCCCCCGCGGGCGACTTGTCCGCCTTGCAGGCCTCAAAGAGCGCTTTCAGTTCGCCCCCTCCCAGCGCGCGGCCCCGCAATAACCGCTCACCCCGCACCGTTCGGAACGAGGTGGCCCTGTGATACTGCTCGCCTGGCATAAGCCCAAGCTCCCAGGCCTCGCGCAACACGCCCCGCACGGCGGCCAGCATCTTGTTGGCGGTGGTGGGCGCGTATCTGTGAGCCAACTCCGCACGCAAGGCTTTAGTGTGCTGTGCTTCCAACAGGTGCCAGGGCATCGTCTCCCAGGTGCAACTTCCGCCCGTGAGCAACTCGGCGGCTACGGCCAGCGCCCCGCGCATGGCGGGCCTCGACCCGACGGCAAGCCGCGCCAGGTAGGCCCTTGCAGGGTGGCGGTGGGCGGGCGGTGGGGCGACAGGCTGCAACGGCTGCAACCCGGCTTGCCATGTGACGGCAAGGCTCGTAGGCTCGTCGAGTTCTATTTCGTAGGCGCTGTCGGGCGCGCCGTCCACGTCTTGCACAGAGTCATTCATACCGGCTCCTCTTGCCGTCCTAGCGTTTGGGCCATTGTTATATGAAGCTGCCACGTGCCCGCTTGCTGCTGGTGCGACTCCCGGCACTAGAAGAAAAGTGAGTCCTTAATGCCACACGCAGGTCGGCACACGACCTGGCTCAGCCGCCCCCCTTCCCTGAGCGGCCACCGATGAGAACGAGCAATTACTTTCCAGAAGGACCATTCTAGGAAGTAATATGTTGGGCCGGTTTTATCCTTCCTCGAGTTGTGTTTTGTCTCACCCATCCGTTGACTCTGTCTCAGTCATGTGTTGTATTTGTCTCACCCATGTATTAGATTCGTCTCAGTTATCTGTAGAACATAGGTCTAATTCTCTGGTCGCTTTTCAGCATTCAGTTCAGGGAGATTGCGTGCCGGGTTCGACTTGGGCATGTCCCGTCAGCCGCAAATACTATTTGCTACCTGCTTACAGGGTCAGGGAGTCAACTTCGAAGACGCGGATCAAAGTGCCCGAATTGTCGGTGACTGGTGAACAGAGAGTCTCTGTGTGCCAAGACTAAACTACAGTCTATTTGTAGAGTATCTTATTGGCATCTGGAATGTGGGATTTTGCACGTGGTCGTGTTTTGATTGGCTCAGGGGATATGTATAACAACTTGAGGACAGTGGTACGTTCTATGGATGCATGGGAAATGGAGATGTGGAGACAAGGACGGCTTACGAGGGTGGGTTACAAGCAAGCCAAAACGGAGGACCCAGGCAAAGTATATGTTGGAGCTAAATGGGGACTTAGGAATAACATGCCCGTTGAGCATGGCTATCTGAGGTCATTCCAGGCTCCAGGCCTAAGCCTATCCCTCAGAGGGTATACTTCCTAGGGTTCTAGCCATTCCGGCTTCACTTCCACCCCCGAGACGGCAAATGCGAGTGCGGAACGACACCTATCAAGCTCATGACGATGCTTCTGAGGGTCGGTGGTCTGCTTGTGTGTCGAGATGTTCACAGCCGACTGACCTACGAACAGAGTATCAAAAGTCCAGTTACTTGACAACAGTAAGTGAGCTTTCACTAGCTTGTCAGGAAGAGGGTTGAAGATCTGGAGATGTCAGATAGGACAAGTGGATGGATCTCAGGCATTTCTTCCAGCCCTACCAGGTCATAGGTCCTGTCCCATCATGGCCTAAGCATACCTGCGTTGTACCGTAATCATCAAAGTTATGATTGCTCAGCTTCACTCTTGACATACGATTATGCCATACCGTACAATTTCCTAAGCCAGTTTGAATGTCTACTTGTCATAGAACTCACTCTGAAGTATCTGACATTTAGACGACTCCCTTATTGGGAGTCGTTCTTCGTTGCGCCATTTCCCTCGGCCTTCGAGAGTAAAATATAGGTCTCTAAGCATAAGAGCTAGGTGAGGACCCCTTATCTACTCTTTGGCTTTGCTGTGCCAAGAAGTCAGAGAATCAGAAGCAAGGATCAGAAACCAGGAAAGGAAACAGAACTGCAATGCCTCGTCGGAAGCGTCCCTTTACACCTACTACACCCTATTCGTCCTCGACAACAACACCATCTGCACCAGGTATACCTGGATTACGGCCACGTTATTTTGATGTGGGTTCGCCGGCCTGTCACAGTAATAGGGCAAATGGTAAAGCTAGCCAAATAACAAACGGAGTGTGGATACAGTTGATAAGGTTTTCAGTGACACCCCCAAGCAGGAGCATACGCAGGCGATTCCATTCATTCCTCGTCTCATTTACAATCCTGTCTCTTCTTCTCACTTCACTTGGTACTGCGCTTAACCCCTACCCGTACAGCGCCTACGCAGCATCTACGGGGAGTACTACAGGTACAAACAACACCGTTACGAACAGCACTTCAGGGTCCCAACCTAAAGGCCAGGGTTCGGGTCAGACCCAGGCCCAAGCGGAGCCTACACCTCCTACACCGTCCTCTGTTCCTCTAATTCCTACACCCGCATTGAATCTGCCCTATCTGGTGATAGATCTACAGATCACACCTGAGGTGGTAGCGGTGGGTGACACTTTCACTGCAACTCTAATCGTGGAGAACCAATCCGAAGACGCTGCTAGCAACCTGCAAGTATCCCTGCCTCTGCCCGCAGGTGTACAGAGGGCAAGCGGGCAGGGGAGTGGCAACTGGAATTGGCAACAGGCTCGTCTTGATCCGTATGGTAGGGCCGCCTTCACCGCACCCATGCGCCTCATGCAGGCTCAGCAAGGTGAGGCTGTTGTGTTGCGTGTGGAGGCTGACGCTGACGGGATGCCTTCGCCCGCAAACACTACCTCCGGCGTAGCTATTATTCAGCGTAACATGCCGGCCTTCACCACCCGTTTCACCCCTGGCACTGCCCTCTCGTTCCGCAGCCCCGACGGTAAGCTCGAGGCAGTGTTGCCTGCTAATGCCGCAGACCGCCCCCTTACGATCAGGTACGGTCTCACTCCCCCGTCAGGTAAGTCCGCAGTACGGGGAGCCCCTGGACGTACGAAGGGCCTGCCTGCGTTCTACCTCGATGCTACTGACGATGCCGGTAACGAGGTACATCAGTTCGCATCGCCACTCATCATCACAGCCACCTACACTCTTGAGCAGCTAAATGCGCTCGGCATGTCTGAGGGAGAACTTGGCCTCTTCTATTTTGATGAGAAGGCCCCCGTTTCAGCTGGCGGCACGGGTAAGTGGATGCCCATTGACACAACAGTAGACCCTGTAAGCCGCAAGGTCAGCGTCAAGATAGATCACTTCACCGGCTTCAAACTGGGTGATGGCTCCTCTCCCTCGGCCCAGTATATGCCCTCACTACAAGGGTGGCAGGTAGGTCTTCAGACCGGTAGCCTCAGTTACAGCTATCCTATCCAGGTGCCAACAGGCCCCGGTGGCACTAAACCAAACCTCTCCCTCAGCTATAGCAGCAGTAGCAGCGATGGTATGTCAGGGCAACGCACGTTGCAACAGGCGGGATGGGTAGGCAAGGATTGGAGTCTGGACACCGGCTACATTGGCCGCAACAAGCTGCCCATGGATACGCCTACCTCGCCCAATGACGCCAGCAACTTCTCTATAGTATTTGACGGCAAGTCCTACGATCTGGTGCGTGCGGGGCAGCGTACGGGTTCTGACGCTCAGGGCAACGCTTATGGGACCAGGTCCGACCGCGACCCCAGCAAGTGGGAGTGGCGCTCTACCGACGAGTCGTTCATCCGCGTTCGAGCCGAGTGGAACTACGATACCACTACAGCCACTAACAGAGGTGGCAGCAACCTCGGCACCCCGGCCAAGCGGCACAAGTGGCAGCTATGGACGCCCAGCGGCGTGCGCTACGATTTCGAGGAAGATGCATGGCAGGGATTTGAGGATTGTGCTAACGCCAATGAAAGCTATGTTGAAGCCTATAAATGGTACCTCACTCGTATAGAGGATACTCACGGCAACAAGATAAACTACTCATACTATCGCAATCAAGATGGTAGAGTATGGAAGGCAGTTGCCTGTGGGAACCAGCTGACCTATGTCTACCCCGATTACGCGGTGATCCCTACTGAGGCTACCTGGGGGAATACGGGAGCAGGTGAGCGTTTCAAGGTAAGGTTTGACTTCACGGGCCGCACGGGCGCTCTGGACACCGACTATGAAGACGTGTTTTCCCAGATCGGGGACAAGGTGGCCGTGCCCCACGAAACCAAGCTGCTCTGGTCAATCAAGGTCTACAGCAACCCGTCTGCTCCGTACAGTGCTACTGGGTGGCAGTTGGTGCGCGATTACCGGCTCGGCTATGCAGATGAGGCTAACTCTCTCCTCTCCGATGCCTCCATCTTTGCGTACCTTGATCCGAACACTGGTAAGAAGCTATTTTACGCAGACCCCGACCACAAGAAACTGACCCTCACCAGCATCCAGCAGTGGGATAACAACGAAGCATCCCCCTCCGGTCTTCCAGTCACGACCCTTAGCTACGCTCGCGCCAGGCACAACGTGTCGCGGACTAACGGCTGCAATATCACCACCAACGGAGTAACGCGTAACTATGATTGCTCCCCGGAATTCTACCCCCGCGGAGATTGGAACCGCCTTACCTCAGTAGGCAACGGCTACGGGGGCGAGATAGTATTCGCGTATGACAACGCCGGTTATTCACTGGCCGGAGGGAACCAGGACAACCATGCCTGGGACGTTTTCAAGAACAACCGGCGCGTGACCAGCAGGGTAGCTAAAGACGGTAGGGGCAATTCTTCCATTTGGCAGTACCACTTTGCTCGTAATGGGGCAGCGCCTCAGTACAACTCACTCGGCGGCAATATGGGTCAGATGGGCCCGAACTCCTGGCCCAACTCTGCCCGGCTCTACCACGCAATGCATGCTACCAACTACGATCGCAGCTCTGAGTTGGTGCATCAGAGATATACGGAGTTCCGGGGACATAACTATGTAGTTGAGACCGATCCCAATGGAAACGAGACAGAGCACTGGTTCTACCGTGGTGATGAGGCTGCCTGTATACCAGGTAGCGTCAATGATACCTGCTTCAATAGGATGGTCAAATTCGAGACCTTGAAGGGTAAGGAGTATCGTACAAAGACACATCAAGGGGCCGTAAGCGGACCTCTGCTGTCAGAGACGGTGCATGATAATGACCTAACAATTGACACCGATGACGGCTACACAGTAATCAGATTGAGCGACGTGGGCAGCGTGGATGCTTTTGCGGGCTTGTGGCGTGCCTTTATGTATGAGAATGAGGCGCTACAGAAGTCCTGGGAAGGTACGGCCACACCGGTAAGCAAGCGCACGACCTACCAGTACGACCACAGTACCGGCAACCTCATGTCCACTACGGAGTACGATGCCTCGGGCGCTGCCTACCGTACCACTCAGCACAACTACAAGACCCTAAATACTACCACCAGCTACATCTTAGACCGTAAGCGCAAGGATACCGTCAGGCAAGGTGATGCCAACGGTCCCTTCCTTGCTCATACCATCTATGGTTGGGACGGTTCTAAGGGTGGCCCTGAGCCACTCACCAAGGGCGATTTGACGCTCGTGCGCAAGTACTTTAACCTGGCCGTCCCCCCCAGCGCGACTTACCCTGATGAAGGTCTGAGCACGGATACCCGCTACACACACGATGTGTGGGGTAATATCATCGCGGTGACAACTTACGACAGCGCAGGCGTGACTCTCAACTTCAATACTTCGCTTCCGGCATACCAGGACGCAGGTGGAGGTACCGCCGGCAATACTACCACCACCGACTACGACGCGGTGTTCAATGCGTTGCCTGTGAAGATAACCCCCCCGATCGCCGCGCTCGCCGAGACAGCGGCCTACGATAGCTACGGCTTGCGCATGGGCTTGATGACTTCAACTACCGATCCTAATGGACAGACCACCTCTGCATCCTACGATACCTTCGGTCGTATGAGGAGGCTGGTGGCGCCCAAGGACAGTGAAACCTCCCCTACGGCACAGATGCAGTACTATGACAATGAACGTCCATTCAAGTACCTGTATCAGCCGAAGGACCACACGGGCAGTAGATCTATTCTCAAGTTCTATGACGGTCTGGGTAGGGAGATCCAGACCAAGAGTGAGAGCCTTGACGGTCTACAGCATATTGTGGTTGATAAGCAGTACGATGGACTGGACAGGGTAATCAAGCAGTCCACACCACGATACGTTAATAACGCCGGATACGAGGATGCTCAGTTCTTGGGCTACCAGGCCGTCTCCGGTGACCCCAATATCATGTTGTGGACCACCACTGAATACGATGCTGCTGGTAGGGCAAAGAAGGTGACCACCCCCGACGGCAAGTACACGGAGATGTCCTATGCCGTGCGTGGCAACCTGCTCCAGTCCGTCATAACCGATGCGAAGATGCACAAGAAGGCCCACTACTCAGACCTGTTCGGGCGCCTGGTAGAAGTAGGTGATTACGTCAATAAGTCGGATACCAACGCCGACTCTACCACTACGTACGGATACAGTCCGCTTGACCTGCTGACGTCCGTGCTCGATGCCAACGGTAAGTCCACCGGCATCACCTACGACTCGCTCGGTCGCAAGAGGTCGATGGCCGACCCTACAATGGGCACATGGTCCTATGAATACAACCCGGATGGCTCGCTGAAGAAGCAGACCGACGCCAAGGGGCAGTGGATCGAGTTCGACTATGACGCGATGGACCGCCTCTGGCAGAAGCGGTACTCTGATGGCTCGCGTGTTCAGTACTGGTTCGATGGAGCAATCTCTGGTTACTATAACCTCGGGCAGCGCACAATCATGGCGCGCTACGCCACGAATGGTCATGAAGCGGCGGCCTCGTGGTTCAACTACGATGAACGCGGCCGGCAGGTGAAGGTAGATTCCAGGGTGGCAGGGCAGTCATCCACAGCCTACCGTACCTTCACATGGTCGTACGACAGCGCCAACCACATTATGGATATGACTTATCCCTCCGGGGAGAAGGTGTACTACAAGTACGATACCGCAGGGCGACAGACCAGCGTCTGCACCGATACTTCAGAAACGAACTGCTATGCTAAGAGCGCCCAGTATACGGAACTGGACCAGGCCAAGAATATGACATACGGCAATGGCCTGAAGCAGAGTTACGAGTACGACGGCTTGATGAAGCGGCTTTGGAAGCTGAACCTGCTCAGGTATGACGCCTCCGGCAACGCCACCAACCTGTCGAACCGCACCTACGGCTATGACTTCGTGGGCAACGTACAGGATGTCAATAGCACTACCACCAACGAGAACCAGCACTTCGAGTATGACCACC
Organism: Chloroflexia bacterium; assembly: GCA_036389075.1. Taxonomy (GTDB): domain Bacteria; phylum Chloroflexota; class Chloroflexia; order QHBQ01; family JADMIH01; genus JADMIH01. The sequence continues at coordinate 3,096 of DASVQO010000442.1, read as the reverse complement.
TGGACCGCCTGAGGACCTGGACCGTTAAGAATGCTACCACTGCTGCCATTTCAGTCGATGAGACTTACACCTACGATAAGCTGGGCAATATCATGACCAAGGGCGCTACAGGCTCGCCCGTCACCTACAATTACAACCTGAGTAGCACCACCAACGGCGGGCCTTACGCTCTGCGCGGCCTCAACGGTGGCGCACCGTTCGGGTATGACGCCGACGGCAACATGACCTCAAGTCCTGCTACCCCGTGGGGCGATCCCGCTCGCACCCTGACCTGGAACGTGGAGAATCTACCTGACAGGATCACGAGCAGCGACAAGACGGAAGATTACCTGTACGATGCCGACGACGAGCGCGCGGCACGTACCCTCGCGAGAACAGGATATCCGACCACTACAACCTACTACTACGGCGGGTTGTACGAGGAGGAGAAGCCATCGGGCATCATCCGCACCTTGTACACGCTCAACGGCAAGGTGGTAGCCCAGAGCAGCACCGACCCAGACCCCTACGGCAACCATGACATCACCACCCAGGCGGTAGTTGAGGGTTGGGCATGCGATGCCAGCAACTACTCTAAGCCTGTGGCTATCCACATCTACGATGGGGCGGGTTTCTTATCTAACTACGCTAACTTCATCGGGGCTGTAACGGCGGATAGGCCCAGGGAGCAGGGTATCGCAGACTCCTGCGGAGGCTACGCCAACCACGGGTTCTCCTTCACCCTGCCCGAGTACAGGCCCGATGGTACAAAGCTCAAAGACGGGCAAACGCACACTATTGTCGCCTACATCATCGGTGTCGACGCGGAGGGTACCGGCAACGGGCGCGTGGTAGGTGCCTGGAACAGCAGCCAGCAAATTACATTCGCTCCCTCCACTCCTACGCCAGATGCATGCCCTGCCCAGGCCGTAACCTGGCAGAACCTGGTAGGTGTAAGTGCCTCCGGAAGCACGCTGACCAAGACTGCTGCCAACGGTTGGGGGAACGCCGGCGCGTCTTCCAACGTGCAGATAAGCTCTGGCGACGGCTATGTGGAAGCCACTTCTGGTGGTACCGGCACAAACCAGGATGGCTTTATCGGCCTCTCGAAAGGCGATAGCACCCCCGACTGGACCGATGTTGACTTTGGTCTGCAATGGTGGTTCGGCACGGTGTACATCTACGAAGGCGGCACATCCAGGGGGGCTTTCGGCTCGACCGCCGCTGGCGACGTATTCCGAGTGGCTGTAGCGGGGGGCATTGTAAAGTACTACAAGAACGGCACTCTCCTGTACACAAGTAATGTAGCTCCTACTTACCCTCTGCTGATGGACGTAGCGATAAACGCAACGGGCAGTACTATCAACAATGCTCTCATCAAGAGCTGCAACCTGGCGAGCGCGCCGGCCTACACACCCACACCTGCTCCCACCAACACACCGGCCACAGGAGCGTTGGTGTGCGAGCCTGTTGTGTGGCAGAACGCTCGCAACGTATCTGTGGTGGGTGATACCCTAACCAAGAACGCGGGCACCAGCGGCGCGTGGGACGCGGGAGCATCTTCCACCAGGGGCCTGCTGAGCGGGGAGGGTTACGCAGAGTTCACGGTCTACTCCACTAGTGTTACACCCAAAATGTTTGGCTTTGGTAAAGACGACATCAACTGGCACGTCTCCGACATAGAATGGGCTGGCTACCCACACTCGGGATCAGTGTACGCCTACGAGGGCACCATCCAGACGGGTGGCGGCAACCAGTTTGGGCCTTTCAGTCCAAGCCTGGTGGTGGGTGAGAAAGTGCGAGTGTACGTGGCGGCTAACGGGGTGGTGCGCTACATGCGTGACGGTGGCACCGGCACCTGGACCACCTACTACACTACCACACGTGCCGTCACAGCGGCCGAGTACCCGCTGCGGGTGGATACCTCAATCCTGTACCTGAACACCAAGCTCTCTGTCACCCTGTGTGGAACGAACCTGGGCAACGTCACTCCACCGGGAGGGATGGTTGCCGCGGGCGCAGCAGATGCAGAGGGTTCGCAGGGTGCAACAACCAACAGTGATAATAGCGAAGCTGCCCAGGAGCAGATAACCTTCGCTGACGTGCCCCAGGACTCGGCCTTCTACGGTTACGTGCAGGCGGCTCATGGGCGCGGTATCGTGGGTGGCTACTCGGAAGGTGGGGTCCGCATCTTCCGGCCCTCCGCCACAGCTACTCGCGGGCAGCTGGTGAAGATGATGGTGCTGGCGTTCAACTTACCGGTTAGCACCGGCGGTCAGGCTAGTATGGAGGTGACCGCGAGCAAGCAGCAGTTCACCGATGTGCCTGCGTCACACCCGTTCTACAGCTACATCCAGACGGCTTACGAGCGCGGCCTGGTGAGTGGTTACGCCGACGGCACATTCAGGCCCGACGCGCCCGTCACGAGGGGGCAGCTAGCCAAGGTGGCTGTGCTTGCCGCAGGAGTGGCGACGGCTGCGGCAGGCCAGGACCCAGCCCAGACGACCAACATTAGTGACACTACCTACCTAACCAGCACAGCCAGCACACTCATCACCATCGGCACGAACCAGGCTACCTTCTCGGACGTGCCCGTCGGCTCTACCTTTTACAGTTACGTGGAAACGGCCTACGCCTACGGCATCCTGCACGGCTATTCCTCAGGGGGTCTGGAGCGCACCTTCAGACCTGATGAGAAGGCCACTCGCGGGCAGATCGTGAAGATCGCTTACCTATCTTCGCAGTACCAGGCGCAGTCTCCGCAAGCGTCATCTACTCCCCAGTCCAGTACAGCAGGGGTGCGCGACAGCCATGCTCTAGCCACCCAGACCTCTACAAGTACGGGTAAGGCTACAGCTACGGGAACGAGTACACACAGGGCACCCCTGGACACCAACAACCTGCCTGCGCGCACCATCATACCTCACCTACCTGAGAGACAGGTACCGGGGGCGGATGCTCAGAACAAGAGTAGTGGACGTGGCAATGGCACGAGAAGTGACAAAGGCGCGGGTGCTGGTGCTGGTGCTGGTGCTGGTGCTGGTGCTGGTGCTGGTGCTGGTGCTGGTGCTGGTGCTGGTGCTGGTGCTGGTGCTGGTGCTGGTGCTGGTGCTGGTG
>DASVQO010000441.1:0-15790 GCA_036389075.1 Chloroflexia bacterium | reverse complement strand
CCGTCGTCGGACCGCGTTTTGAAGGTATATGTACTTGTCTCGCTGGGGGTGACGTTCCCATTCCAGACGATAGAGAAGCGGTCGCACGAGACCGTCGGGTCGGGCGAGCCTGTCCCCCAGTTGAAGCTAATCTGCCCGTCGTACTTCGACAACTGGAAGTTGGTCTCGTTGGCGTTATTGTAGTAGTCGGCCCTCAAGCCGTTCGCGGGGACGTTGCGGTTGGGCTGCACTTCCCGCTGGGCCACCACCTGCCCGTTGAACTTGTACATCTCGCGGATGACGATAGCCCCGTTGGAGTGTCGCTTCTCCCACCACATCCCTTCCAGGTCGTAGGTGTTCTCGGTGTTGCCCCGCGACTGCTTTACGCGCTCTCCGTCGGCATCGTAGACGTACGTCTCGGTTACCCCGCAGCCTCCGCCTTGCCTGGTGATGAGAGTCGGCTGGTTGTCCGCGTTCCACGTATAGTTGCGCCTCTCTCCAGGGTCCGGCCCATCGGTGACCGAGAGGTTGCCATTGGCGTCATACGTGTAGTCGGTGTTGTTGCCCCCGTTGAGCTGGACGTCGAGCACCCCGTACGGGCCTCCCGCGCCGGCTGTCCGGTTGTAATTGTAGATGTACGTGTACGTGTCGCTCTGGTTCGCGTTCTTCTTCTTGGTCTTTGTGAGCAGGTTGCCCACCTCGTCGTACGTGTAGGTCTCGTCAACCACCTGCTGAGCACCGGGGATGATCCACGTCTTCAACCGGTCCCGGTGGTCGTAGGTGAAGTTCTGGGTCTCCGTAGCGCCCCCATCGTTCCGGGCGATGCTCTTCACGTTGCTGGCATCGTCGTACGTGTAGGTGCGATTGAAGATGCTGCCGTCGCCGTTCGGCCCAACCTTGATCTGTTGCAGGCGCTGCGTAGGGTCGTTGTAGATGTAGGCGTTCCACAGGTTGTTGCCGAGGCGGACCTCCTGCGGCTGGTCCAGGGGTGAATACTTGGTATTGGTGACGTAGCAGGGCGAATAGAGGTTGGAGCACAGGCTTACCGAGCGCCAGCCCGCGTCGTACCCGTAGCTCACGACTTCCCGGCTGTTGAGCGTGGGCACAAGCGGGTAAGTTATCGAGGTGATACGGTCCGCCGCGTCGTACGTCCAGTCGAACCTGCGCGCGTCCGCCAGGCCGTCCACAGTGTGGTCTGCCCGTATCTTTCTCCCGCGCGCGTCATACTGCCAGGCGGTCGACGCCAGGAGGGTGCCGGAGGTCGCGGCAAAACGCTCCATCTTGGTGCGCCGGCCTTTGCCATACGTGCCTACGTCGTAGGTGTAGGCTGTCCGCTCGGGCGTGGTCGCGCCGGGATAGGTCTTAGAAGTCAAACGGTCCATCGCGTCGTAGCCAAACGTGATCGTCTGGTTCTTGGCGTCTATCTGGGTCTTCAGGTTGCCGTTGGGGTCGTAAGTATAGGTCCAGGCTCCCATCGCCAGGTCAGTCATCGCTTTCTTCCGGCCCAGCGTGTCGTACTGCATGGTGATCTTCTTGCCCTTGGTGTCGGTGACCTCCTTCAGCAGGTCGAGAGGGCTATAGTCATAGGACGTGGTAGAGTAGAGGGTATATGCCCCCTCCGTGCCTGCGTCCCCGCTGTACTCCTTCACTGCGAGCAGCCTACCCAGCGCGTCGCTCTCGTGCTTCATAATGTGCCTGTTGGGGTCGGTGGTGGTCACCACTTTCCTGTTGCCGCTCACTGAGTGCTGCGTGAGCGTGGTAATCGGAGTGGTGGCGGTGGGACCAGGCTCCTGGACCTGCGTCTTGCGGCCCAGCCCATCGTAAGTGGTCCTGGTGGGGCGGTACAGCGGGTTGGTAGGCGGTACGAACTCCCAGAACGTACCGCTGGTACTCACATAGTGTAGCTGCGACTCCTCGATGACCTGTCCCAGGCCGTCGTAGCGCTTGTCATCTACAATGTGCTCCAGACCGTCTATACTCTCTTCCTTGTTTTGAATTTCGCGGCCCAGGCCATCGTAGAGGGTTATCGTGGGCCTCCAGTACGGCTCGTTCCCGCTGATCTCGCGCTCCCCCATTATGTACCGTACGGGCCTCTCCCAATCGTGATAGTCCGCGCTGGCCGTGGGCAAGTTCACGGTATCACCCGGCTTAATTACCGCCGTAATGCGCCCAAACACGTCGTACCGCGCTAGGGTTTGAACCCCGTTGTAGTCGGTCTCAGAAGTCTGGGTGCCCATCCGAAGGTCATAGCCTCTCTGCTCAACGAGGCTCGTAATGCCTTCGGTAACGGCCACCGCGTAGACGTTGAATACCGGGTCGTACTGGGTGGTCTTGGTCGTAGCCGTACTACCGTTGCCGGGCGTGCTCCACCCGGTGTCGTTGGTGAGCGCGGTGCCATACGCGGCGTACGTGGTGGAAGTCGTCTTGTTGCCCGCGGTATCATAGCCGAAGCTCGTATCGCTGCTCTCGATAGTAGCAGGCGTGGCCGGGAGGGTGGACGGCATATTGTGGTACTTACGCACCAGCGTCAAGTCGCCCTTGGTGAGAGATTCATTACCCCCATTGGAGCCGTCATAAGCGAAGACGGTACGGGCCACCCGGTTGCCGGAGCCATCTTTGATATCCTCACTGCGCTTGCGGTCAACTATGTAGCTGGTCGCGCTATTCAACACTTTGTAGGCGTACACGGTCTCACGCGTCACGGTACCCGCCTCGTTGTACTCTTTGGTAGAGAGAAGGTTGCCGTAGTGCGGGTTGTTGGCGATGTCGTACACGAACTCGGTCTTCCTGGCCAGCGCGGTGGTACCGAGTTCCCAAGCGTTTTCGGTGGTGCGGTTCTCAAAAGCGAAGGCACGCCACAAGCCGGTAAGCTTCTCTTTCGTAGTGTCACCGTACTCGTAGAAGTTGACCGTGAACTCGTGCTGCGTCTCGGACAGAGCGGTGGTGCCGGACCATACTTGCACCTCGGCCAGCGAGAGGCAGTTCGTGCCGCGCAACTGCACCCGCACGTAGCGTCCCGTCCTGTTGACCGCCAGCCTGATGGAGGTCCCAACAATGCCTGGAGTGTAGTAGCTCGACACCCCGGCCTGGTTGCGAGTTTCGTTTATGTTAGTCGAAACAAACGGCACGTCCGACACGAACACATCGAAGTTGGAGAGCCTATCGGTGCAGCAGTCGGTGCGGTTCCACAGGTCTATGTTGCCGATGGACTGTATCGCCCCCAGGTCCACCTGCCACCACGTCTGCGACTCTAAGAGGGTGTGCGTGACCGAACCGTTGTTGTAGTTGCCGCTGGTGTTGCCGTCCACTGCCCTGTTAGCAGTGCCACTGTAGTCTGTGCTGGATTGCGTAGCAGCTTTACCCTGCGCCAGGTTGATATTGGTCCCTGCCGTTCCCTGGTGGCGGATGGTCTTCCATTCCTTGCCTTTGAGGAACTCGCGGTCACGCATCGGCATAAAGCACGTACTCTCAGTCAGAATGGCATCTCCCGTCAGAGGGTTGTTCGAAGCGTCCTTGGGGTAGCACCCCTGGTCTCCCTGGGTGCCGAGGTTACCCTGGTAGAACCAGTGCTCTGTCTGGTTGCCGTTCGGGTCCGTTTCCTTCACGTACGAGTGCCCTCGAAACTCGGTGTTTCGCTTGTGGACCAGCAGCGGCCGGTTAGTGTCCAGGTTGCCAGGTTCTCGTTTCTCGTTGTAGTAGACAGTTGCCGAGGTAGGATACGTGTTGGGACCTGACTCCACCGTCGAACCGCTGGTCGTCAGGGCTGTTCCCAGCGAATTGTAGGCCGGGTCCTTATACTCGTAGCTCCAGGTGTAAGTGTTGCCCCTGCCATCCTCGAACAATCTCCGGGTAACGCGCCGGTTGTTCTTGTAGTGCTTGGCGTAGGCTGGCTGGCCGGGGAAGACGCTGGCTATGGTCTCATATTCAAATGTCGCCACCCCACCCTGGTTGTTATCTGCCTTCGTCAACCTGTTCCAGGCACCTTGCGGGTAAAGGCTTGTGCCCCTGGTAAGCCCATACGTAAAGCTCATAGGAGGTAGATAGGTAGAGTTGTTGCTCCCGAATTGTCGAATCTCCTTGAGCGTAAGTTTGAGCGTGGTGGTAATCGGAGAGCAGACGGTGTTGTCGGCGTTGCAGGTGGAGCCATCGGAAAGAAGGTAGTTCTGCCAGTCGGTCCCTCCCTGGAAAATCAGGTCGTGGCGGCTCACCAGGTCCCAAGCTGTAGCGCTGTATGGGCTGCTCTGGTTGCTGTAGACAAGCACCTCCTCTAGCTGCTGTGTCTCCTTTACGCTTTGCGGCCCGAACTGGTTAGCGGGTTGGTCGGCCTCAGTATCGATAGTCCGGTCAACCGACACGAACGACACTTTGTAGCGTGGAGAAGCCCCATTACCGGCACCAAGAGCGCCGCCCCAGGTGATTTCCTTCGGCCATACGTCGTAGTCCGAGACCCCAGTCACCGGCACCCCACAAGGATTTTCGTTTTTCGGATCCCTGCTCACAATCGCGGTCTTGCGCCCGTACGTGTAAGTAATAATGTTGCCGTGGGTGTCTTCAACCTTGGAGAGGTGCCACTTGTAGGCCTGCATTTCCGAATATGGATCGGCGGGAGTCGGCCCCGTGTCAAAGGGACAGTTCGAAAATCCCCACCAGGCGTCCTCCTCAAAGTCGTAACGCATACCATCCTTGGTCCACACCTGCCACTTGTGTCGCGGCAAAGGCTGGCCGTCAACGTAACCTCCTCGCTGTAGGGTGGAGGCGCCGTTTGTAATCACACGAATCCTGTTGAACGATTCGTTGGTGGTGCGCCATGCATAATGAGTCGGATCGGTAAGGGTTGGCGAAGGAACGAGAGCCTCAGCTCGCATGAGGTCGTAGGTCTGACCGTTCAACACCAGGGAGTAGTGGCCCGGGTCGGTGGCCTGCCCAAATGACAGTTTGTTGTGTGCGATGTAGCCGGTCTCCAGGTTCCAACCCTTGCCCGCCCAACTGGACTGCTGCTTTGCGTTCAGACCACCGGGGCCATCGGTGGCGCTGCTGTTGTATCCGAGCTTGACCTCAGGCTTGATACCTGCTGGCCCCGCAGGCACTTCAATGTCATAATCGAAGGTGGTGTCACCCCTGTACAAACCCACCTGCCACTCTTTCAGTGACGGTATGAACTTCTCAGAGGGCCTGAAGTCCTCGCCCAGGCCAACTTCGGTAAAGTGGTCCACGAAGGCGGTAACGGTGTGGGATTCGGCATCCACATTGGTGGGAAGAGGCACCCATCGACTACCGCTAGGACGGCTCTCATCGGCCCAGAACACCGAGAGATATTCCTCGGTGAATCCAAGTACCTGCAATTGTTGGGGTGTATAGTTGATGGTGATCGTGAGTGGTTGGGAGAACTGGTGGAACTCCCGCCCCTGTGCGTCGGTGGCGTTCAGGTAGAACGGGGGGAACCCTCGTTTGAAGCCCATTATCTCGGTAGAGACCTTGTCCTTCGGGCCGGGATCGTAGCTGTGTTGCAGAGTGAGCGGCCGGTCGGTTGCGCCGGGTGGTATTTTTATCTCTATGCGTCCGTCCGGGCTGCGCAAGGTGGCTCCAACACCTGGTACGTACGGCTTGGTGGCTACACCGAGTCCCCTCCGCACTACCAGCGCTCCTCCTATTCCGGTGACCGGCACGCTGAGACCCTGTGCCGTGGCTTCGACCCGCACCAGGACCGCATCCCCCGGGGGAGTTTGCACGAGTCGCATCAGGGCGCTCATGGTTGTGCTGCCATCGCCGTCCAGGCGAGCAGCTTGCCAGTTCCAGCCGTCGGTCTGGGATATCCCCTGCGCAACCACGCCGGCAGGCAGAGGCATGGTTACGGCCAGGTTGCTCGCCGGGTGGGGAGCCTGGTTATGGACGGTAAGGGTGACGGTGAAGAGGTCCCCGACAGCTACTATGCGGGGAGTAACGTCGAGATCTATTGTCAAGCTAGGGAGTTGAGGGTCTACCCAGGGTGGCGCCGTGCGCTCCTCGGGACGTGGAGGTGGCGGAGTACCTGTTTGTGGCTCCGCGCCGGCTATTCGGGGGGTACTGGGAGATACGCCCCCGACTGACGTCAACAGCAGCGACATTATGACGAACAGGTTAACAAACCTACCGATGCGCCGGCGCATCTTCTTGCGGGTGAGCACGCTAGGCAGCGCTGTGCAAATTGAAAAGATGGAAGCTTTCGACGAAGTCCGGTAGAGCGAGCGCCGAGAAGTGTTCCCGAAGGTTGGAGGCTGCTGGTCTCGATGGTTTGTTGGGTGCATGATAGTTCCTTTGCAACACAAGATAAGGTGCGTGTCATAAGCCACTGCCAAAGCCCTTAGCAACGGACCTGGGAGGCAGATGACACACCTACCCGCGTAATGATGCGTTATCGCGCCAAACCGGATAGCGGCAATCACGGCTGCTCATAGGTTCATATGAACTGAACAGCCTTGTCGACAACTATATCGGCAAATGGTACTAGTCTGCTAGAGACAAATGTCCCTGCTTTCCTGATTATTCCTGGTTCAGCTTATGAGGTTCGGCAAAGTCGGCAAAATCGACGGGGGGAGCCATACCGGTGAGCACTTGCTGTATTCCCCAGTAGTACAATGCTGCCTCTATACGGTTCGTCACGTCGAGCTTCTGGTACACTCTCGTCAGGGTGTTACGGACTGTTTTCTCCTGTATATCCAATTCACAGGCTATACGTTCGCTGGCCCAACCATACGCGATGTAGCGTAACAGCGCTCTTTCGTAAGAACTGAGTGGCGTGGTAACATCCGGGGTTACGCGATACCTCTCCCCGTTGGATGCTCGGACTAGAGCCTGAGCCAATCGCTCCTCTCGACTTTCACCGACGAGCAGGACTTGAGGCTTGAGGCTCCACAGGTCCTCCCAATACTCGACACAAGTGCTGGAAGTAGACACAACCAATCGTGGGCCGCACCCATCAACTGTTTCCAATCTATTGAGCGCAAAGCCTCTGGGGCTGTCAATAATGAGCTTGGTTGAAGCATCAGGGCTAAGGTGTAATCCGCAACGCCTAAGTATCATCGCAGCATGTCTCGCCGGCGACTGAGTCCCACACAAGATACTAAAAGAGGGGTGGCGCAATCTTACCTGCTTGGGATCACTCGTTGGGTAGGAACCTGACATTGATTTGACTCTGCTTGTTGCTGTGCTGAACTGGTGCACATGACTAAGAGGTTCAATTATACTGCCATAGGGCAATTGAGTTTAGAGCAGTGAGAGTAATTACACAAAAATTTACAAAAGTAGTAACGGATAAAAGAACCTGGCGTTGTACTCACTTTAGTAGGGGTGAAAAGAGGCCACTGGACAATCATGCACGACGGGGGCTGTGATCGTCAGAGAGGTACCACAGAAACCAAATTAGAAGAGGAAACTAGGTGTGCTTCCCCGCAAGCCCCTTACTCAGCAGAGATGCAAGCTCTCCAGCGCCTCCCCAGGCGAAGCATTGCTTTCTACTTATCTCTCTCAGTATGGCTGCATAAGAGTTGGTAGCCAGCGCTTCACCAGCCAGGGCATTTTTTCGATACATCTCTTACGTAGTCAACAAAAGAGTAGCAGGAAGAGAGTCCGCCTAGCTAAGAGAGGAAAGTAGGCCTATAGACTCTTGATCCAACCCTGGGGCTATGGTAGATCGTACAGGGGTAATATGAAACACCGGAGAACCCGGCACATCCAAGGACATGCCATTCTTGAGGGCTACACAAGTGGATTGGAAGGGTAATCGTATAGAAGAACAGAGGGTAATAAGGTCTTGATACACTCTGTAGCTCTTTAGCGATAATTCTCCTGACATGAGTAATTAATTACCATAAAGTGAGGGAGTAGGTGAAAACCACCTACTCCCTCTGTAGTTGCCCGCACAGCATGCTGTGCGGAGTCTAAGGGCTGACATACTCTCGAAAGTCCTCAGCAGGCATCCCCACCCAGGACGCCGTGGCGAGACCGTGGTGCGCTAGCACATTATACTCGGCGGTCCTCAGTGACCCCTCGCACCAGCCCTGCCCGGGGCTGTGGCTTTCGTTTATTGCACTAAGATTACCAGTGCCGAGCGGGTCAAGCATGCGGCGGGCTACCGGCCGGGGCTGTACGCCGCATTTCCAGGTATGCCACCCGCTCGCCTCGAAGGGATCTCCTGCCCAGTCGGCGTAAAACGCGAACAGCGGCATGGAAATGCTGGAGACCGGGATGCCATGTATCTCCGCGAGCAGTTCGTGGATCTTGAGCACCATGCGCCCTGATGCCCCGCGAGCTTGCAGCACTTTGTTGATTTTCTCGCGCTGCACCAGGTTTGCACCGCAGGCGTCCGACTGCATGTCCGCGTGGAGCCACGGTTGCCCCTTCATGGCCGGGGTAAAGTAGTCGACGTGCTCGCCGTCGGTATATACCATTATCACGGCCCAGTCGGGGTTGCAAAGCGTGGGCGTCTCGGAGTGGTCCCTGAGCCATTCTGGGCCGTAGTAGTAGATGCTACGCAGATGGCCGTCCGTGAACAACCTGGCGGTCGAGTCGCCCGGCATCTTCTGGCCTTCCCACCAGGACCTGGGGTATACGAGGAACCCCTTGAGGAGTTTGCGCTTCTCAACTGTGCCGAGGACGTTCAACTTGAACTCGTCCCAGCGGGGAGCGTCGACGCTCAACTTCTCAATCGGACCGGGTGGCAGCGCCAGGATCACCTGGCTGGCGATCACGTCTCTTTGCTCACGGTTCTTGCCCGCTGCAAAAGTCAACCGCCATTGCTGTGTGCGCCCTGTCGTCAGCGGCGACAGGGCGACAAGCTGGTGGCTGGTAAGGATCTTACCGCCTTCCTTTACTACGCGCTTTTCCAACTCATCGATGAGCCGGCCAAAGCCGCCCACTATCATACGGTAGCGAGTATCTCTACTAAAGTCCTGGGCGAACCACTCCAGTGCGGCGGCCAGGTTCCAGTTAGAGGGCACCGTGTCGTAGCCGATCGACCCGACCACGAACTTCTCGGCAGCCCCACCCAGGAACTGCCCGATCATGTTCTGAAGCCCCATATCATGCAGGGGCGTCTCTCCGCGCACTACCCCTGAGGCATCCTTACGGATACCATACTTGCTGATGTCTTTCCAGTCGCCCTTGGAGAACTGGTCCCAGTCAGGTGCGACCTCATTCAAGCCCGCGAGCCTGCGGGCCAGGTTCGTGGCGTCATCTTGGCCCATGTCCGGAAACTGTAGCTGCTTCATGAACCTCACCATGGCGGCGCTGATCAAGCCCTCGGGGTTCATAGGCAGGTGGCGACTATCCTCGCGGAAAATGTAAGGTAGCACAGTTACAGGCTTACCATCTATAGTAGTCCTGCCGCTGTTCGGATGATCCGGAACCGTACTTACCGGGACCTGCGTCTCTCGCAGGTAGTAGCCGGTCGGTATCTGAAATTCCACAGTTTCGAGTTTTAGTTCGTCGATCAGGGCCATTAGCAGCTCGTCTTTGGTAGTATAGCGCATGGCCCCCGCTTCAAGAGCGGTGCCGATCCCGGGAATGTGTACTGACAACAGCCGGCCTCCGAGCCGTGTTTGAGCCTCGTACAGGGTTACCTCGTATCCCAGTTCTAGATAACGTAGCGCGGCATAGAGGCCTGAAATCCCCCCGCCAATAATGGTTATATGCCCACGAGTTTTCGAGCGCGTCACCTGGCGGCGAGCGACGCGCTTGACCTGTGGCGATTTGAGCAAAACAGAAGGTTGCATATCGGTCCGTCCTGTCGTTTACTAATTCCGGACGGCTGACATACGGGCCAGGCGTGTCCGGTGCGGCGGCAGTTGCAGATGAATATTCTGTGTCGGCTGGTGGCACGCCCATGTCCTCCATTCTGGTGATGCGCCTTTAATTCTCCGGTTTCACTCCAAGTCAAGAAAAAAGTGGAGGGTTGCAGGGTGGCGAACCTGCTACCGCTCCACTCTCAGCCTGTGGCCTTATTAGGTGCCAGGAGGACCATGGTAAGAAGGGAAAGGCGGGCGAGTAAAAGGGACCCCTGAACGTAAAGCACCGGGTGCGCATGCAGCACCGCGCACGCGGCAGACTGAGGGCGAAACACGATGCGGGGAGAGTCGGTGTGGAAACCGACGCGGGTCGAGATAGACGGCGGGGCGGCAAAGTACCGCGTGACGCACGCTACGGAAACCCTGGAATCTAGCGCTGTATCTTGGAAATACATGCTGCTGCCCCTACTCGCACGGGGCAGCAGTTAGCAGTTAGCGGTTAGCAATTATGCAGGTCGACTATACCTGCCTCGCTGGCTGCGGTCCGTGCGGTTAGCTGTTCGTATCGAGCGGCCCCTATCCGAAAAGATTCGGGACCGAGACGAAATGCTAAGCTGATCTTGAGTTGTGAGGCATCGGTAGTCGGCGCTGACTACCGGTGATAAAATTGGGGTTGATGTCATAGGTGGGTTTGCGTAGTAGAATGTGTTAGCGTGTGCGGGCTGCTGTGGGCGGGGACGAAACTTGAATTGCTCGCACACTTCGGTTATAATCAAAAGTTTCGCTGCTGTTATTAATTGCCTTGCTAAGGATGCTATGATAGCACTAGGAGTAGGACCTTGTCAATGGGTTTTTAACTGGATTTTTGGAAATCGAAGCGGCCAAACAAACTGGCCTGTTTGTTTACTCGTTTGACTGCTCATAACGCCCGGCCTCCGAGCCTCACATGCGAAAGGAGTTTCAGATGGTAGCCAACGGTGCAGTGCCGAGAGTGTCTCAACTATTGAGGCAAAAGCGCGAGGAACGGGGCATCACCCTGCACGACATGGCTGAGCAGGCTGGCTTCTCGAAGGGGCACCTGTCCCAGGTTGAGACCGGAAAGGAAGCCCCAAGTCAGAAACTCATTTCCGCATATGAGAGGATACTTGATGTTCCCGGAGGCTACTTTCTGGCCGACGCCGGCCGGGTAGAGAAACTGAACAATGAAACGGCGGCCGCAGTAGCCGGTATGCATCGCGATATAGCCCAAGGTCTCGGTATGGGTGATCGCGACCCGGTGGAGGAAGACGGAGACACCCCCTCTGAGCAGAGCCTGATCCCGTCATTAGACCCTCCCAAGGTCAGCGATCTGGAGGCGTGGGTGCCTAGCGGTCCGGTGATAGAGGGCCTCTGGGAGACTCTGAACGCCGCATGTGAGCTTCTGCAGAGTGCCGTGGGCAGCGATCCGCCCGCTAACGGGCAGCAGATACTCATCTCGTTGCGCGGAGAGGAGGAGGCTTTCAGTCGGCACCGCGACCTACATAAGCGCTGGCGCTCCTTGCTTATTGAAGGCCTAAATCGAGGTTGGAACATCGTGCACCTGCGCGGGGTGCCCGGCGACCGCAGGGAGGCCGTGAAACTCATACGGTACCTGATCCGCAATCTCCTGGGCAGACGTGGGCAATACGAGCCGTACTATTTTTCATCGGCCACGCTAAGCCTCGCACCTCCCGTACCCGACATGATAATCGTCCCAAACCAGGCCGGCTTGCTGTTCCTGGCCGCATATCAGGTCGACTATTTTGATTCCGCGCTCGTAGTTGAGAATACCGCTCAGTTGGCAATGCTGCGCCAGGCGTTCCTGACCGGGCGGGCTAGCGCGGAGAAGCTGTTGCAGGTATTTCCGAGAGGTAGCCTCGCCTTTGAGGCCATGTTGTCACGTAAAGAGGCAAACGTCCAGGGAGATGTCTTGATCAAGAAAGACGGTCTCAGCACTACTCTGGTGCCCCTGTCAGTACTGCGTGCCGCCATAAATAGGTGTATTGAACGTGTACGATCCGAGCACTCTACCGACGCCGAGCGGCTCATAGCAGACTTGGAGTTCCTGTACCTGGAACGGGAGGAGCGCCGCAAGCGCCTCTTTGCGCGCTTGGACTCCAACCAGCGGGTATTGCATATTGCCAACAAAAAGATGCTGGGTAAACTACTGGAAGAGCGGAAAGTCTCGAAAGATGACTGGCTCCTCAACAGGCTTCCGGGGCAGGCCGTTAACGGTGGTGGTGTGCTTACGCCGCTTGAAGTAGCGACTTGCCTGCGGCGGCTGGTAGAGCTTATCGAGCGCTACCCGAATTACGAACTCCGCCTGATTGAGGAAGACGATCCACAGGGCGTAGAACTGTTCATGGAGATCGTTGGCACCGATACTGCCCTCTTTGAAGCCCTGGATACAAGTTCAGGCAACCAGAGCAGTCCCAGGCAGGTAGACCTGGCTATTCTGGAGCCGACTACGATCAAGTTGCTGCACGATGACTATTTGAACTTGTGGGACCGCCTGACGCCGGACAGAGACAGCGTGCTCGCCTGGATAAATGCTCAAATACACGTTTTTGAGCGAGTGCGAAGTTGAATGCCAACTAGGGGAGGCCCCAATAGGCTTGTTCGGAGTTGAGCTGCGGTCCGGCACCTCTGGAAACCGCTACCCACAATCTACTCCACACATCAGTTCAGAGGTATAGAGATCGTGGGCTGCTATGGTAACAAACAATCAAGAATGGTAGAATCGGCGCGCGATGAGCGATGCCGATTCTTTGTCCCTGGACTTTCTGGACGTACTTCCCTACCGGCCCCGGCCCAAGCCACTGGAGAGCTTCACTAGCTATGTGATCCGAGTAGCTGAGGGCAACGGCATAGCGACCGTAACAAGTTTCGGGGAAGAACTTTTCCCTGGTTTGCACCGACACGCCTTAGACTATATTGGGGATTCACTGGCCCCGAACCTAAGTCGACTGCGCAGGAAAGTCGCGCGCACAGAGGAAGAGTTACAAGCCACCACATGCCATCATCTGCTCCGTAAGTTCGGACGTTCAGCCAACCCTCAAACAGCAAGCCGATTTCTCATTGGCGCTATGAGTGAGGGTATACGCTTTTGCCCTCTATGTCTCGAAGCTGACAGGGGTGCCAACTTAGAACACTTCGAGCACGTCCAAGGTGCCGGGGAACACCAGTCTAAGCCACAATTACCTGGAGAAAAAGAATACTACCGCCTACCATGGCGCTTCCTCATGCTCGAAGGTTGCCCACAACACGGGGTGGAGCTACTGGACCGATGTGGGCACTGTGGAGCCACTATCCCACTTCTCTCCCCCAACCTCAAAATGGCAGTGTGCCCGAGTTGTGAGGGAAACCTGGCGACTTGTCTGTTTACTCCGCTCAATGTTGGTGGTGTGGGAGTAAACGGAGATACGGGCCTGGACAGCAGGAAAGTGGCGCGAGTGCAGCAGATATGGGACGACTTGGTATTCTTACTCACGCCTCAGGAGTGGGAACAAGATGACGCAATAGTAGCCGCGAACAATATAGGTCTTCGTTACCGTCTTCGGCGAAGGAACCTCGGGAAAACCGCCACAGAAGTAGCTGAAAGTGTGTTCGGTGAACCCCTACCAGGGCGTATCCGGGCTATGGAGGTAGGGTCCGTCAGCAAATCAACGCGCACTGGCTCTTTTACCGCCCATGTTGCATACGCCGGTTACCTGGGTGCCACTCTGCAAGAGGTGTTCACCACCGAACGACCCACCACGTGGTCTACCTCGACCCGATAGCCTAACTACTTCAACCAAGTGCAGCCAAGCTATCAGATTACCTTTGGAGTTGAATAGATCGAAGCGGCGTAGAAGCTCCTCAAGTAGCTTTGCTCAAGGCTGTAACAGAGCTACTCCCACCACACACAATGCTTCTAAAGTCTTAGCATCTACAGCATAGCCCTGGGAACTGAGATACTCGGCTACCAGCGGGTAGAAGGCCGCGAAGTCTCTTTCCGGGTCTGCGAGAGACACCTGGTCCTGTATACCCTTCAGCACAGCCACTGCAGCCGGGGGTGCACCTGCCTCCGCCACTGTCTCTTCTTCCGATTCATGGATAGTTCCCCAGGATATAGCACCAAAGAGTAAAGTCATGATTTCAAGGACGGCAGGCTCTATATTCAAGCCCTTCTCTTCGAGGTACCCACTCACGAACGCCTTGTAAGTGGCACGTATTCGTTGCAAGTCGTCACTCTCGTTGGCTACGTGCCACAGCATTCTGTAGTCCGGCCTCTTCGTTAGCTGTTCCACGGCAGTTTCTACGGACATCATGTATCACTCCTTTGATATGTTGGGGTGTTGAGGGTTGTGCTTCTCCTGTAGTAAGCGCAAATTCTGTGGCATGCCTATGGGGATGCTTAGAGCCGCCCATGGTCCTCTAGGAAAGGGTGAGATGCCCAGTATGGTAAGCTGCGCAATGGAATAAAGAGTTACACGTGTGTGCTTACGGGCAGCCGTAGCCGATTCCTAAACAAAGGTGTTAATCAGGGCACACCCAATACGGCCGAGTAGGCGTGCTCCAGCTTGTGAGAGCTGGCGTCCCAGTCGTAACGTTCGACCACCAACGTGCGTCCTGCATGCGCCAGGCTCGCACGAAGTGCGGGATTAGTCAGGAGTCGACTTGTGGAGTCCGCGAACTCACGTGGAGTGTCTGACACTAGGAGATGCCGTCCCGGCTCCAGCTCTAACCCTTTCCACCCCACACTGGTGGTAACCACTGGTATACCCTGGGCGAGCGCCTCTAGGATCTTGAGGCGACTACCCCCACCCATACGAAGCGGTGCGATGAAGACGCTGCTGCGCGCCACAAAGGGGCGGACGTCGGCCACCTCACCAACGATTTCTACGCCATCGTGGTGTCCCAGCTCCGCAGTCTCGTCCCGGTCAGTGCGTCCCACGAGCCGCAGCAGCAGCGAAGGATGACTATAGCGCAGGAGCGGCCATACCTCTCGCAGGAACCAACGTATGCCGTCGATGTTGGGATAGTAGCCGAAGTTCGCGGTCATTATCAATGAGGGTTCGCGGACTTCGACAGAGGGCGGGCTGAAGAAGCGGGTGTCCACTCCATTGGGCACGATATAAACAGGAGTGCGTGGAGCTTGCTGATGGACGAGCGCCGCATCGCCAGTGGTGACGGCAAGTACCGCGCTGAAGCGCCTGAGGGTAGTACGCTCCAGAGGCCCTGCTTTGAGAGCGTCTATTCGCCCTGCCAGGCGAGAGGCTCTTGACGGTCTTGCGAGGGCTATCTGTCGGAGCAGTCTACGATAGAGCACGTCGTGCATATCGAGCACTCGCGGGGTGCTCGGAAAAAGGCGAGCGTATTGTGCCATGTGCAGATGTTCGATATGCACCAGGTCGGGCGGGTGATGGCGGGCGTGGTGAGCAATGAGGGCGCGCAGCTTCGCTGAGTGGTGCTCGGCTATACCCCGAGGTCGTGGGTCGAAAAAGCGGCGCAGATTGGCTGCGGCATCGTCGTGCATGGGTGCTTTGAGAGCAGTCAGAACTCGGATGCCAAGCTCTTGCAGAAGCGCAAGGTCCGGGGGTCTCTTAGCCTCGAATAACGCAGCCAGGGTCAGGTCGTGTCGCGCGGCCACGCGCCTGGCAAGTTCCAGGATGCGTATTCTACCGCCGTCGATAGCTGGGTAAGGGTAAATTGGAGAGATGATAAGCACCCGCATGTTTCACTATCTCGCCTTTGCGAACGCATTATAGCGCCGTCCGCGTGCGTAAGGTGTCACCCAAGAAGGCGGGCACCTTCTTGTATTAGTCTTGCTATAGCTCCGAGCACGGTAGCTGAAATAGGGCCGTGCCAGTGCATGCGTCCCTAAGAAGTGCATTCGCTTATTTGCGGTCGATATGCAATATGGACTGCTTGTCGGATACTACTTGTGAACAATATACAAGATTGACAATTGATTCCCAAGCCCACAGTAGGTACAATGGTGCCGCAACAAGTCGTACCTGGGCTAGCATATAGGCTGTCCGGGTGTGCTG
>DASVQO010000440.1:0-3638 GCA_036389075.1 Chloroflexia bacterium | reverse complement strand
CTATGATAGAGCTGTCAAGAGTGGGGACAGGGCGGCATTGATATTGCTCGCGGGTTCGACCGCCAGGCAAGGGCGCGAAATGACTGACGACAGACACCTGATCCATATCGAGAACGGTAACGCCGTGTTCAACCTGCGCGTGGTCGCCGTGTTCGTGGACGGCGAGTACGTGCTGGTCCACCGCGCGGAACCCGACGACTTCTGGACGCTGCCGGGCGGTCGCGCCGAATTTGGGGAAAGCACCAGGGAAGCCGCGGCCAGGGAGATGCGCGAGGAGTTGAAGGTCGAAGCTGAGGTGGGCAAGCTGTTGTGGGTGGTCGAGTACTTCTTCGATACGCCAGGGCGGGCCTACCAGGAGGTCGATTTCTATTACAGGATGCGCTTCCCATCCGGCACGAACGTTACCCCCGCCACGCCTAGCTTCCACGGCGACGACATGGGGATGCCGCTCATCTTCCGGTGGGTGCGCCTGGACGAGTTGGCGGGCCTGCGCCTCTATCCGACCTTCCTCAAGACCGCCCTGTGGGAGTTGCCGGAGACGACTCAGCACGTTATTCTGCGGGAGGAGGACTGACGACGGGTAACGGTCTCTAGAACCTGGTGCAAACACAGGGTTTTGGCACAGCATTTGCTACTTACAACCACGCAAGTCTAGCACAAGGAGGTGCTGCTTATACAGAGACCGTAACGACGGCAGGGCTGTTGCAGAATCGTTTGAAAGCCATGCCCCACGACGGTTGATGTTGGTCCACTAATTCTCGGACCTTCCTCGCATCCTGCTCATGCCTTCCTCAGAGCAGCTTTCGTCCTTACCCTGCTTCTTCCCTCGGCTTTTGACGACCACTGCTGACATCCCTGGAATCCACCCCGGTGTATCGTGGCAACCATTTTGACTTTGGCTGCGAAGCACCCTACTGCTCGACCGCGTTGAGTTGAGTATGAGAGATTGCCAGGAGGTATCACTGTGAAACCGACTTCTACACACAAACTATTTGCCGTATCCGTTGCATCGCTTATGACTGCGGTGCTATTGCTCATGGGCGCTTACCCGGGCGGGCAGTCCGCGTTCGCGGGGACTACCCAGGAGCCGGCCAACAAGTTTGCCGCGTCCGGCTCGTCCACCGAGGTCGCTGGGCCGGGGGAGAGGGTATTGCTGCTGCACGAGCAGGTGAAAACGTCCAAGCCGACGGACTTGAACCTCGGAGTCACGCTGGAGTGCTCCATTACGACCGACGTGACCACCGTCGGCAGCGAGACCCAGGAAGCCTTCGGCCAGGTGAGGGTCTGGATTGAGATCGACGGCAGGCCCGTGCTCGTGAGCCAGGACGACCCCGACGCCGGGAAGGTGGTATTCTGCAACCGCACCTACCGCCGGACCACTCAGCTGGGGTCCGACGATGAAACCGACGCGGTACGGACGTTCATGCAGACCAGGGCCGCGAACGGCTTCAACTGGGTGCTCCTGAACGCTGGGTCAGCCGTGCACCAGATCAACGTGTACGCTGAATTTACAACCGCCGCTACCTCCAACTCATCTGCCCTGGCGGTGGTGGGCAACCGCACCCTCACCGTGGAGCCGGTAAAGGCCGAACGTGATGAGGTAGTTGTCGAGCTTGGCAACTAAGTCCCAGCCTGTGTGAGGCTCTGGAGTAAAGGGGCGACTCCCAGGGAGTCGCCCCTTTTGCTTGCCTGGGCGGGCCGGCCCTAAATTGGCAGGCTGCATGTTGTATAATTTCGCATGACATCCGTATCACGGGCCGAGGAAGCCGCCGCCCAGATCACCGCCACCCCGAGCGAAGCCCCCGAGCTGTCGGCGCCCGTGGAGCAAGCGGTCGCCACCCCCACGAACGCCGCCAGCTACCTATCCCTGCTCCTATTCTACCTGCCGCTCGGCTTCAGTGGCATCATGATGACGCTCGACCTGCCCATCGTGAACGCGGTGCTCAACCGCTTCCCCAACGCCAACACGTCCGTGGCCGCCCTGAGCGTGGCCTTCTCCCTCGCGCTGGTGTACGAGGCCTCGCACATCTCGATGATCGACCTCTCGACCGCCCTCTCGACCGACCAGCGCACTTTCCGCATGCTGCAACGCTTCTACATGGTCATGGCGGGCGTGCTGTTCGTGCTCGCTTCGATCATCGCGTTCTCGCCACTGTACGACCTCATCGTGCGGGGCGTGATGAACATACCGCTGGAGGTAGCGGAGGCGGCGCGGCCCGCCGTGTGGGCGTTCCTGCTGTGGCCGGTGCCCATCGGTTGGCGGCGGCTGTGCCAGGGCGCGCTCATCAAGCACGGCCACCCCAAGCCGGTTGGCGCGGGCGGTATAGTCAGGATGGCGGCCCTAATTGTGGCGCTGACCTTCTTCGGCTGGCTGGGGTCGAGCGTGTTGCGGATCGAGCCTGCGGCGATAGCGGTGCTCGCGATGCTGGTGAGTGTCACGGCGGAAGCGTTGGCGGTGCAGGGTTGGACCAGCCGCCTGGTGAAGACGATGCCCGAAGCCATACCGGGCAAGCCCCCTCCCACCTGGGCCGACATCCGCCGCTTCTTCTTCCCCCTGAGCGGCACGGCCATCATGAGCACGCTGGTGCAGCCCATCATGCGGGCCGGCATCGCCTCGGCTGCCGTGGCCTGGGCCGCCGCCCCCGACGACGAGACGGTAGCCATCGCCGTGGCCGCCTACCAGACCGCCTGGAGCATGGCCTTCCTCGCCTTCGGCCCGACACTGAGTATGACGCAGGCTTCGATTGCCTGGTCCGGCAGCTCGAACGAGGTAGTGCGCGAGCGCGGGCCGCGCGTGATAATGGGGGTGGGTGTTGGGTTGGGCGCGCTGATGGCCCTGTTCGCTTTCACTCCGCTGTCCGAGTGGATATTCAGCACCGTCATACAGTCGCCGCCGCAGACCGCCCACCTGGCAGCCGAGGTAGCGCGCTGGCTGGTGCCGATGCCGGTTTTGCACGCGGCCTCGTTCATGCTGCGGGGCAGGCTGATTGCCATGCACAAGCCCCAGGCGGTGCGCCGCGCCCAACTGGTAGACCTGCTCTCTATATTCGTCATCATCCAGCTTGCCGTGGCCCCGTACAGCCCCCTGCCCGCCCTGCTGCAAGGGGCCTCAGCAGCCCCGGTAGCCGCCATAGCTTACAACCTGATGCTGTGCGTGGATATAAGCATCTTGCTTCTAAGCCTCAGGGGCCTCAAGCGGGCGGCGATCAGAGAAACAGGATTGTCGAACATCAGCAGGTAAGCCGCACCCTGTCATTTCTCGCTACGTTCGAAATGACAGGGTGCGGCTTAAGCAGGATATTTCGCGGCAAGCTTCCTCACCGTGGTCGAGTTGCGCAGCGTCGCGGGCATCTTGAGCGTCTTTTCCAGCAGTCCGCCGCCAAACTTCGACTCGCTGAGCCTTGTACGGCACAGCCAGTAGAGTTCGCGCCCATGAACGTGGAAATCGTCCACGTCCGTGCGTAAGGCCATCAGCTTTGCCCGCGCTTCATCACCAGGCGGCCCCGGCAGGAAGGCGATGTACAGCGAGTCGCCTTCAGAGGCAAGGTCCGCCGCTTGGAAAGGCTCGTAGCTCACTATGTCCGCCAGTTCGGCCACGGACCTGATAAACGTCGCTACCTCGTAGCCGAGCGCCGCCC
>DASVQO010000439.1:0-11716 GCA_036389075.1 Chloroflexia bacterium | reverse complement strand
GTGTAACGCTGGTGCTGAGCGTTGGGATTGCCAGGCACGGGCGGCTGATCCTTCGCTACGCTCAGGATGACAGGGCGGGAGTGTGGTCCTTCCATACGCAACGTAGGGGCCGCCGGGGCAGGGTCCGCTCGCAGCCCTACTTCAAAATGTGCGGGAGAAAGGCGCGGCGCACTTCGGAGGCCCCGGTGAGGCTTGGCTCTATAGTGTGGGTGTACCAGGAAGGGTCACCTTTTAGGAAGTGGGCGTGCAGGTCCACCAGCGCGCCGTATTTATCGCCCATCTCGGCCAGCACGGCGTTCAGGCGGCGGTGGTTCTCGCGCGCGAGCCGAGGGTCCACGCCGAGGAAGTTCTGGTTGTCGTCGCCGAAGCTGGGGTCGTAGACGTTGCCGACGAGCACCGGGCGGATGGGCAACTGCTTGAGAAACGCTTCCAACGCCTGTGCAAAGCGGCTGATCCCCGGTCCGCTATCCATCACCAGCCCCTGGAGCAGGTCGTTGCCCCCCACGGTGAGCATCGCCACGGCAGGGCCTTCCACCTTGAGGCCGCGCGCCTGCGATGGCAGACCGCTTACCGTGGCCCCATCCACCGCCCTGTGTTCCAGCCTGCCCCCGGCGCGTGAGGTGAGGTCGTTGCCCTTGAACTCGGGGAAGAGCCTGTCGTCGTTGCGCACGGCCAATTGGCCGGGGTGCACGCCGTACTGGTTGTAGTGCCCGCAGTCGAGAATAGAGTCGCCAAAAGTGAAGACCGTCAGCATGTCGCCTTCTCCCTCTTTCTCCCCACTGCCGCGTGGGGCTATTTTGTCAATGCCGAGTGCCGTAGCCCCCAGGCCGAGCGCACCCAGGCCCGCGAGTCCCAGCGCCTCCCGCCTGGAAATCTTCTTCATACGTGATTATCCTCCCCCATACTGCTGCTTGAGCCGGAACACGCCCAGCAGCGACAGCAAGACGTTATTGGGCGGTGGGTTCGCCGGGTGCCACTCGAACACCGCCCGCTCGAAGTACTGCACCGTGTAGGGCTTGCCGTCCGTCTCGCTCACCTCGGTGAACTCGTCCGAGATGGGGAAGCCCTGCTGGGAGAGGCCGCCGTTCTGCTGCCAGTACAGCAAGAACGAGCCGCCGACCCGGTGCCCCGTCTCGGGGAATGGAGCCACGGCGTCCTGGTTGGGCCGCTGGTCGGGCGCGCCGTTGGGGTACTTCAGGCGGTAGCGGAACGTGCCAAGCTGCGACAGGAGCACATTGCTAGCGGCTGGGTTTTCGGGGTGGTACTCGAACACCGCCCGCTCGAAGTACTGCATCAGGTAGGGTTTGCCGTCCAGGGGCGAGGTCTCCCGCACCACGTTAGATATGGGGAAGCCCTGTTGCCGCAGGCCCCCGTGCGCGTTCCAGTAGTCGAGGAATACGCCCGTGACCGTGTAGCCGGTCTCAGGGAAAGCGCGGCTGCCGTTGCCGGGCACCTTCTCATTGGAGGGTGGCAGCCTGGGCGGGGGTGGCGGAGGTGGCGCGCCTATCTGCAAGTAGGTGTAATAGTTCTCCTTGTCGGGGTCATCGCGGGGGCTGCCGAAGGCCAGGTGCAGGTAACCTGGGCTGTAGGCAAGGGACATGTCTTTGATGGCCTCACCCCGCGCCCAGTCTTCAAAGGGCGTAACCGGGTCGCTGAAGCGGTCGCCGCGCCCGCTGGCGTAGTAGAAGGCGAAGCGGGCGCGCAGCACGGCGGCCCACACTATGTGCGCGGTGCCCGCCGCATCCACCGTGATGGCGATGCCAAAGGCGTTACCGGGGGTGCGATGCAGCCGCAGGGGAGGCAGAGCGTTCCAGCCTGTGGCAGGCACCCACTCTCGATAGTATGGCTCCCGCAGGGTAGGCTCGGGGTTGCGGGGGTCGCAGCGTTCGTCCTCCCACACCAGGCGCATGCCGCCCGTGGGGTCCGCTGCCAGGGCAGGCTCGTCTGTGATGGAGTTGCCTTCGCAGCCGGGCGTGAGGGTGTGCGACACGTTCTCTACCTGCCACTTGCCGGGGGCCTGCCGCACGCCCGTGTAGATGTCGCCAAAGCCGCCGGGGGCCTTGTCCTTCCAGGCGGCGATTGCGGTGCCCTGGCTGGTCACGCCCAGTGTGGGGGCTTCGGGCGTGGTGGTGCCGCTTATCCGCTCGGCCTGCACGGGCCAGGCGGAGTCGGCGCGCACCCAGTAGAAAAGGCTTTGCAGGTTCTGGCCGAAGAGCATGTGGGCGTTGTTGTCGGGGCCGATTGCGAGGGCGGTGTTCTTGTAGCTATGGCCGCACGTGCCCGGCACTTGCTCCTTGATCGAGGTACGCCCGTCGGCCTCGATGCGCACGTAGTAGTCGCACACCGCGCGGTCCTCGTACTGCCACCAGACGATGTGCTTGCGGCCCAGCGCGTCCAGCCGCACGATGGCTCCGCCGCTCGACTTCTGCGGCACGCTCTCGGCTAGCTGCTCCTGCTGGAAGGCACCGCCCAGGGAGGAGTTGCGGGCTTGCAGCAGCAGGTTGGCATTGGGGTTGGCCCCCTGGCTGCGCAGCCAGACTATGCTCACCGCGCCATTAGGAGAGGCGGCAATGGAGGGGGTGTTGTCGTACTGACCCGAATTGGAGATGTTGACGGGCGCGCTCCACCCCTCGAAGCTCGCGGCAGGGGGCGCGTACCCGGCGGCCCCAACCGAAAGGATGGGCAGTAGGGCGAGCAGCGCGGCTATCGCGGGCGATAAGCGTCTACTAGGCAAGGAGTGCGGCGTCCCTTCTAGAAGCTCCGTTTAGCGTGGAGTGAGCTATCAACAGGTAGGTGGGTGTGCTGTTCTAATTGTACCAAGATGGGACATAGGCTTGCTGAGCCGTGGCTGGCACCACTCTAAAGTGTACGCACCCAAAGCCCCGCGCATGTCATTTCGAACGCAGTGAGAAATCTCGTCCTCCATCCCGGTGTGACACTTTTCTTGTAGAAGTCCGCTGGTAGTACCAGGAGAAAGGCGTTTCTTTGGGTGTTGTGGGACGAGATTTCTCACTACGTTCGAAATGACAGGGTGGGGCTTTGGGTGCTTGTGGAGGTGCCAGCATAGATGCCGTGCGTCCGCCGTGCGTTGATCTGCGCCATGACTCCGAGGGCGAGATGCGTTATAGTGGACTATCACACGATGCAAGGAGACTATGCCATGCCTTCCGTTGGCGAGACCGCCCCCGATTTTGAGCTTATGAGCGATGAGGACAAGCCTGTGAAGCTGTCCGACTTTCGGGGCAAGAACGTTGTGCTCTACTTCTACCCCGCCGATTTCACCAGCGGCTGCGAGCTACAAGCCTGCGCCTTCCGCGACTCCTACGCCGACATCCAGCAAAAGGACGCTGTCGTCATAGGGATCAGCCCAGACAGTGTTGACAGCCACAAGAAGTTCCGCGAGGCGCTCAACCTGCCCTTTACTTTGCTGTCGGACCCTGATTTCCAGGTATCGGAGACCTTCAACAGCCTGGGCACCAAGGAGCGAGAGGACGGCAGCGTCAGGAAGAACGTAGTGCGGGGCCAGTACGTCATCGACCGGGAGGGCAAGATCGTGGACGCCCAGACCCCCGTCAAGGCCCCCGAAAGCAGGCGATTGGCCCTCGAACAGCTAGAGCAATTAAGCTAGCACCGGCGAGACGAAAACGCAAAGACGCAAAGACGCAAAGGACGCGCAAAGGATAAGATAAGCGTGTTCTGAGCAGAGGGACCGGGGTACCGCATCGTGTACCCTGGTCCTCTTGTACTAGAGGCTATCTGCAAAGTCCGTACGGGCGGGACCAAGCCCGGCCCCTGTCATTCTGAGCCCTTCGGCTACGCTCAGGGTAAACTCTGCGAAGAATCTCGTCCCACAGCACCCAAACAGCACCTTTCTTTACGCCCGTACGGTGTTATGGTGCTCTTGAAAGGGGTAACAACGGGGTGGAGGACGAGATTCTTCGCGGAGTTTACCCTGAGCGTAGCCGAAGGGCTCAGAATGACAAGGGCCACCTTTGTTCGCTCGCTTCCTACGGTTTGCAGAAAGGTCCTGTCTCACTTTGCTACTCCTTTGCGTCCTTTGCGTCCTCGTCCTGGTCCGCTACTTGAAGTACCACTGCATTATGTTCCACCATTGCGAGACTGTGCTGTTGCTCAGCTTGCGGTTTTGGAGAGTAGTGCGGTAGATCTCGACGTTGGGGCGTTGCGCGAGGGGCACCACGGCGACGTCGTTCATGATCTCCACCTGGGCGATGGCCGCGGCCTCGGCCACTTTCGTGCGCTCGGCCTCCAGGTTGAAAATGCGGTTCGCCTCGGTGACTTTGCTGTTCTTATACTGTTGCACGTTAGCTCTCGGCGCTTGAGGCGTCCATAGTTCGTCGGTGGAAAAGGCACGGAAATCCGTAAAAGCATCTTGCGATAGCGCGAGATGCACAAGCTTAGCCTTGCCCGAGGCTAGCAGTTGAAGCGGCCCCGGCCGTGGTAGGAAGTCCTCTTGTGGGGCGTTCACGGTCACCCAATCGACACCCACGGCCTTCAGGTCCGCCTGGACGAGCACGTGGATAACCTGGCTCCTGGCGTTGCGAGTGGGGGCGTTCTCAAACGATAGTTTTACCCCATCCTTCGCTCGGATGCCATCAGGCCCCGGCACCCAACCCGCTGCATCCAACAGCCTGCGGGCCGCCTCGGGATCGTAGGGGTAGCGGGGCAGCGTGTATTTAGCTGCGAGGTCGGGGAACTCCAGGGCGAAATTCGGGTTTTCCAGTGAGAAGTACACGGAGGGAGGCGTAGGGCCGTTCAGAGTGTAGCCTGCGCCCGCGAACAGGATATTATTGATCCGGTGGCGGTCGATAGCTTGCATGATGGCCTGGCGCACCCGCCTGTCCTGGAAGGGGGGATAGGTGAAAGAGAATTCCAGGTGCTCCCAGGTTGGCCCCGGAGCAGCCGCGCACACACCTCCCGCTCTCACTATATGCGGGCATTGTTCCGGCGTCACTATCAAGGCATCGTCCGCTATGGCATCAAGCTGGCCGTTCACGAATTGCGACACGTTCTGGTTGACGTCCGACTGGAACCGTGAAACTATCGTCTTGATGAGCGGTTTACCGGTCAGGTTATAGTTCTCGTTGCGCGTCAGCACCAACTGGTCGCCTTGCGTCCACGACTGCACCTTGTAAGGGCCATAGCCCACCGGGTCGAGGGCGAACGCGGACTGCTGTATCCTGTCAATTGGCAGCTTTCCCAGTACATGTTCGGGCAGTACGGTACCGACCAGGAAATAGGCCACATCCACCACGGGTGCGTTGCGGTCCGCGTACAGTCTGAGGAAATCGTAAGCCAGCTTGTCAGTGGCAGGGTCATTGAGCTTGGCCTTCGCCTGGTTGGCCGACATCCAGTTATAGACGATGGTGTACCTGTCAGGGTTATCGACACTTTGCAGCTTAAGAAGCTGCCCTTTCGTTGTGGTGTAGGGGTCGTCCAGCAGGAATTTGTAGGCGAAAATAGCGTCGTTGGAGGTGAGCTCCTCGCCGTCCGACCACTTGATGCCCGGGCGGAGCTTGTACTTGGTCACCAGGTGGCTGTCCCCACCCGTGCCAACGAAGAAGGAACCGCCATTCTCGAAGGTCGGCACGTACCAGGCCGCCAGGGGGAAGTAGTTCTGCTTGTCGTCACCGTGCACCAGGCGGTCCCCGAACGTGATGGCATCGAGGAAGCGGGCGACCACGGTAGTGGACTCCTCGAAGCCCACCAGGGTAGTAGGTTGGTGCAGGGAGCCGATGAAGAGCGTGTCCTTTGCCGAAGTTACACCGGGAGGAGGTGCAATCAGCAACTGCTCGGCGGGAACGGGGGCGCGCAAGTGCTGCTGCACGCCCAGGAGGCCAAGCTCCACGTCGTATGGCGCGGGCGCGTCTGGGTGCAACTCGAAGCGGGCGCGCTCGAAGTACTGCACGGTGTAGGTCTTGCCGTCGGTGGGGGATGCCTCCTGGAACGGCTCTGACAAAGGGAAGCCAAACTGCCCCAGGCCGCCGTACTTGCGCCAGCTATCGAGGAACTTTCCCGAAATGGTATGCCCCGACTCCGGGAACCATAGTTTGGTGCGCCCGTCGGCCTCGGCACGCACGTCTATGGCTACAAAAGGCTCGTCTTCGGGGTTGCGGGCGCGTTTTGTCGCGGGGTCCAGCCCGCCGCGGCCCTCCACGAGATTGGCACCCAGGCGGCCGAGCAGCACGTCGTAGGGCGGGGCGTTCTGCGGGTGCGCCTCGTAGCGGGCGCGCTCGAACCACTGCGTGTCGTACACCTTGCCATCTTCCAGGGAGATTTCGGGGCGGCGCGGCGTAATGGGCCAGCCGTTTACGTACACGCTCCCTTGCTGGCTGCCGGGTGCGCTCCACACTTCAAGGAAGCGGCCCGAAACGGGGATATTAGCGGGGCCGAGGGTGCGGGTCTGCTGGGCTGGCTGCATCGTTCGCGTCCCAAAGCCCATCGCCCGTGACGTGGAGGGAGCCGAGGCCAACACCGTCACAAGCAGCGCCAGCAAGCAAAGCGTCCTGCCCAGGGGAAGCAGGTTGCCGAGGCCGGTGGTAGCTAGCTTCATACTCTTATCTCCCGACGGCAACGAGGAAACACGATAGAGGGTGACTATATTACCCCGTTGCCGCCTGCAATGGTTCAATCGGGCCTCTAACCTCTATTCTCCTGGCGCGCTCCTGGCGTCCCTTCGGCTTCGCTCAGGGCAGGCTCCTGGCGTCCTTGCGGCTCCCCCTCCTAATCACCAGGGAGCGGAGTTTGCTCTAACAACGGAGTTGAGCAGACAGGGACAGGCATGCTAAGGCTAGAGTGTATCTGCAAACTGTTCGGGACAGGCGGACCAGGGTGGCCCCTGTCATTCTGAGCGTAGCGAAGAATCTGAGATGCTGGCATAGCCCCTACGTTGAACGCCAGCACCATAACCATAATACGTATAGTTCAACAGCCTCCCTGTACTACCTTCTTGAGATTCTTCGCTACGCTCAGAATGACAGAGGCCGATTCGGTCCTGCCAGTGCGCAACTTTGCAGATAGGCCCTAGATTCACCTCACTACGAAGGGAACATCCGCGATGAACGACCTTACACTTACCAACGTGCGGCTGATTGACGGCACCGGGTCTCAGCCGAGGGACAATGTAGTTGTCACCGTGCGGGGCGGGCGCATAGAGAGCGTGCGGGAGGGTGGCGGCGGGGAGCAGTCGGGAGATGGCGTCGAGGTCATCGACCTTGGGGGGCGCACGCTGCTGCCCGGCCTCATCAACGCCCACTGCCACATCACGATGAACGCCGGTCCCGACCCGTTCGCCTACACCAACGGCACGAGCCTCCCCACGCTGGTGCTCCATAGCGTCAAGCGGTGCGAGCAGATGCTCATGTCGGGCATCACCACCGCACGCGACCTGGGGGGCTACGAGTACATCGAGATGGCCCTGCGCGATGCCTTCGCCTCGGGCGAGTGGCCGGGGCCGCGTCTGCTGTGCGCCGGTAAGGTGCTCACCATGACCGGCGGGCACGGCTGGCCTATCGGTATGGAGGTGGACGGGCCGGACGAGGTGCGCAAGGGTGCCCGCGAGAACCTCAAGAAGGGCGCGGACTGCATCAAGATAATGGCTACCGGCGGCGTGCTCACACCGGGCGTGGAGCCTGGCGCGCAGCAGTTGGGCGAGGAGGAGATACGGGCAGGCGTGGAGGAGGCCCACAAGGTCGGCAAGCTCGCGGCCACCCACGCGCAGGGCACGGAGGGCATCAAGGCCGCGCTACGGGCCGGCATCGACACGGTGGAGCATGGCATCTTCCTGGACGAAGAGGCGATACAGATGATGGTGGAGCGGGGCGTGGTGTTTGTGCCCACCCTGGCGGCCCCATACCAAATAGTGGAAGCAGGCGAGGAGCGGGGCATCCCCGCCTACGCTCTGGAGAAGTCGCGCCGGGTGATGCAGGCCCACTTCAGGTCGTTCGAGTGGGCGCTCTCTGCCGGGGTGACTATCGCCGCGGGCAACGACGGCGGTACGCCCTTCAACCCCTCGCACGACCTTGTAACCGAGCTGCGCCTGATGACCGAGCACGGCCTGAACACGCTGGGCGCGATACGGGTCGCCACGCTCGGTTCGGCAAAGGCCCTGGGGCTGTCGGAGGAGATTGGCACGGTGCAGGCCGGTAAGTGGGCCGACCTGCTGGTGCTGGAGGAGGGCGCCGACCCCGTCGCGGATATTACGGCGCTGGAGCGGGTGTGGCTGGTGGTCAAGCAGGGGAAGGTTGTGGTACGGAAGTCCCCCGGCGGTTGAAACTGCGTGCTACGATTACAAACTCCGCCTACGCGGACTACAGGAAAAAGAGGCGTCCCCTGAAGGGACTTCGTCCTTGTCATCTCCGGTTTCAACCGCCAGGCGCGAGTTCGGACGTGTGAGCGTCACCGCGGGTAGTCCGGTACCGCGCTATCGATAAAGTCTGCCAATTCGGGCTGTTCCTCTACCATCGACACGATAAGAGCGCGTAACTGCTCAGGTGATAGCGGCGCGATCAACTCCTCAATAGGCAGGCGATGCTCTATTTCTTCGGGTGTCTGTATGTACGCAAGCAAGGTTGCGACGATATGCTTGCAAGCGCCGCCAAATTCGTATGGGCAGGTGCAGTTGCCCACTGCGATGCCGCTCTTGTGCAGCTCAACTGCTACCCTGTACGGGTCGTAGTCGCTGCCTTGTACTTCAGCGAAAAGGCGGTTGCCGCGCAGTACGAGGCTCAGCACCGCTCCTCGCTCCAGGTAATCGCTACCGCGCTCGAACGACTTGGGCGTTGCGATGGTTTGGACTTGCTCTTCGGTTATCTGCGGCAACTGCTTGGGCTTACCCATGTCCAGACACCCAATACGCGCCTCTAAGCTGCTTCCGAAGCAAGGCTACGCGCTATGTCGCGGCCCTCTGCGGTGAGGCTCAGTTGGTCGGCTTCGCGCCGGATGAGGCCCGACGACATGGCGCGCTTTATCGCACGTTGGGACAGCTCGGCGGACCAGAGGAGCTCGTCGTGCAGGTGCTCCACCGAGCTTTCGGCGGCGGCCTGCGGGGTATTCTCGTGGTTGAACAGGTGCACCACCAGCGTCTCGGCGGCGAACTGCGCGCGCTGCTCGGCCAGCCTGCGCACCCTCGCCACGATGCCCTGCCCCGGAGAGAAGAGCAGCGCCAGCCCGAAGAACACGCCCGTCATCGAGGCCATAGCCCCGGCCACAGAGGAGTCGAGGGTCACCGCGAGGTAGTAGCCGCTCACGGCGGAGGCGGCGCCAATGCCGATGGACAGCCCGATCATCACCGGCAGCTTGTCGGTCAGCAGGTACGCGGTGGTGGCGGGCACTATCATCAGGGCCACCACCAGCACCGCGCCCACGGCCGTGAACGCGCCCACCGCCGTTACCGAGGTGACGCTCATCAGGGCGTAATGCAGGAGGAACGGGGAGAAGCCTAGGGTGCCCGCCAAACCAGGGTCGAAAGTCGCCAGCTTCAATTCCTTGTAGAACAGGCTGATGAAAAGGCCGTTCATCACACAGAGGAAGGCCATTACCCATAGCGACTGCGGCCCCAGGCTGGTGTTGCCTATGATGAGCACGTCTTGCGCTGCGAACTCGATGTTGCCGTAGAGCACAGCATCTGTGTCGAGGTGCACGTTGGAGAAGAAGCGCGACACGAAGAAGGTGCCCAGCGCGAACATGGCGGGGAACACCAGCCCTATGGCTGACTCGCCGCCCACCCGCCGCGTCTTTTGCAGCGCCTCCACCAGGCTGACCGTGATTACGGCCGCCAGCGCCGCCCCGAAGAAACCCGCCAGCAAGTTAGGTCCGTTCGCCAGGAAGTACGACAGCACCAACCCCGGTAAGATAGCGTGGCTGATGGCGTCGGCCATCATAGCCATCTTGCGCAACACCAGGAACGCGCCCAGCATCGCGCACGCCACGGCGACCAATATGCCCGTTAGTAGTATTACTGTGCCTGAACTCATACTGCTCCCGCGATTCTTAGTTCTTTGCTAAATGAGATCTCTGTCAGCAAACGTCGTCCAGAAGTCGCTTCCAGTCTGCTCTTGCTTCTTCCTCGGACGCGAATTCATATACCCTTATAGGTGTTCGTTCTGAGTCTGTAGGCCGGTCATAGTCGCTCCAACTCGATACGGTGTATGTCTCAGTCCCGTCGCTGTTAGATACCTTAGCCATTTCATACAAGCAACCCCATACAACAACCGAGGCTAGCACTCTATGTATAACAGAATCGTCCGCCAATCGAGTTGCTCCTTCAGTTACCGGGGAGTGAGCTTTGGAGACACATCAAGCCCCGGCAGGGTGCAGGGAGCACCCAACATCTGAATAGCTAACCGCTCGCGCCTTCTTCCCGCATCAAGCGCCTGTTGCGTATCTCGCGCAGGCGGTCCCACACGATGCCGCGTTCCGGGGCGAACAGTAGGGAGAGAGCGACGATTGCCGTGAGGCTGAGGATAATCATGGGGCCGGTCGGCAGGCCCACGTCGCTGACGCTGATGAGGGCGCCGCTCAGGCCAGAGAGGGCACCTATCAGCGCGCTCACGCCCACCATGACCCCCAGGCGGTTGGTCCACTGGCGGGCGGCTACCGCGGGGCCTATGAGCATGGCGGCCATCAGCACCACGCCCACCGTTTGCAGGCCAATCACCACCGCTATCACGATCAGGGACGTGAGCAGGACGCTCAGGCGATTGGTGGGGAAGCCGAGGCTGGCGGCGAAATCGGTGTCAAACGTGAGTAGCTTGAACTCCTTGAACAGCAGCCCCACCACCACCAGGGCCACCGCGCCCATTACGAGCATCGTAAGCACGCTATCCCACACGAGCGTGGCCGCCTGGCCGAACAGGAACTTGTCAAGCCCCGCCTGGTTGGCGTTGTTGCTGCGCGAGATGAGGGTGAGCAGCATGATGCCCACGCCGAAGAAGACGCTCAGCACCACGCCCAACGCCGCGTCCTCGCTGATGCGGGTCTCTCTCACCACGTACAGGAGGAGCAGCGTGCCCAGCCAGCCAGCCACAGCCGCGCCCAGCAGGAGCACCAGCGGAGCCTTGGAGCCGGTGAGCATGAAGGCCACGCAGATGCCGGGGAGGGCGGCGTGGGCCAGGGCGTCGCCCAGCAGCCCCTGCCGCCGCAGCACCGCGAAAGTGCCCAGCACCCCGCTGACGATGCCCAGCAGCGCCGAGCCGAGGGCCACGTTGCGCAGCGTGTAGTCGAATATCAGGTCGCGCAGCAGGTCGAGCACGTTATGCCTCCGCCACCTGTTGCACGGCGGTCTGTACCCGTAGCGCGTGCATGCGGCCGCCATAGGTCTTGACCAGGTTCTCCTCGGTGAAGGTGGTAGCGAGGGGGCCGGTGGCTACCAGGCGCACGTTGAGCAGCACGAGCCAGTCGAAGTAGTCGGGGGCGGACTCCAGGTCGTGGTGCACGCACACCACCGTCTTGCCCTGCTCGCGCAACTGCTGCAACAACGTGACGATAGCGCGCTCGGTGGTAGCGTCCACGCCCACGAACGGCTCGTCCATGAAGTAGAGTTTGGCGTCCTGGGCGAGGGCGCGGGCGAGGAACACGCGCTGCTGCTGCCCGCCCGAAAGCTGGCTAATCTGTCGGTTGGCGTAATCGGCCATGCCAATCTGCTCCAGGCAGTGCATCGACCAGTCGCGCTCGGTCTTGCCAGGCCGCTTGAGCCAGC
>DASVQO010000438.1:0-8676 GCA_036389075.1 Chloroflexia bacterium | reverse complement strand
TGGCTAAAGCCACGGGGCGTCCCCACAGGGCGATACGGCGCATCTATGCCCTCGCCCTATTGACGCACGGCCGCTTTTGCACGTACACTAGCCCTAGCCGCACCGTCCTCCGGCACTGCCGCCTGGGGCCGTGGTGACATTCTGCTTAGAGAGAAACTGCAATGTGGCAGCACTATTTCCAGCCGTCCAGCCTCGAAGATACCCTCACGCTGTTGCGCGACAACCCCACCGCCAGGCTCGTGGCGGGCGGCACCGACGTGCTGGTTGAGTTGCAACGCGGCATCAAACCCACTGATACGTTAATTGACATAACTCTGATTCGCTACCTTAAGTACGTGCGGCTGGAAGATGGCGTGTTCCGGCTGGGGGCGCTTGCCACCCACAACGACGTGCTGTCGTCGCGGGAGTGCCTCGAACGGGCCTTGCCGCTGGCGCAGGCCAGCATCGAAGTGGGCGCTCCCCAGATACGGGCAAGGGCCACGGTGGTGGGCAACCTCGTCACGGCCTCGCCTGCCAACGACACGATCTCGGCGTTGATAGCGCTGGGAGCCGAGGTGGCGCTTGTGAGCCTGGCGGGGGAGAGGGTGGTGCCGCTGGCCGAGTTTTACCAGGGGGTGCGGCGCACCGTGCTTCAGCCAGGGGAGATGGTGCGTGAGGTGCGCTTCCCCGCGCTAAACGACCACCAGCGCGGCATGTGGAGCAGGCTCGGCTTGCGGCGGGCGCAGGCGATTTCGGTGATACACACGGGGCTGGTGCTGACGTTCGAGGGCGACAGGGTGAGCGAGGCCCGCATCACGCTCGGCTCGGTGGCCCCTACGATTGTGCGCGCCCGGCAGGCCGAGGAGTTCCTTCGTGGCAAGCGGCTAGACCAGGAGGCATGCGCGGAGGCGGGGCGGCTGGCCTGCGGGGACGTAAGGCCGATTAGCGACCTGCGCGGCTCGGCGGAGTACAGGCTGGCTACGCTGGCGGCCCTCGTCGCGGACTGCCTGGGGCGGCTAGCCTCGGGCGCGGAGCGCGAGGGCTTCCCGGAGAGGCCGGTGCTGCTGTCTACAGGGCACATAACGCATAGAGGGCCGCAGTTCGGGGGCGTAATAGAGGCCACGGTCAACGGGGAGCACTACCGGCTTGAGGGCGCGCAGAACAAGTCGCTGCTGGACGCTTTGCGGGAGAACGCGGGGCTGACGGGCACCAAGGAGGGCTGCGCCGAGGGCGAGTGCGGAGCCTGCACGGTGTGGATAGACGGGCAGGCCGCGATGTCGTGCCTGGTGCCCGCGCCGCAGGCTCATAACGCGGAGATTGTGACGATAGAGGGGCTGGCGGGCACGGCACCGGGCGAGGGGCTGCACCCTCTACAGCAAGCCTTCATCGACCACGCCGCCGTGCAGTGTGGCTTCTGCATCCCGGGCATGATTATGGCGGGGGCCAAGCTGCTGGACGAGCGGCGGCAGCCCAGTTTGGAAGAGGCGCAGGTGGCGATTAGCGGCAATATTTGCAGGTGTACGGGGTACAGGAAGATACTGGATGCGATGCTAGCTGCCGCTAATGAGGTAGGTGGCTCGTAAGGAGCGTGGCATGAAAGAGGGGCCGTCAGGAGGCACCAAATTGAAGAGGGACTCCGATTTTTGGTTCTGGGTAGCCACAATGGTGGTAATCCTTGCCGCGGCCGTCATGTGGCTCGCCCAGCAGCTCAATTTCTTCAGCCAATTTTTTATGGTCCTCTTCTTTGTGGTGGCGGCACTTGTGGCCGGGTATATGGGGGTGTCGCTTGTACTTGAGCACCACAAGAGGCCCGTAGGCCCACTGGCGGCCTCTGCCGCGCAGGCCCTGGAGCGTCCCGGGCGGCACACGTGGCGTAGGACTATAGGTCTCGGAGCGTTTGCAGGCATGATGGCTATGCTGTGGCTACCCAAAGACGGCTTTTTACCACAATGGGCGCTCATCGGCCTCTCAGTGGTGCTGTTCTCACTGTGGATATGGTACGAGTTAGTGGGCAGTAAGGTTGAGGAAGAGTAAGGCTGAGGAAATAAGGATGGTGAGCAGATGACGACCCTCATAGGGGCCTCCGTGCCCCGCCCCGACGCGCTCGGCAAAGTCACGGGCGCGACCCGCTACCCCGCCGACCTCGTACGGGCCGACATGCTGCACCTCAAGATCGTGTTCGCCCACCGCCCCCACGCCCTCATCCTCAAGCTGGACACGAGCAAGGCGCTGGAATACCCCGGCGTGGTGGACGTGCTGACCGCCGCCGACGTGCCCTTCAACGCGTATGGGCTGGTAGAGTCGGACCAGCCAGCCCTTTGCAGCGACAAGGTGCGCTACGTGGGCGACAGGGTGGCCGTGGTGGTGGCCGAGACGGTGGAAGCTGCCGAGGCGGGGGCCGCTCTGGTCGAGGTGGAGTACGAGGACCTGCCGCCGGTGGTGGACGCGCGGGCCGCTATGTCGCCCGACTCGCCGCTGGTGCACGAGGCGCAGGGCACAAATGTGCTGGGGCACGTGCCGATACGCAAGGGTGATGCGGACAAGGCGCTCGAAGAGGCGGATGTGGTGCTAGAGGGCGAGTTCACCACCTCGTGGCAGGAGCACGCGTACTTGCAGCCGGAGGCGGGTATCGCCTACATCGACCAGGCGGGCAAGCTGGTGATAGAGACG
Source organism: Chloroflexia bacterium (assembly GCA_036389075.1). Lineage (GTDB taxonomy): Bacteria > Chloroflexota > Chloroflexia > QHBQ01 > JADMIH01 > JADMIH01. The sequence continues at coordinate 6,027 of DASVQO010000438.1, read as the reverse complement.
GCGGGCCAGTGGCTGCACGAGGACCGGCGGCAGATTGCCGAGATGCTGAAGCTGCCGGAGGACGACGTGATTATCCGGTACGCGGCGATTGGCGGGGCGTTCGGCGGGCGGGAAGACCTGTCGATACAGCACCTGCTGGCGCTGGCTACCTGGAAGCTGAAGCGGCCTACCGCGATGGTGTGGAGCCGCGAGGAGTCGATGTTCGCCCACCACAAGCGCCATCCCATAGCGATACGCTGCCGGTGGGGCGCGATGCGGGACGGGCGCATAGTGGGCGTGCGGGCCGAGCTTGTGGCCGACGGCGGGGCGTACGCCTCCACCAGCGTGGAAGTGCTCAAGATAGCGGCGCTGTTCGCCACGGGCACGTACGAGGTGCCCAACATCTCGGTGGACGGCTACGCGGTGTACACCAACAACGTGCCGTGCGGGGCGTTCCGGGGCTTCGGGGCACCGCAGGCGCAGTTCGCGGTGGAGAGCATGGTCACGCGGCTGGCCTACGCGCTGGGGATAGACCCTATAGAGCTGCGGCGGCGCAACATCTACCGGGAGGGCAGCATAGAGCCGTCGCAAGGTCCGCTGCCGCCGGGGGTGAGCGCGCTGCCCGTGATGGAGCGGTGCGTGGAGGAGGCGAAGGCGCGGCTCGATTACGGCAGCCCTCGCCCTCAGCCGAAGAAGCCGCACCTGCGCCGGGGCGTGGGCATCGCGTGCGGGATAAAGAACATTGGCTATTCGTTCGGCTATCCCGACCAGGCTACCGCCGAGGTTGAGCTATACGGCAGCGACAAGATAGAGCACGCGACGGTGCGGGTGGGCGCGGCGGACGTGGGGCAAGGGGCGCACACGATCTTGCGGCAGATAGCGGCCGAGACGCTGGGCCTGCCGTTCGAGCACCCCCAGGGCGCGGGCGAGGCCCCCCTGATAGAGATGGTGACGGACGACAGCGGGCAGGCACCCAACGCGGGCAGCGCCTCCGCCTCGCGTATGACTTACATGGGCGGGCGGGCGGTGCACGAGGCGTCCAAAGCGGCGCTGGCGAAGTGGGAGAGTGGGGAGCGCCCGGCCCGTGCCAGGGTGCAGTTCAGACCGGCCCCAACCACGGGGCTGGACCCCGAAACCACGGCGGGCGAGCCGAATTTCGCTTACGGGTACGCGGCGCAGGCGGTGGAGGTAGAGGTCGATACGCTGACGGGGCTGGTGCAGGTGCTCAAGGTGATAAGCGTGCACGATGTGGGCAAGGCGGTCAACCGCCAGCAGGTGGAGGGGCAGATAGAGGGGTGTTTGGCGCAGGCGCTCGGCTACGCGCTCCTGGAGGACTTCCAGATGCGCGACGGCAAGGTGCTCACGCCCTATTTCAGCACGTACCTGCTGCCCACTGCCCTGGACATGCCCACCGAGATAGTGCCGGTCATCATGGAGCTTGCCGACCCCAACGGGCCATACGGGGCGCGGGGGATGGCCGAGATGCCGTTGGTGCCCCTCACGCCCGCGATAGCCATCGCCATCCACGACGCGACGGGGGTGTGGCTCAGCCAGCAGCCGATGACCCCGGAGCGGGTGCTTGTCGCGCTGAAGGGGGATCAGGCTGGCAAGGGGTGAAAAGTGGGGTTCAAACGTTAAGTAGCTTCCATTTGAACTTCACTTTCGCGGCTTGTTGCTGGAGACGTTGGATTGGGCATCGCTGAACGTACCAACTTCACTTTTAGCTGAAGTTCCTGCTTCGGATAGGCTACGCGGAGTTGGAAGTCACGATAGCTTGGGCGCACGGGCGACCTTGCCACCGGAAGCGGCCCACAACGCCTGACTTACGTCGTTCGTGGTCCAGGTGCGGTGCGAGCACTCCCCGTCCAGTTGCCGGGCGCGGGTGCGTAGCAGGTCGGCGTAGCGGGCGTAGTAGGGGGCGGTGAAGGCCACGGCTCCGAGGCCGGGGATTTGCTCGGCCACCAGCTCGTCGAAGAACGGGTAGATTTCGGGGCTGTGGGCTGAGAGGATGGCTGAAGCCGTGGCCGGGCCGACGCCCGCCAGCCGGACTAAGAGGCTCACCGGCTTGCGCGGGTCGGGCACGGCGGCCAGGGCCTCACGCGTAGTCTGCTCGACGTCGCCTTCCGAGTTCCCTTCCACCAGCAGCAGGTTGCGCTGCCTCCACACGCCCCGCTTCATCTTCCAGCGCGTGGCGCGCACAAGCTCGTCGCGGGTTGTGTAGGGAGGCGTGCGCGAGGCGAGCAAGGCAGGCAATTCGTCCCGGTACCAGAGGTCGAGTTCCTCGAGGCCGCTCGCCTCCTGCGCGCGCACGACCGCCTCGTAGCTATCGAGCGCCTTGTGCCAGGCGGCGCAGTCGGAGTTGTCCCAGAGGCCGGTGTCGCTCATGTAAGCTGCTCCTGTGTCAGAGGTAGGGGTTGGTGCCGCCAATATAGAGGGTGGCGGGGTGGTTGTCAATAGCAGGTGGTGGCTTATGGTCGGGCCGAAATAGCGGGGGTGGGGCGGTGGGGCCTGCCGTGGTGGGCCTGTGTGACGCCCTGTGGCTGAAGCCACGGGCTGACAAGTGACAAAGTCTCCTTCGGAGACTACCCTCATGTTCCTCAGTCTCCGAAGGAGACTTTGCCACTTGTCAGCCCTGCCACTAACGAAGAATAACAACTGGATAAGGTAAGGGCAGGGCAGGCACGGGGCCTGCCCTGGTGGAGATTAGCACTTAGCACTTGTGTACGCCTGCCCCCAGGGCAGGCACGGGGGCCTGCCCCTACAGATGCTTCTTGCCCCTGGTGATTACCTCATTCAGTTGCTAATCTACATAATTGGCAGGGCAACCACCACAGGGCGTCGTGCCGGGTGCGTCTGTCCGCGTGCTATAATGGCCTGTTGCCAACACTTCATGGAGGAGAGAAAGCATGACGGGCGAAGAGGTTGATGCTGGGCAGGGTTTGCAGGACGTTTGGCCCGACGCTACATGCTACGGCTGCGGGCCTGCTAACAGTGAGGGGCTGCACATCAAGAGCTATTGGTCGGAGGACGGGGCGGAGGTGGTATGCCGGTTCGAGCCGCAGCCCAGGTATAACGCCGGCTTCCCCAACGTCATGTACGGGGGCCTGGTGGCTTCCCTCATCGACTGCCACTCGATCTGGACGGCTATCGCGTGGACCTACCGGGAGGAGGGGCGGGAGCACGGTTCGGCCCCCAGCATCAGCTACGTGACGGGCACCCTCAACTTACGCTACTTGAAGCCCACTGCCCTGGACCGGCCCGTGGTGCTGCGCGCCAGGGTGACGGAGTTGCAGCCGCGCAAGGCCCTGGTAGCCTGCTCTCTCTATTCGGGCGATGAGGAGACGGCCAGGGGCGAGGTGACGGCCGTGCGCTTTGGCGTGGACAAGGCGTTGGGGGCCGGGTAGTTACGAATTACGAATTACGAATTACGAATTACGGGTTGCGGGTTGCGGGTCGCGGGTTCAAATTACGAATTCAAGGCTGCATGTTATAATGTCGAAGCGCACAGGAGCAGAGGCATGTATGGGTTTTCATGAGGGGCCTGGGCGTGGAGCGGGGCACGTAAAATGCAGCCGATGGACATCAGGATCGGGGATGTATACACCCTCCGCAAAGCCCACCCGTGCGGCAGCTACGACTGGCGCGTGGTGAGGATCGGGGCCGACATCGGCATCCGCTGCGCCAAGTGCGACCACAAAGTGCTCATGGCCCGCTCCGAGTTCGAGCGCCGGGTGAAGAAGCTGCTTGCAAGGGAGAGCGGGGACGGCGGTCCTTGTGTTTAATTCTTAATTTTTAATTCTTAATTTTTTGATTTCCTTCGTGCCAGGTCACGTCACAATCATGATCAAAGAAACCACGGCCGAGCAGGTCGCTACAACCGCACAGAAGCCGCCCTCGTTGGTGGATGTAATCAGGAACAGCAACTTCGCCAAGTTGTGGGGCGCGCAGGTGCTGTCGCAGACGGCGCAGCAGATAGTCAATTTCGCGCTGGTATTGCAGGTCGCCTCTATCACCAAGTCGAGTACCGCCACTTCGGGCATCATCATCGCCTTTACGATACCAGCTATCTTATTCGCGGCGATTGCGGGCGTGTTCGTGGAGCGCAATTCGAAGAAGCTGATGCTGGTGCTGACCAACATTTTGCGCGGGGTGATGGTGCTGGCATTCCTTTTCACCGACCCACGGTGGGGAGTGGGCGCGGTGCTGCCGATCTTCTACACGGCGACGTTCTTGTTCGCCTCGGTAAGCCAGTTCTTCAACCCGGCGGAGGCGGCCCTTATCCCGCAGCTGGTTAAAAAGCGAGAACTCGTGTCGGCCAACGCGCTGTTCAACCTGACGCTGTCGGCTACCCAGCTTGGCGGTTTCGTGGTGCTGGGGCCGTTGCTGCTGAACACGCTCTTCCATAACAACTACAACGGCCTGTACTTCGTCTGCTTCCTGCTGTGCCTGGCGGCGGCGGGCATGACTTACTTGCTGCCCAACGACGCGCCGACCGAGACGCTGGCGCAGCGCAGGGCGCGGGGAGAAAAGGTGAACGCCATGTCGGTGGCGGCGGGCACGGGCGAGATCGCCAGGAGCGGCTTCAGGCAGGCGCTGTCCGAGCTGGTGGAAGGTTGGAGCTTCATCCGGCGCGACCAGGTGATTATGAGCGCCATCCTCTACTGGTCCATCGCGATTGCGGTGTTCATGATGCTGGGCACGATTGGCCCCAACTTCCTGAAGCTGGTGCTGGGCGTGGACGAGAGCAAGCTGTTCTACATACTGCTGCCGGGCGGCATCGGCCTGGTGGTGGGCGTGCTGCTGGTAGGGCGGCTGGCGAGCGAGCGCAACCGGGAAGCGATGATCAACTGGAACCTCTTCTTCGCCGGGATTACGCTGGTGCTGTTCGCCCTGGTGCCTGTCTCCCTCCGGTGGGTGGTCAGCCTGTTCGGGCCGGCCGCCGCGCTGCCCGCTCACGTCAATGTGGCCTCGGAAGCCACCGCCCAGGTGGGAGCCGCGATGGGTTGGGCCTCCGAGCTGTTCGGCAGTGGCGTGGTGCGGGCCGAGTACGCCTTCCCGCCTAACTGGGAATGGGTGCTGCTGGCGCTGCTTGGCGGGCTGACGCTGCTACTGGGGCTGTTCAACAGCTTCATATCGGTGCCCGCGCAGACGGCGCTACAGGAGCGCGCCCCCGAAGCCATACGCGCGCGCGTGTTCAGCGCTTTCTACACCGTGTCGAACGCGATCTTGATAGTGCCCGTCTTCTTCGCGGGAGCCCTGGCCGACTCGTTCGGTTACCAGCAGACGGTGGCCGTGATAGGCGTGGCGGTGCTGGCGATAGCGGGGCTGGGGCTGTACCGCAGCCGACAGCGCCGCAGCTCGTCCGCGCCGGTCAGCGAAGGCCCAATCACAGCCGAGGAAGTCCAGGCCGCGCTGACCGCCGGAAGCCCCGCGCCCAGGCCCATGCCCGCCGAGACCCAGCAGGAACACACAGAGGATAGCCAGTCTCCACAGTCTCCACGGCCTCCGCAGCCCCAGGTGCCGCCCACCCCCAAGAGCGACACGGACGAGTCGTAGTCCGGCCTCATCCTCGGTACGTAATAGTACGTAATTCCCCTCACAAGACCCTCAATACAGTCAAAATCGGGCCTTATGAACTTGCGGTCGCGGAAGCGGGCCGGGTAGAATCGCATCCAGCCGGCCTGGATTCACTTGGAAGCGGCTCGCGGGGCGTCTCGGGCACCTTATCTGGTTGTCCGCGCTTTGTGTTGCCCCTTCTCACCTGCTATCTGGCTGTACTACCTTCCTACAGGAGAGTCGCCCGGTATGTTGTCCGCCCCTATGTCCAAACTCAAGTCCGTCGTCTTCATCATGATACTGGTGGCCCTCCTGGTGCTGGGCGTCGTCCTCATCACGACCTCCAGGGGTTTCTAACCGCGCTCTCACAGGCAAAAGACGAAACCGCCAAGACGCCAAGGACGCCAAGAGCGCGCCAAGATAGAGTACGGTGCTCTCAACAAGGAGGACCAGGGTACAAATGGAGTACCCTGGTCCTCTTGCTAATCTCTA
>DASVQO010000437.1:0-4313 GCA_036389075.1 Chloroflexia bacterium | reverse complement strand
AGGATTTAGGATTTAGGATTTAGGATTACAAGTGACGGAGTAACGCGTAACACGTAACACGTAAGGCGGCTCAATGGGCTTTGTTCCCAATGGGCCGCCTTGTTGATTATTGCACCTTTACGTGTTACATGAGTCATCCCGAAGTTTGGGGTGGCTCATGTTTGCATTAGGACTTTGGAAGATTGAAAAGAAGAGACCTCCAGAGGTAGAGTTGATTGTCTGGACCAACTACCAACCTCAAGGAGGTCTCTTCATGTGCGCACAGCAAGACGATAGCATATATGCAGGTGGTAAGCAAGTCTCTCCCCAGGTATCAGTAAAGCTGAGCGAGCAACTGCGATCGTTCATAGCTCCTCTGCTACAGCAGCTAGACGAGCAGATCGATAGGCGGCTGGTAAGTAGCTTTGGGACTACGTTGCAGGCTATCCTGCAATTTCGTAATAGAGCCTGCGGGTTGTTGCTGTCGGAGTTGGGAGGCTACATTCTCACTCCTGATAAGGCACCGGCAGGCACCAAGCGACTGAGCAACCTGTTGCGTTCTCCAAAGTGGCACTACTCTCTCATAGAGGATTTTCTGTGGGGCAAAGCACAAGAGCGCGTGGAGGAGTTGGAAGCTAAGGGAGAGCAGGTGCTCATCGTGTGGGATAGCAGTGAGCTGGAGAAGTCGGAGAGCCTGGAGCTAGAAGGATTGTGCCCGGTACGCTCTCCGCGTGCTGCTCGCCTGCGACGCATCAAGCCAGGATACTACTCACCCCCTGGTGGGTTGAGTGGACCACCCGTATTCGTGCCTGGTATGCACTGGCTGGGCTTGCTGGTGGTAGGTCTAAATCAGGAGAGCGGACCTGCTACTGTGGCAGCCATGCAATGGTGGACCTCACGAGGTAAGCATGCTAGTGAGAAGAGGTGGGAAGAGTGGTATCTGCTCTTCAGGTCGGCTCGTAGATGGGCAAGCAGAGTGCTACATGTGTGGGACCGAGGCTTCGCTGGTTCTCCCTGGCTCAAGCTCTCATTCATGTACCGGGTGCACTTTGTGATGAGGTGGCCTTCCAGGTACATGCTGGTAGACGAACAGGGCAACAAACGCAAGGCTTGGCAGATGGTGCGGGGCAAAAAGGCATGGAGCTACAGGAAGTTGTGGGATACGCACCAACGATGCTCTAGAAGAGTGGGAGTGCTGGCGGTACAGGTACGCCACTCCGACTACCCTGACAAACCGCTGTGGCTGGTGGTGTCTCGTCCAGGTAAGGGGAGAACACCCTGGTACCTGTTGACCAATGAGCCTGTCTTGTGCGATGAAGATGCCTGGCGGGTGGTGCTCGCCTACAGACGTAGGTGGGAGGTGGAGACTGCCTGGCGTTACCAGAAGAGCGAACTTGCAATGGAAAGTCCTCGTTTATGGGAGTGGGAGAATCGTCTCAAACTCCTGCTGATGGTTACTCTCGTGTACGCTTTCCTCCTCTCGTTGTTACAAGCAGCCCTCCAACCTCTCAGACGTTGGCTCCTACGTTGGTGGTGCCACAGAAACGGCAAGTGGAGCCTGGACACCCAAGCTCCACTCTACCGTCTCCGTTCTGCTATCTCTCGTCTGTGGCTGGACCATCACCCCTTAGCACCTGCTTTACCTCAAACTTCGGGATGACTCATGTACCCTCTCGAAGCTATCTAAAGAGGACAATGTGGAATATGAGCACCCAAAGCGCCGCCTTTGTCATTTCGAGCGCAGTGAGAAATCTCGTCCTTTTGCACCCAGGTAGCCCCTTTCTTACAATACAGAACAGAACCCCAAAGGAAAAGAGCTACACAGGGGTGGAGGACGAGATTTCTCGCTACGCTCGAAATGACAGGGGTGGGGCTTGGGTGCTTGCATTCCAGGTGTCCCTCGTTGAGGTAGCTTTTGGCTCATTCGCTATGGTTATCTTAGTGTCGTCGCGAGCGTAGCGGACGGGGCCGTTGTGCTATAATCCCGCCCATGAAGGCCCTCGATCCAAAGCGACTGTCCGCCTGGACTGTATACGTTGTATTGGGGCTTGCCTTGCTCGCCGCCGCATTGGGCCTGCCTAACCGCGTTACACTGGTCGCCAATACTCTGCCGGTAGTGAGGCTGCTTTTACAGCCGGACGAGCAGTACCGCCTCCACCTGGGGGAGGTGCCTTACGACCTGCTACGGGCCGCCGACGCCGCTTTGCCCCGCGACGCCACGGTCTTGCTTGTCACGCCGGGGCGCGATACCGGCACGCTGGAATATATCACCTACCACCGCGCGCTCTACTTCCTCGCGCCGAGGCCGGTGTGGTGGGCCGCGCCAACTGCCACTGATGGCACCTGGAAGTCGCGCTGGTGGGTGTCCACGCCACTCACCTCGGAGGCCCTGCGCGCGGTGGCTGCCGAGAAGGGTGCCTCCTATATGCTTGTGTTCGGCGTGCCTGAGGTCCTGCCGTTTGGGCGGCCTGTGCTCGTGGTTGGTGACGGTTACCTGTCGCACCTGGACGCGCAACCGCCTGGCCCGCCGCCGCCTGCGACTTCAACCTACGCAAGCCCTTTGTGGCCCCTGGGGATTTTGATGGCTGTAGCAGTGCCCCTGCTGCTTGGCGGACTGGTGCTTCGTCTCGCGGCGAGGTTGGGCTACAGAGCTGTGGGGGTGGAGGCATTGTCGCTGGCGTGGTCGCTGGGTGCGGGGTTGCTTACGCTGCTGATGCTCTACCTGAACGCCCTGGGCCTCAACCTTGCCTGGCATATGGCGGCGGGGGTAGCTGTGGGGGCGTTGGCCCTGCTGCCGGTGGGGCGGGCCATGTTCAGCCGGTGGCGCACGGCACGCGCAGACAGCCGCCCGGTATGGGTGGGCACCGGCAACAAGCGCGGGGCGCACTTCGGGGGCCCTTCCTCTCGCGTGCGTTCGTATCTAGCCGGTGTTGTCCAGTGCCTGGTGCTGGCGCTACTGGCGCTGCAAGCCGTGCTGGTTGCCATACCCGCGCTGGGCAGGCCACTCGACGTGTGGGATAGCTGGGTGAACTGGGGCGTGAAGTCGCGTGCTATCTTCCTGGAGGGGCACATCTCCCCGGCCGTCTACGCCGACCCATCGCGCGCCGTCACCCATCTCGACTACCCGCTGCTGGTGCCCCTGTTGCAAAGCTGGTTCTACGGCTGGGTGGGCGCGCCCGACGACCGGATCGCGGGTGTGGCCTCGGTCCTTTTCTACCTGGCGTTGTTGGGTATCTGTTACGCGGCAGTACGCGCACGTGCGGGCAGCCGCCTCCTCGCCCTGGCGACCGCTACGACGGTGGGCACGGTCTCGCACGTGGCGGGGCTGGCAAGCATCGTATTCGCGGAGATGCCGCTTGCGGTATTCGCCACCGTCACGGGGGTCTATCTACTCAAGTGGCTGCACGGCGGGACATATGGCGCGCTGCTGATATCGGCTGTGGGGGCGGGCCTGCTATGCTGGACCAAGCGCGACGGCGTGCTCTTCCTGGCGGCGTTGCTCCCGGCGGCCGTGCTGGTGGGCTGGCGGCAGAGGCGCGCGTGGCAGGGTGTGGGTGCCCTGGCAGTGGGCGCGCTCCTGGTGTCCGGTCCCTGGTACGCCTTCGCCGCCGCCAACAGCCTCCCCACGCCTGACTTCCAACCTGCCAGCCTCGGCACCCTGGCCGCCAATCTGGGCCGTTGGAGCACTATAGTGGAGCTTGAGTGGAACAGCCTCACGAGCCAGAGTTGGAGCTACATCTGGCCTCTTGCGGCCCTGGTTGGGCTGGTGTACTGGGTGGCGGGCTGGAGGCGTGGGAGGGGGGACGCCCTGCCAATGAATTGGCGGGCTGGCAAGTGGCGAAGTCTCCTTCGGAGACTGGGGCACATGGGGGTAGTCTCCGAAGGAGACTTCGCCACTTCTCAGCCCGTGGCTTCAGCCACAGGGCTATCCGAGCCTGCCGAACGTTTCCATAGTCCGCGACACAGGGACGCCTGGGCAGCGCTCGTCCCCATTACGGCGGTCCTGCACATCGTTCTGTCCGGTGGGGTTTACTTCTTCTCAGCCTTCGTGCCGTTGGAGCAGCACGTACTTGCCTCCATAGACCGGCTGCTTGTCCAGGTAGCCCCCCTGGTTGTGCTATGGGTAGACTTTCTTGCCCTGCCTGTGCCTGCCGGCGGCCAGGATCCATCCAAATTGAGCAGTGAGTGAGCACCGTTTGGCCTGTAAAGCGCATAGCAGGTTTTGGTAGAGACTATCTATACGAAAGCGCCGGTTTCTAATACAGAAATTACCACATGACGCATCATAAGGGACATGAAGAGGAGGCTACAGATGTTCAAGGTATCGGAGACTG
>DASVQO010000436.1:0-7869 GCA_036389075.1 Chloroflexia bacterium | reverse complement strand
TAGTCTCCGCAGGAGACTTCGCTACTTGCCAGCCCGTGGCTTCAGCCACAGGGCGTCATGCGCGGCCTTCCTGCGTGGTATGTTCATCATCGACCCCTTGACCCCCTCTGGCACGCCCTCGTATAATCTTAATGCTAGTTCCCGTTCTAAAACTTTCAGGCTGGGTGCCGCCGCGCACTCGTTGGCCTGCTGGAAGCCGGTCCCTCCATATGCGCGTGACGATATATACCAAGCCCGGGTGCCACTTGTGCGAGGATGCTTTAGACCTCCTCGATAAGCTGACGCCCCAGTACGGGCTGGAGGTCGAGCAGGCCAACATCCTGGATGATATGGCCCTATACGAGGCGATGCACGAGCAGATACCCGTGATCGTGGCCGAGGAGGGGCAGTATGGCAGGCTGGTGGCCCCCATCACCGAGCCAGAGCTGCGAGCGTACCTGGAAGTGGTACGGCGCGACAGGCGGTACGGGCGGAGCGTGCTCCCGGCGTACAAGGAGTCGGCCCTGGACCGTGCGGCGCGCTGGATTGGCAGGCATTGGCTGAAGATGGCGCTGGTGTTCGTGTCGGTGTTCGTGGCGCTGCCCTGGCTGGCCCCGGTGTTCTCCCGCCTTGGCTGGTGGGACGTTGCCAACCCGATTTACACCGCCTACGCCCTCACCTGCCACCAACTGCCGGAGCGGGCGGGCACCGTGTTTGGCTACCAGGTGGCTTTTTGCTACCGCAACACCGCTATATATGGCGGCTTTATCGTCTTCGGCGCGCTCTACGGGCTGGCCCGCGACCGCCACGTGCCGCGCTTGCAGTGGCTCCGGAAGCCGCTCCCCTGGTGGCTGTTTGCGGCGATGCTCCTGCCGATGGCGGCGGACGGCCTGACCCACATGCTCGGCCTGCGCGATACGATGCTCGACATGACGGTGGACGCGAATTTCGGCATGTTCACAATAGGCTCGCAGCCGTTCTCTCTCAACTGGTGGCTGCGTATCATCACCGGGTTCCTGGCCGCGTGCGCGGCCGTCTGGTTCGCCTTCCCGCGGATGGACCGCGCGGTGGCCGAGTCGGAGGCGCAGGCGCAAATCTACCGCATGTCTGCCCTGAACTACCCGCCAGGGGTGGCTCAGCGGGTGTGAGGGGCAGGGGCCGCGTGGCGGAAATTGTAGTTACATAGAGGGAAACTGTATGGAGACGCTCACTTTTTTGGCGCTATCGTTTTTCGCGGGGCTGCTGTCGTTCCTGTCGCCGTGCGTGCTGCCGCTGGTGCCAGCCTACATAGGCTACCTGGGCGGGTCCGCCCTGCCGGTGGCGCGGGGCGTGGCAGTCGCGGGAGCAGCGGGCAGCGCGGGCGGCCAGGCGACTATGACCAAGGCCACGGCCCGCTGGATCGTGATGGCTAACGCATTCCTGTTCGTGCTCGGCTTCACGATTGTGTTCGCCATGATAGGCAACCTTGCCGGGGCGTTGAGCGACCTGCTATATGAGAACAAGCGCCTCCTCCAGTACATAGCGGGGGGGATGCTGTTCATCTTCGGGCTGCACATGATCGGCCTCATCCGCATACAGTTTCTCGACTACACCCGCCGCCTGGACGTGCGGCCCGCGCAAAACCTGGGGTACGTGCGCTCGTTCCTCATCGGCCTGGGTTTCGGCATCGGCTGGACTCCCTGCATCGGCCCGACGCTCGGCCTCATATTCACGCTGGCCCTCAACGGCAATACGAGTGACGCCTTCGTGCCCTTCCTCGCCTATTCGCTGGGGCTGGGGGTGCCGTTCCTCGTGACCGCGCTCGCGATGGGGCAGATTTCGGGCGTGTTGAAGCGCCTGACCCGCCGCAGCTACACGCTCAAAGCGGGCAACTGGACGATTATCGACCAGGTGAATATCGTCTCCCTGGTGAGCGGCGTTCTGCTGGTGGTAATGGGCTTCCTGGTGTTCTTCAACCTGGTGACCCTCTTGGCCCCGCCCGACATAAACGCGTTTGTAATCTAATATGAGCGCTACCAAACCCACGCCCCACACCCACTCCGACGCAGACCTGGGCTTCGAGGTAGAAATCAAGACGAGCGGGCGCGCCCACGACCAGGGGCCGCTTGCGTCCCCGACCCCTCCCGCGACAGTCTCGCCCACCCGCGCCGCCGCCAAGGCCCAGGCCCGCCGCCGGAATCTGACGCTGCTTATCCTGGGGGTTGCCGCGCTTGCGCTGGCGGGGCTATGGGCCTTCCTATCCAATCCCAACTTCAACGTGCCCTCGGATGCCGTTGCCCGCGTGAACGGCGAGTACATCTACAATGGCGAGGTGACCCGGGAGATAGACCTGGCGCGGGCTACCTTCGAGCTGGCTAAGAGCGACGAGCAGCCGCAAAGCCCCGGACAGGTGCTTGAGACCCTGATAGACCGCAAGCTGCAAACCCAGGACGCCCGGCGAAACGGGGTGGCCGTTTCACCGGCGGAGGTGGACGCGGCCCTCAAGGGCGTGCTGGACAGGCTGCACGTGACCGAGGAGGCGATGCGGGCCACGCTGGAGAAGTACAACCTGACCCTGGACGACCTGCGCGTGCCGATATCGGACGCCTACCTGATCAACAAGTACATCGGCACGTTCATCGTCGCCGGGACGACCTCGGAGCAGGACGCGCTTTCCCGCAAGAACGATTGGCAGACCGGGCTGGCCCAGAACAGCAGGATAGAGTACCTCAAGTCGCCCGGCACCGGCCCCGCACCCACCACCAACTCGGAAGCGCCCGATTTCACGTTGCGCAACCTGGAGGGCGAGGAGGTCAAGCTAAGCGACCTGCGCGGCAAGCCGGTCATGGTCAACTTCTGGGCTACGTGGTGCGCCCCGTGCCGCATAGAGATACCGGAGATAGTGAAGATGTACCGGGAGACACACGCGGACGGCAACTACGAGATACTGGGAGTGGCGACGGGCAACAGCAGCCCCGAAACGGTGAAAGCCTTCGCGCAGGAGTTTGACATGCAGTTCCCCCTCCTGCCCGACGACGGCAACCACATCACCAACCTCTTCCACGTACTCCCCATCCCCACCACTTTCTTCATCGACAAAGAGGGCATCATCCGCGAGACCCAGGTCGGCCCAGTAGACCGCGCCCGGATGGAGAAATGGCTCCTCAATAAGTAACATGTGAAGAGACGAAACCGCCAAGACGCCAAGGACGCCAAGGACCACGCCAAGAGGAATAAGAACGGTTCACCGCAGAGACGCAGAGGACGCAGAGGACACGCTGAGATTATTGTTTAGGCGGTGCAAAGAGGACCAGGGTACGTGTTGTTGTACCCAGGTCCTTTTGCTTAGAACACCTACTTAAACTTGGCGTGGTCCTTGGCGCGCTTGGCGTCTTGGCGGTTTTGTCTCTTATGTCGTTACTTTGAAGAAGAAGCGTTGTTTGTACCTTCTGAGGAGGCGCAGGACGGGAGGGCTGAGGAAGGCTATGAAGGCGGCGTTGCCGGCAGCGCGCCAGAAGTCGTAGGGGAGGGAGGTGGCGAGGTAGAAGGTGGCATAGCGTTGTATGGCGTCGAGCAGGCCCGCGCCGGGGTGCCAGACCTGGTCGGGCTGGTAGCTCGAGTCGAGGGCTACGTAGGGCCAGAACCAGAGGTTCATTACCGCCCCGAAGAGCAAGCCTAGCAGCGCGCCCCACGCCGCCAGCAGCCACCGCTCGGCCCCGCCGCGCCACAAAGTTGACATAAGCTTTCGTGGAAGTAGCGCGGAACCGAGCCCCACCCAGCCCAGGGCGAGCATCTGGAAGGGCATCCAGGGGCCGACACCGCCCGTGAATATGGCAGACACGAGGATGGAGAGCGCGCCGAGCAGGAAGCCGAAGAGCGGGCCGAACACGTAGCCGCCCAGTATTGGCAGGACCAGGATGAAGGAGGAGCCGCCCGGCCCCTGCACGGGCCTCAGCAGCGAGTTGGTAGCCACCAGCACGCCCAGCAGGGCCACCGTCTTGCTGTCGATGGCGCGCGTCTCGAGGTCGGCCACGATGGCCCCCAGGCAGAGCACGACCACCATGAAGAGGATGAGCGGCGCGTCGGCGGCGTGGGAGGCGGTTTCCTGGCCGGGGGTCTGCGGGATGAAGAATGGGTAGATGAAGGCCCAAATGCCCAGCAAGGTGGTCATTACCAGGATTATCGCGCTGATAGCACCCGAAGTGCGGGAGGCCCGCCAGGGGCGTTGAGGGCTTGAGATGCGCGAAGCACCTGGCATGGAGTCTTCCCCGGTGCCAGGTTGTGTAACTGTGATTTCTTCCTGTTTCGCTACCATCTTATGCCAGGACCATCCGCTACTAAGTTTCAGAAACGCTCGCCTGCAATCACATGCCAGTGCAGATGCTTTGAATCCTGATAACTGCCCAGGTTGGTAATAATTCGGCAACCTTCATACTCAGCCAGCACCTCCTGAGCGACCAACTTTATGACTGCTAGCACGGACACCAACAGACCAGCATCTTCGTCACCAGTGTCTAACAAAGAGGAAATGTGTCTCTTAGGTATCACAACGATATGGGCGGGATATGAGGGTCGGGTGTGGTGAAATGCCAACACACTCTCTGTGTCCACTATCTTTCGTACAGTCTGCCTTCCACTTAAGACTTCCTCACAGTAGAAATCTGACATGCACCGCCTCCTTCTGAGGAACGTCCCCTGGCCTCGCTTCACTGCTCTAAGCCCCCGCCGCTGCCTTCTCTACATCTTCCACCGTCACCAGGCCGGGATGGCGGAAGAGCTTGCTCACCTGCGAGGAGAAGACGAGGGAGCCGGACATCACCTCGCGGGCGGGGCCGTCGGCCACTATATCGCCGTCGCCTACGAGCACGATGCGGTCTGCGAGGTGGGCGGCAAGTTCTACGTCGTGGGTGGCAAGCACCACGGTACGGCCCGCGTCTCGCAGGCCCCGCAGGATGCTCACGAGGTTGTCCTTCTGCAAGTAGTCAAGCCCGCGTGTCGGCTCGTCGAGCACGAGGGCTAGCGGCTCCCCGGCGAGTACGGCTGCCAGGGCCACGCGCTGCCGCTCGCCCACGCTGAGGTCTTTGGGGTCGCTGGCGTGATAAGGCGCCAGGCCGAGGGAGGAAAGCAGGCCGGAGCCGTCGGGCGGCAGGCGATGGGCGCGGCGGGTAAAATCTATCTCACCCTGCACCGTGTCGGCGAAGAGGAGCACGTCGGGCTGCTGAGGCACATATCCCAGCAGCTTCGACAAGGCTTCCGGGGAGGCCTGGCGCGTGTCGAGGCCGAGCGTCTGCACTCGGCCCCGCAAGGGCTTGAGCAGGCCCATGATGAGCTTGAGGATGGTCGTCTTGCCCGCGCCGTTGCGGCCCATGAGGGCGGTAATCTCGCCGGGGTACAGGTCCAGGCTGAAGCCGCGCAGCACTTCCCGGCCGCTGTAGCCGAACCATACGTCTTGCAGGCGGATGCCGGGCTGTTTAGTTGCGGTCCTGGCTTGTCCCTCCTGTGCGTCAATGTTGGGCTGCCACTTTGAAGCGAAGCGGCGAGCCTCCTTGATGCTCAGGGGCAGGGGGCTCCACCCCAGCAGCTTGCCCACGCGGGCCAGGGGCGGGGCCAGGGGTATCTCGGCCAGGATCTCACGCGGCTCGCCGATGACGGACTCGCCGTCCGCGCCGATGTACAGGAGGCGGTCGGCGTGCTGCACCACTCGTTCCAGGCGGTGCTCGGAGAGTATCACGGTCAGCCCCAGGTCTTTGTTGAGCTTCACCAGCGAGTCGAGCACCTCCTCCGCCGACTGCGGGTCGAGCTGGGAGGTCGGTTCGTCGAGCACGAGCACCTTTGGCTGCATGGTGAGCACGGCGGCGATAGCCACCCGCTGCCGCTCGCCGCCGGATAGGGTGCTCACGCGGCGGGCGCGCAGGTGCTCGATGCCCAGGGCGTGCAGGGCTTCCTCCACGCGCTTGCGCATGAGGGGTAGGGGCAGCCCGGCGTTCTCCATCGCGAAGGCCATCTCGTCCTCAACTCCCTCGGCCACGAACTGGGCCTCCGGGTCCTGGAACACCAGGCCCACCGTGTCGCTCATCTCGCCGGGGCCAAGCTCCACCGGGTCGCAACCTGCCACGCGGACGCTGCCCGACAGCGTGCCCCCGTAGAAGTGCGGCACCAGCCCGTTGAGCAGCCGCAGCAGCGTGGACTTGCCCGCGCCCGAGGGGCCGGTGACCAGCAGGAACTCCCCCTCGTCAACGCGCAGCGAGAAGTCGTGCAAGGCGGGCCGGGCAGCGCCGGGGTACGTATACGTCACTTTTTCTATGTCTATGATGGGTGTTTCCATATTGTGACTATCCTGTAGAGGTTTCAACCTCAATTTGCGCGCCAACCGCCCGCCGCTCGCCCCGGAGGATGAGCGCGGGCACGACCAGGGAGACCAGGGTGAGGGCGAGCACCGGGTCGAAGGGTGGGGCGTATATGCGCAGCCTGCTGAGCGGGTCGTAGATCAGGGCTAAGGGCGCGGTCGATTTGTAAAGGAGCAGTATGCCCACGATAGCAAGGCTGGGCACGAGGAGCAGCGTATCTCTATCGCGCCACACGCTCCGGCGGTAGCGCGTGCGCCTTGACCTCGCGCTCACCGCCCACAGCGTCAGCCCCATGAGGGCGACCCCGGCGACTATGGTAGCCCAGCCCACCAGGGGGGTTTGCGAGAAGAATGCCAGGAACGCCGCGCCCGTCATCGTCAGCCCCAGCCCCGCCGCCACGCCGCCTTGCACGAGGAGAGGGGGGAGCTTGCGGGTACCGGGGGCGTGGCGGCTGAACCCCCGGGCCTCCATAGCCTCAGCCAGGTTCATCGAGCGTTCCATGCCGCCCGCCAGCAGCGGGATGACGATGGGTATCAGGTCGCCCACACGCCGGACGCGGTGCCCACGTAGCGCCTGGGCCTCGCGGATTTCGGTGAAGCGGGTGACCGTCTGTGGCACGAAGGTAATCGCGATGGAGGTGATGAGGCCCACCTGGTGCATGAAGGCGGGCACCGACCGGAGCATGGCGTAGTAGTCGGCTCCGGCCGTAAAGGCCGTAAAGACCGCCAGCACGGTGAGTAGCGAAAGGGCGTCCAGCGCGGCGTAGGTCAGCCCCTCGGCGGTGATAGGGCCGCCGATGAGGGGCCACTCCTCGGGCAGCCGGAACAGCACGGTGAGGCCCGTGTGCACGCTGAAGCCCTTGAACACGGTGACTATCACCAGCAGCACTACGACGAAGCGCAGGAATACGCCCAGGCCCCGCCTTTCCGGACCGCTTTGCCCCAGGAAGGTCGTGCCGGTCGCCCCGCTGCCCCCGCCTGAGATGGCGGCATGCACCAGTAGGGAGGCTGCTATGAGCAGGCACAGGTAGAGCGGGTTGCGGGTAAAGAGGGCGGCGAGCATACCGCAGACAAGCCACACCAGCCACGCCGCCACGTGGAACTGAGGCGCGCCGCTAGCCCGCATCATCGCCGCCTCCCTCTCAGCCCGAACCACCATAAGGCCAGCCCACCCGTTACCGCCAGCCCCGTACCCAGCGCCACCATCTGCACGAACGCCTGGGGTGCCGGTCCCGCCGATTGCGCGATTGCCGTTGGGGTCGGGAGAGTAGTAGCTGTGGGTGCAATGGTGGAGGTAGGGGCCTTTGTCGGGATAGGCGTCGGCGTATGGGTGCTTGTTGACGCAACAGTAGGTGTATTTGTTGGTATGGGCGTACCGGTGGGCGGCGTTGTGGGTGTCTCGGTAGGTGGCTCTTGTGTAGGGGTGGGCGCGGGAGGCTGTGGGGCCTGGCTGGTTGGTGGCGCGAGAGCGGGCGTGGAGGTAAGGCGCGGCCTGGGTGTGGCCGTGGGTGCCGGGGGCAGAGGCGTGCCGGTGGGAGGTAGTACGACCGTGGTGTTGGTGGGTT
>DASVQO010000435.1:0-3494 GCA_036389075.1 Chloroflexia bacterium | reverse complement strand
CCATGCCCACCTGCCTGCTCACCACGTGCCAGGTGTCGCCCGCCTCGTACTCCGACAGCGTCTCGCCCACGCACACGATGGGCCGCAGGTCGTGGCGCAGGGCCGCTTCCACCTTGTGACGCACCATCTCGTCCGTCTCGTGGAAGTAATGCCGCCGCTCCGAGTGCCCCAGGATCACGTAGTCGCACCTGTTTTGCAGCATCAGCGGCGAAATCTCGCCCGTGTACGCCCCGCGCTCGTGCCAGTGCATGTTCTGCGCGCCCAGGTACAGGCTCGTGCCGTCGAACAGGTCCGCGAACGTCTCTATCGACACGAACGGCGGGCAGATCACTATGTCGATGTCGGGAAAGGCGTCAAGGTCTTCGAGCATCGAGTCCATCAGCTCGAACGCGCTGTCCGGGTCGGTGTTCATCTTCCAGTTCCCGGCTATCATCGGCCTTCTCATACTGTCCTTCCTCGTCGTAGTATGCGTCCTCGTCGTACTCAGGCTGCCTTCTAGCCCGCGCCCGCAACTGGTCCAGCGAGAAGACGCTCGGCACGAGTATCAGGTGAATTGACATAAGCAGCAAAATAAGCTCGCGTCCTATCGTCATCAGGTCGGCCTTCTCGTTCGTCAGGAACGTGCCCACCGGGCCCATGGCCCCGATGATCGCCCGCGCCGCCGGGGTGACGCTGGGGTCCTCGCCCACCGGCCCCCCGAAGCACCCGCAGTTGATGTCCAGCCCCCTCGCCCACGCCTGCGTTATCGCAATGGTAAATATCACCATCAGCGTGGCCGTTATCCCCGCCGAGAAGCGCGTGAACAGCCCCAGCAGCAGCCAGATGCCCACCCCCAGCTCCACCGGCGGCAGCACGTTAGCCATGAAGTCCACCAGGAAAGACGGTAGCCCCATCTCGTAAGCCCGTATGCTCTCGGCCATGTGGAAGGGCAACCCCAGCTTCGCCAGCCCCGCCAGCGCGAATATCACCCCCAGCACCAACCGCGACACCAGCGTGAGGTACTGCAAAGTCTTGAACGTCCTGCTTGGAGTTTTGAGTTGTTCCGTCCCACCCATCCCGTTTACCTTCCTGATATAAAGAGTGTTGAGTCGGCCTCCTAGGGCTAACTCAACACTCGACACTCATGACCATGCCCTAGAGCGGAGCGAAGGGTCAAAACTTACTGAAGGACGTTGTTGATTTCGTTCGACAGACGCTCGACAGAAATGGGGTTGTCGGTCTCGCTGATGACGAACTTGGCGATCTTGCCTTCCTTGTCCACTATGTAGACCGTCGGGTAGTAGTAAATCTGGTAAGCTTTGGCGGCGGCGAGCGGCTGGTCGAACAGCATCGGGTAGCTGACGCCGAACGTGTCGCGGAACCACGTCATATCCGCCATGCTGATGGGGCCGTTGCGGTCCTTGTTGTCGGGCGTGGCGCTTATAGCGAGGAACTGCACATCCTGGCCCTGGAAGGTCTGCGCGGCATTGTTGAATATGGGCGCGTCGGCCTGGCAGTGAGGGCACCATGGGGCCATGAACTCAAGCACCACCACCTTGCCCCTGTAATCGCTCAGCTTGTAGGTGTTGCCGTCGACACCCGGCAGCGTGAAGTCAGGGGCGGCCGTGCCCTCCGCCAGCTTGGGCGGCTCCTGGGCGGCCTGGTTTTGCTGCTGCTGGGCGCTCGTACCCACACCGGGCGCAATGGTGGGCTGCCCGCTCTGCGCGCTCAGCACGAGGAATGCGACGATTACCACCACCGACACGCCCGCCACCAGCAGGGCTATGTCGAGCGGCTTGAGGCCGACAGACTGCTGCTTCGGCGGCTGCCGCCTGGGAGCGCCTGCCCCGTTACGCGCCGGTGTGCCCGTAGACGAGCCGTTGCGGACGGGCGTCCTGGGCCTCTCCCCTGCGGGGCGGTTGGTCGTGGTCTGCTTGGTGGACGCGCCCGCTCCCGTGGGCCGGTTCTGCGTGCCGGTTGGACGTGGGTTAGCTTCTTTATTCATGAATGATTTACGCCTCTCCTATGTTGGCTCGATAGTACGTTTTAGGGGGTGCGTACACGCCCCCACAATTATAACCGATTTGGGTTACACTTCTCTAACAGGCAACACACAACACGCAGCGCGTAACCCGTAATTCGTAATTCGTAATTACGCCCTACCCCGCATCGAGCAGGGCCGCCACACCCGGCAACGTCTGCCCCTCCAGGAACTCCAGCGAAGCCCCGCCCCCCGTGGATACGTGCGTGACGCAGTCCGCCAGCCCCATCTGCTCGATGGCCGCCACCGAATCGCCCCCACCCACGATGCTGGTAGCGCCCTCGCGGGTGGCGTCGCACACCGCCTGGGCCACGGCCAGCGTGCCCGCCGCGAACGCCGCTATCTCGAACACGCCCATCGGCCCGTTCCACACGATGGTCCTCGCCTCCCGTATCGCCGCGCCGTACTCGGCTGCCGTCTCCGGCCCTATGTCGAGGATGCGCCAGCCACCCTGGTCTATGTCCGGCGGCAGGTCGTGCAGGTCAACCGTGCTCGCCTGGGCCGTGGCGCTCAGCTCGCCCGCGATTATCGCGTCACGGGGCAGCATCAACCGCACGTTTTGCAGGTTGGCCCGCCCCACCAGCGCCTCGGCGTCCCTCACCCGGTCGTTCTCCACCAGCGACTGCCCGATGGGTATGCCTATCGCCTTGAGAAAGGTGTTCGCCATGCCCCCGCCGATGACGAGCACGTCTACCTTGTTCAGCAGGTTGCCTATCACCCCCATCTTGTCCGACACCTTGGCCCCACCCAGTATCGCCACAAAAGGCCGCTCCGGGTCTTCAAGCGCCTTGCCCATGATGCTTATCTCGCGCTCCATCAGCAGCCCCGAATAGGCGGGCAAATGCCGGGCCACTCCCTCCGTGGAAGCATGCGCGCGGTGGGCCGAGCCAAAGGCATCGTTGACATAAATATCGGCAATGCTCGCAAGCTGCCCCGCGAAATCGGGGTTGTTGGCCTCCTCTTCGGCATGGAAGCGCACGTTCTCCAGCACCAGCACCTCGCCCGGTTGCAACTCCCCCGCCGCCTGCCGAACTTCGGCCCCCGTGCAGTCGCCCACAAACCTTACCGTGGCCCCGCTCCCCAGTAGCTCTTGCAAGCGGGCAGCCGTGGGCGCGAGACTGTACTTCGGGTCTGGCCCGCCCTTCGGCCTCCCCAGGTGCGACATGAGGATCACCGCCGCCCCGTTATCCAACAGGTACTGTATCGTGGGCAGCGAGGCCCGGATGCGCGTGTCGTCCGTGATTTGCCCGCCCGCGTCCAGCGGCACGTTGAAGTCCACCCTCACCAGCACCCTCTTACCCGCGACATCGACGTCCCGCACCGTTAGCTTTGCCACAACGCTTACCTCCTGGGGATTGAGTCCGGGTTTGTGCCGTGGGGACGCCCTGTGGCTGAAGCCACGGGCTTACAAGCAGCAAAGTCTCCTTCGGAGACTACATGATGCTCCTTAGTCTCCGAAGGAGACTTTGCCCCT
>DASVQO010000434.1:0-5265 GCA_036389075.1 Chloroflexia bacterium | reverse complement strand
CGCCAAGGACGCCAAGGACCACGCCAAGATTGTTGAGGGTTGTGTTCTAAGCAAAAAGGAGCAGGGTACGATATCACGTACCCTGCTCCTTTTTGCACCACCCAGACTCCCATTCTTCTCTGCGTGCCCTCTGCGATCTCTGCGTCTCTGCGGTGAACCGTACTTAATCTTGGCGCGCTCTTGGCGTCCTTGGCGTCTTGGCGGTTCCGTCTCTATTGCTACGACGTCGTACTCTGTTGGCCTACAAGGCGGCGAGCATCCAGCCATTCCAGGTCGTGCCCGAAGAGCATGTGGGAGGCCAGGCGCTCGGCGGTGGCAAGGCCGAAGCCCAGCCCGTGGCCCGTGAAGCCCACCGCGAAGTAGACGTCCTGCATGTCGGGCAGCGAGCCAACCAGGGGGATGCCGTCCGTGCTGAAGCCCATCGTGCCCGACCAGCGGTGCGTGACGCGCAGGTTGGCAGCTTCTGGGAAGTAGCGCAGCAGGAAGCCCTGGAGGCCGCCCTGCACGCCTGCGGTCACGCGGTCCTCGTAGCCCACCTCCGCCTCGCGGAAGTGGTGCCGCCAGCCGCCCAGCAGGATGCTGGTGTCGGGTAGCTGCCGGAAGTACTCGTAGCCGTAATCGCAGTAGCACATCTGCCGGAACAGCATCTCCCCCAGCGGCTCCGTGCGCAACACCTGCCCCCTCGTCGGCACCACCTTGCTATCGAAGTACGGGTGCAGCAGCGGGGCGTAAGCGTTGGTGCATAATGCCGCCATGCCGCACCTCACCGTCACCCCCCGCGACCTCAACTCGACCCCGCCGCCCGGCATAGGCTCAATCGCGTGCACCTCCGACTGCTCGAACAGCCGCGCACCCATAGACCCCGCGATGGCCTCGCAGAACTTCACCGGGTGGATGCCCATGTCTCCCGGCTGCTCGATTACGGCCGTGAAGCCACGCTTCAGGGGGTCTTTGTAGGTGATTTTGCACTGGATGTCGTCGTCGCACATCGCGTCGTAGGCGTGGGCCAGGTCCTCCGCCTCCGTGTCGTCCAGGGCCAGCAGCAGCGACCCGTTCTCGGTCAGGGGCGTGCCCAACTCCTGCGACAACCCCTTCACTATGTCGCGGTTGTGCAGGCTCAGCAGCCAAAGTTGGTGGGCAAGCTCGCGCCCGTAGGTAGCCACGGCCTGGTGGTAGTAATACGCGCTGCCGGTGAGCACCATGCCCGCGTTGCGCCCCGTGGCCCCGGCTGCTATGTGCCGGGCCTCCAGCACCACCACGTTCCGCCCCTGCCCCGCGAGGAGCCTTGCCAGGTACAGCCCCACGACCCCAGCGCCCACCACGCACACGTCGCACTCGATTGTCTGCTCGTCGCTGGCGTCCTGCCAGTAGGATACTGTCATGTCTGTTACTCCTGGGGTGAGACGTGTTGTTAGTTGTTAGTTGTTAGCCACTCTGCCCGCGTGTCCCTGTGGGGGTGCCCTGTGGCTGAAGCCACGGGCTGGCAAGTAGCGAAGTCTCCTTCGGAGACTGGTGTATGTTAGGCAGTCCCCGAAGGGGACTATGCCACTTCTCAGCCCGTGGCATCAGCCACAGGGCGTCCCACACGACCAATATGGGATGACCAACAACTCATTACTCATCACCAATAGAAATGACCCCGTCGTGTACCGTCACGCTATACGTCTTGATGGGCGTCCTGGCGGGGCCGGACACAACCTCCCCGGTGCGGACGTTGAACTCGGAGCCGTGCCAGGGGCATTGTACTATATCGCCCCACAGCCCGCCCTCGCACAACGGGCCGCCCGCGTGGGTGCACCTGTTCTGCGTGGCGTAGAACTGCCCCTCCACGTTGAACACGGCCACCTCTTCGCTGCCAAGCTTGACCAGCCCGCAGCTTCCGGGCGGAACGTCGGCGGCTTTCAGGCCCACGCCTGGTTTCTGTCTGTCCATATAGCTACCTCACACCCATCAGCCGGAGCCTATCCCCTCTGAGGACCGTAGCGAACGTCCGCCTGCCATGATAGCACCGGCAGCCTGTATTTCCACCTGCATTATAGCGCAGAACCGTCCCGGTAGAACCCTCCGGCAGCGGCCACACCCTATAGGAACCCTGGTGTTATAATGCCCCATTGCACTTCTACCTTCAGGAGGCCCCGCTATGACCACAAGCTCCCGCCCGAACGGGGAGACCGACGACCGCCTGTTCGACGCCTGGGTGAGAGAGTACATCCACCTCGGCTTGCTGATGGACCGCCTGGAACCGGGCACCGTCGATAGCTACTATGGCCCCGCGTCCTGGCGCGCCGGCATAGAGAACGACCCCCTCCCCACGCCTGAGGCGTTGCGAGACGCCGCCGAGGGGCTGTTGAGCGCCTTGCCCGGTATGGGCTACCCCGCCGAGCGGCAGGGCTTCCTGGAGCGGCAGGTGCGGGCGCTGCACACGCAGGC
Source organism: Chloroflexia bacterium (assembly GCA_036389075.1). GTDB lineage: Bacteria > Chloroflexota > Chloroflexia > QHBQ01 > JADMIH01 > JADMIH01. The sequence goes on along the minus strand of DASVQO010000434.1, from coordinate 2,835 downwards.
CAGGGTGCTGGGCGGCGAGCGCATTCCCCTCATCGAGCAGGCGCAGCTCATATTCGACATCAACCCGGAGCGCGTGCCCGAGGACCTGTTCGCCCAGGCCCACGACATGCTCGACGCCGCCCTGCCCGGCCAGGGTTCCCTCTACGAGCGGCGCAACCTCTGGCGCAAGCAGTTCGACGTGCCTACCGATAAGCTCCTGCCACTGCTGGACAAGATCGCGGCCGAAGTCAGGTCGCGCACGGCCCGCGAGGTGTCCCTTCCCGAAGGGGAGTCCATCGAGTTGAGCCTGGTGAGCGACAAGCCCTGGGGAGGTTACAACTGGTACCTGGGCGACATGCGCTCCCTCATCGAGATCAACACCGACCTGCCCGTGAGCAGCCTCAACCTGGTGGACTACCTGGCCCACGAAGGCTACCCCGGCCACCACACCGAGCACGCCCTCCGGGAAGCCGTGCAGTACCGCGAGCGGGGCCAGGGTGAGTACGCCATCACCATCCTCAACTCGCCCGAAAGCCTCATCGCGGAAGCCATAGCCACCACCGCCCGCAAGCTCATCTTCCCCGGCAACAGCGACCTGGAATGGGCGGCCGAGCACATCTTCCCTGAGCTTGGCATACAGGCCGACGTGGAGCAGATTGCCCGGGTGCGCGAGGCCCAGCGCGACATAGGGGCTGTCATCGGCAACGCCTCCCTGCTGCTCAACGAAGACGGTCGCTCCACCGACGAGGTGGTGCAGTACCTGGAACAGTGGGGCTTGCGGCGTCACGAGGAGGCGCAGCACGCCATCCGCTTCCTGTCGTCGCCCCTCTCCCGCGTCTACGTCTTCACCTACTACTACGGCGAGCGCCTGCTAGACCCGCTCCTGGCCGGGCCCGATCGCTTCCAGGTCTACTATGACATAGCCAGCGGCTCGGTCTACCCCTCGCTGCTGGAGGAAAGGCGCAAGGCGACAGAGGGCAGCTAGTCCTGCCTGGCATTCATCCTGCGTACTTCGTCCTTCATCTTGTCGCGTGAGATTGCGACGCTCAAACCGAGGAGGTTCGACAATGGCTATAAAGTTTGGCGTGCTGGTCCCGCAGGGCTGGCGCATGGACCTGGTCGATATACAGGACCCGGTGGAGAAATACGAGGCGATGACGCGTGTAGCCAAAGAGGCCGAGCGGTTCGGCTTCGACTCGGTGTGGCTCTACGACCACTTCCACACCGTGCCCACCCCGGAGCTTGAAACCACGTTCGAGTGCTGGATTACCACCGCGGCCCTCGCCCGCGACACCTCGAACATCAGGATAGGGCAGATGGTGTCGTGCAACAGCTACCGCAACCCCGCCCTCCTAGCCAAGATGGCCTCCACTGTGGACGTGCTCAGCCACGGCAGGCTCGACTTCGGCATTGGCGCGGGCTGGTACGAGCACGAGTACCGCGCTTACGGCTACCCCTACCCCGACGGCCCCGAACGTCTGCGCATGCTCAACGAAGCCCTGCAAATCTTCCACGCTATGTGGAAAGAGCCATACGCCACCTTCGAGGGCAAGTACTACCAAATAAATGGTGCTATCAACGAGCCTAAGGGCGTGCAGCAGCCCCACATCCCCATCTGGGTGGGTGGCGGTGGCGAGAAAGTCACGCTCAAGCTGGTCGCCCGCTACGCCGATGCCTGCAACGTCGGCGGCATCGACCCGGCGAACTACCGCCACAAGTTCGACGTGGTCCGGCAGCACTGCGAGAACGAGGGCCGCGACTACAACAGCATCATCAAGTCCGCCGAGCTAACCCTGAACCTACTCTCCCCCGGCCAGGACGCGGAAGAGGCCACCCGCGTCCTCCGCGAGCGCGGCGGCAAGGCCCAGAACCGTGTCGTCCCCCTGGAAGAGTACAAGCGGGGCAACTTCGTCGGCTCCCCGCAGGAGTGCATAGACCTCCTGGGCACCCTCATAGACGCAGGGGTGGAGTACTTCATCTTCTACCTGCCCGGTGTCGTGCACCTGGAGCCGCTGCAAATCCTCGCTGAAGAAGTGCTCCCAGCCTTCAGGAGTCGGTAAAGAGGGCCTTCAGCAGTGGTGGAGATAGCAGCGTTTTAGGAGAGGCTGCCGCCAGGACGCCCAGATAAGACCAACAGTCCAGATAAGACCAACAGTTAAGTAAGTGCTCTAAGCAAGAAGAGCAGGGTACGGCATCACGCCCCCTGCTCTTCTTCGTGTTCTAGACCTGATCCATCATGTGCCTTGTGTATCCCCATTGCCATCTGGACCTCTCGACCAGTCCTCAACCAAAAGCCCGGGCACGCGGGCGAACTCTCTCGTATTATTCGTAACCAGTGTAAGACCTTGGCTAAATGCATGGGCAGCTATGAGTGTATCGAGCGAGCCTATAGGTGTGCCTTGCGCCTCTAATTGCGCGCGGATGCGGCCATAAGTTAGCGATGCATCGTAATCGAAGTCAAGGATGATAAGTGGAATGAGGAACTGTTCGAAAGCATGTTGGTTCCGCTGAGGTTGGCTGCTTCTTTGGACTCCGTATTGTAGTTCCGCCACAGTAATAGAGGAAACACAAATGTCAGGGACAGCTTGCATTGTCATCCGTCTCAGCAGTTCCGACGGTTTCTGACGTATCAGGTGCACGCAGATACTGGTGTCGAGCATGTACTTCATTCAAACATCTGCTCGCGGGGCTGGTCGGGTTGCTCTCTTTGTTCCATAAAGTCATCTGAGAACAGGGCGAGACTGTCGGCAAGCGACTGCCAGGAGTCCTGCTCCGGTATAAGCACTACCGCGTTGCCCACTTTTTTGATGTACACCCTCGTTCCCCGGAAGCGATAAGCCTTAGGCAGCCTGACAG
>DASVQO010000433.1:0-6540 GCA_036389075.1 Chloroflexia bacterium | reverse complement strand
CCTCTGTCATTCTGAGCGCAGCGAAGAATCTCGTCCCTCAGCACCCAAATACCACCTTTCTTCACGACGGCAAGGTACCATGTGCTGTTATGTCCTTCAGAAAAGGGGAACTTCGGGGTAAAGGACGAGATTCTTCGCTGCGCTCAGTACTGTACCAAGGAAGTTTGCTCCATTTAGCCGGGCGGTTGAAACCGCGGGCTACGTTTACGAAGTGCCCCTTCGGGCACTGCACCTTTCTAGAATTAACTTTGTTGGTCTTGTACTCAGAATGACAAGGGCCACCTTTGTTCGCTTACTTTCCCAGTTTGGAGATAGACCCTACTTTCACGTTCTCTAGTCCCTGTAGGGGACTTCGCCACTTCTCAGCCCGTGGCTTTAGCCACAGGGCGTCCCCTCAGGGCTACATAGCAGGCTTCCTATACACCACCTCTAAGCATAGTTGCGCGCACCGCCTCATTATGCGAATATATGAGCACCCGCCGACTGCCGGTGCCGGTCCCGTATTGCCCTGCGGCCCGGCGCACGTTGTGTACGTCGGGTGAAAGTCGCATACAAAGGTGGTAGCACTTGCGCGAACAGTTGCGCTACGGATGGGAAATTGCCCCCGCCGGGCATGGTCTCGGGGAAAGCCGAGCGGTGGGGGAAAGACCTGGACTTTCTGTGGTAGTGCCGGTTATGAACGAGCGTGAGAGCCTGGAGCCACTGTACGCCCGGCTGTTGGCTGTGCTCGTCGGCCTGGGCACCGGGTACGAAGTGATATTCGTGGACGATGGTAGCACCGATGGCAGTTTCGAGGTGCTCAGGCGCTTGCACGAGGCCGACGCATGCGTGCGGGTGATACGCTTCAGCCGCAACTTCGGGCAAACGGCGGCCTTCGCGGCTGGCTTCGCTGACGCATGCGGCGAGACCATCGTAACGCTCGACGCCGATCTCCAGAACGACCCCGCCGATATACCCCTTCTGCTCGACCAGGTGCGCCAGGGCTACGATATGGTAAGCGGCTGGCGGCGGCATCGTCGCGACCCGTTTCTCACCAGGAAATTACCTTCGCGCCTTGCCAACCGGCTCATAGGGTTGGTTACGGGGGTGCGGCTGCACGATTACGGCTGCTCGCTCAAGGCTTACAGGAGCGAGGTGGTGAAGGAGCTAAGGCTCTACGGCGAGATGCATCGCTTCATCCCCGCCCTGGCAAGCCGCATGGGCGCGCGGATTACCGAGGTGCCCGTGAGGCACTACCCTCGCCTGTACGGCCGCTCCAAGTACAACATGGGCCGGACCTTCAGGGTCATACCCGACGTGCTGGCCGTGAAATTGCTCCTGTCTGACGCCTCCTCGTCCGCCCGGCCGTTCCGCTTCTTCCGAGAATGGGCAACCAGGGGGCACCGCCGCGCTATGGGCCGGCCTGCATATGTGATAAGCGAGCGATTGCCGCACGATGGGGGCTCACAAGGCGAGCTAGAGGCAGAGCCCCCGGCGCTCCTGGCCGGGAACGCCCGAACCCTGCACCCTGCCGAGCACGCAGCTACGCGCCAATCACTGGTCCCAGAGAGCATGCTATGAGGGCCGAGGCAGCGCCAAACAGGGCGGCGCGGTCGGCCCTCCCCTTCACGGGGCGTCTGAGCGTGCGCAGCGTGCCCGCCGTGGGCTTGCTGGGGGCGGTGCTCGCCCTGGGCGCTACACTTAGATTGTACGACCTGGGAGGAGAGAGCTACTGGCTGGACGAAGTTATCATGTTGCGGGCCGCCGGGGGCGACGTGTGGTCCATCCTCGGCGGGGCGCGACCCCCCGTGTACGTGCTGCTCACGCACTTCTGGATAGAGATCTTCGGCACCTCGGAAACCTCCACGAGGTTGCTGCCCGCCCTGTTCGGCACCCTGTCGGTCCTCCTCACCTATGTGATGGGGCGCGAGTTGTTCGGCAAGCGCATAGGGCTGGTAGCTGCCCTGTTGATGTCCCTCTCGGCGTTCCAGGTGTATTACTCCCAGGAGATCAGGTACTACAGCCTCTTCGTCACGTGTGCCCTGCTGTCGTATCTGCTCATGCTCCGCGCCCTCAAGACGGGGAAGACTCTCCACTTCGCGCTGTACGCCCTCGCCGGGATAGCGATGTTCTACAGCCACAGCTACGCCGTGTTTGTGTTCGCGGCGCAGAACCTCTACTTCGCGCTTGGCTGGAAGCGTCTGCGGCCCCTGCTGGGCTACTGGCTCGTTTCGCAAGCGGTCGTCGCACTGGCGATACTGCCCGCCCTCACGTTGCCTGCCGACAAGGTGATTTCCGGCAGCGCGGCCGTGATGAAGTGGATACCCGACCCGCCGCTGTGGCAACCCTTCTTCGACGTCGCGGGATATGTAGTGCCCATCTACCGTAGCTCGAAGCCGGCCCTGGCAATCGTCCCGTTGCTCGTGCTGATAGCTATTGCGGTGGTGGCCTTTGTGAAGGGGCGGGAGGAGTGGTGGGCCGCGGCGCGGCAAACGGCGGCAGGTATCAAGCAAGGGGTAGCGGGAGAGCGGGACAAGCTGCTACTGTTGGGCTGCTGGCTGCTGTGCCCGGTATTCATCCCGTTTGTCATGTCGAAGATATTCGGCCCGATGTACCTGAGTCGCTACACCATCAGCGCCACGCCCGCCTTTTACGTATTGGCCGCGCTTGCCATACTCGCCGGGCGCAAGCTCCTGCCCGCGTATGTATCGCTGGCCCTGGTTGGGGTACTGGTCGCCCCCGGCATGCTTGAGTACTACGCGCGGCCCGTGAAAGGGGAGTGGCGGGAAGCGGCCGCCTACGTGCGGGAGAGAAGCAGGCCCGGCGACGTGCTCATGGCCGGGTATAGCGACAACTTGGTGCTCTCCTGGTACGACAAAAACGAGCTAACCCGCTGTGTCACCGACCCAGGTCTCGCCAGTGCTATGGCCCGCGACGACCGCACGCGCCGGGAGGTAATCGCCTGGGCGACAAGCAGACCCCGGTTCTGGCTGGCTACCTCCGCCGCCGGTAAGGACCCCTACCTGCAAGTGTTCGCAAGTGAGGTGCCCGGCCTGGGCCTTGTCGAGCGGCGCGACTTCGCCGGGCTGTCAACATACCTGTTCAGCCGGAGCGGGCCATGAGCCGCCTTGACCCCGCCCATAACTCCGGTGCCCGCACGCCTACGAGCCTCGTGATTGTGAACTACAATGGCGAACACTACCTGAGGGACGCCTTGAGGTCGGTGCGCGAGGCGGGCGGCGAGTTCGCGGAGGTGGTCTTGGTGGACAACGCCTCCACCGACACCAGCCTGTGCGTCGCGAGCGAGGAGTACCCGGCTGCGCGAGTCGTCCGGCTGGACGGGAACTACGGACCTGCCAGGGCGCGTAACGTGGGCCTCCAGGCGGCCAGGCACGCGCGAGTGCTGTTCATCGACTGCGACGTGACCCTCACCCCGGGCTGCGCCCCGGCGTTGGCTTCGGCCCTGGACGCGTGCCCCGGCGCGGTGGCTGCCATGCCCGCCGTCGTTTACAACCACGACCGGGAGGTAGTGCAGTACAGCGGGGCGGACAGCCACTTCCTCGGCCTCATGTCGTTGCGGGACGCGGATGTCCGGGTAGGCGAGCTATGCGGAAGAGCGCCGCAACTGCTAGGCTCGCTGGTCACATGTTGCTTTCTGCTGGATCGGGAGCGTTGGGGCAACCAACCTCCCTTTGATGAGAGCTTTTTCAGCCTCTACGAAGACCACGATTTCGGTCTGCGATGCCGCCTGCTGGGGCACAGCATACTCTCTGTCGCAGCGGCGCGGGTGCATCATAGTGAGGGCACACCGGGCCTGTCAATCAGACGAACAGGGCGGTACACGTCCAGGAGGGTGTTCCTGCTGGTGAGGAATCGCTGGCAGGTGGTCCTCAAGAACTACCAGGGGCGTACGCTGGTATTGCTGCTGCCGGCGCTACTGCTCTATGAGCTGTTCCAGTTTGCGGTCGCGCTCAAGAAGGGCTGGGTGAGAGAGTGGTTGCGGGCGTTACGGTGGATGGTGAGACATAGACGGGCCATCCTGCGGAAGCGGCGGGCGGTACAGGCGTCCAGGCGGCTACCGGACCGCGATGTACTGTCCGGCGGCCCCCTACCCTTCACCCGCTATCTCGCTACGAGTTGGGCTGAGAGGCTTGGGAAGCGCGCGCTGGATGTTACAGCGAACGCTTATTGGGAAGCTGTGAGGGGTGCGTTGTGAAGATGGCGCTCTATCCGAGAGTGGGAGTCCGCCCGGCGGTTGAAAGCGCGCGCTACGCCTACAAAGTCCGCCCACAGGGACTGCGCGACACCCGGCAAGTCTCCCTACAGAGACTTCGTAGGGGTTGCCCGTCGTTTCAGTCGCCGGGCGGGAGGTCGCGCGCGTGAAGGCGCTCGAATTGGACTGGCGGAAGGTAGGGCGCGATCTGCGGCTGACGTTCTTCTCGCACTTCTTCCTCAAGTTCGTGGGCTACCTGGTGCTGGTAGTGCTCGCCCGCTACGTCGAGAAGGGGCAGGTTGGAGAGTTCTTCTTCGCGCTGTCCCTCGCCAGCCTGTTCGTGCTGGGTACGGAACTGGGCACCGGCAACTACCTTATGCGAGCGGTGGCCTGCGAGCCGGGGGACGCGACGGAGGAGTTTTCGCGGGTGCTGTCGATGCGTCTGGCCCTTGCCGCCCCCTATTTCCTGGCGTTGAACGGCCTGGTCGCCCTGGCGCGCCCCGAAATGGCCCTCACCGCCGCGCTCGTGTCGATATACGTGTTCCTCGACCAGTTGTACGTGAGCTTCGCATCGTTGTTCCTGGGGCTGGGGCGGGCAGATTACAGCGTGGCCGCGCGGGTCTGCTCAGGGTTGCTGCTGATTAGCTCGGTGTTCGTGGCGGCTAACCTCGGCTGGGGGCTGTGGGCCGTCCTGGGCTGTTACATCCTGTCGAGCGCCTTGCTGGTGGGCAGCGCGGTATGGCTGGTGAGGGGCAAGATAGGCCCTCTGCGCCTGCGGTGGGACCTCGCTGACTTCACGCGGCTGGCAGCTACATCGATGCCCTTCTTCGCCGCGACGGCCCTGGTGATGGTGCACGCCAACGCGGACGCCGTGACCCTGGGCCTGCTGCAACCCTACGCAGTGGTCGCCGCCTACGCAGTGGGGTTCAAGCTCCTCGACGTGCTCCGCTACATGACGCGGCCCGTGACTGCCGTGCTATACCCGGTCTGCTCGCGCATGTCGCACCAGGGCGATTGGCCGGGTATCGAGTCCCTGCACAAGCGGCTGCTAGTTGGCGGCGCGGCGCTGGGGGTTACGGTTTCGGTGGCGGCTATCGTGTCGGCGGATTTCTTGGTAGCTACGGTGCTGGGGAACAAGTACCAGGAGACGCCGGGGCTGGTGAAGGTGCTTTTTTTGAGCGTGGCCCCTCTCTACGTGGGCACGTTGAGCACGATGTTTGCCAACTCGCTGCACCTTGAGAGGCGAGCCGCCAGGGTCATGCTCCCGGCGGTGGCGGCCAACGTGGCGCTGTCGGTGGCAGGGGTCGTCATCGCCGGGGCGATGGGGGCGGCCTGGACGACGGTGCTGTCGGAGTCTATAATCGCGGCTGCGGTCACCCTGCTGGTGTTGAAGGAACTGCGCTCGCGCCGTGCCTCCCGCCGTGCTGCTCACCACACTGAGGAACGTGCCTATGCCACCTCTGAAGATAGCCATGCTGGCAGCCTGCCCCTTCCCCTGGCCTAGAGGCACGCCCGCCAGGGTGCTGCGGCTGTCCGAGGCACTGGGCGAGCGGGGGCACGAGGTACACGTGGTCACCTACCACCTGGGCGACAGGAGCATCGCGCTGCCCTTCAGGGTCCACCGCACCCCGCGCCTGCCCACATATGGTAAGACCGCGCCCGGCCCCTCCCCCCAAAAGCTGGCCCTGCTGGACCCGCTGCTGGCCCTGGAGCTACGGCGGGTACTGCGGCAGGAGCGCATCGACGTGATACACGCCCACCACTACGAGGGGCTGCTGGTGTCGGCCTGGGCGCAGGTGGGGGCCGCGCGGCTGCCCGTTGTGTACGATGCCCATGCGACCCTCGAATCGGAGTTGCCGTTCTACGGTCCGCCCGTGGCAGGCAAGCTCAAGGCAAAGATAGGGCGCGGCATAGACAGGTGGCTGCCAGGACGTGCCAGTCACGTGGTGGCCGTAACGGAACAAATCAGGGACAGGCTGGTGCGACTGGCGGGGGTGCCCTCGCGGCGAATCACCGTCGCTCCCAATGGGGTGGAACTGGAGCGGTTCGCGAAATCGCGGCTGGCGGGAAGGCGTGGGGAAGGTGGCGAAGGGCGAGCGTACACGCTCGGTTACGCAGGCAACCTGGCCCCCTACCAGGGGATAGACCTCCTGCTGCTGGCCGCCAGAAAGGTGCTCGATGTGCGGCAAGATCTGCGCCTGGTTGTGGCCACAAGTTCGCCCACCGCGAAGTGGGAGGCCGAGGCCAGAAAGTTGGGCATCAGGGCGCAGGTAGAGTTCGCCAACCCCGACCTGGACGCGCTGCCGGGCGTGCTCGCCACCTTCGATATCGCTCTCAACCCGCGCCCG
>DASVQO010000432.1:0-2458 GCA_036389075.1 Chloroflexia bacterium | reverse complement strand
CATGTGCCCGCTACGCTTGCCACGCGCTCGCGCCCTGGCGAGGGCTGGATGCTCATGCCCGACTTCAAGGGCAGGGTATTGGAAGGCATCAGCGTCGAACAGCTTAGCGAAGGGTTGCGGCTCCTCGCCCGGATGCAAATCGACAGCATCTCTCGCGTGGCAGAGCTACTCGCGGTGGGCTTCCCCGACAGGCGGCTGGAACGCCTCGCCGGGGAGTTGGAGATGCTGCTGCGCGACCCCGTGGTGCTTGTGGGCCTGCTGCCGGAGGAAATCGAGAGGCTTCACAGACATAGGCCACGGTTCGAGGAGATGTGCGCGCGCCTGGCAGGCTACCGCGTGCCGCAGACCCTCCTCCACGGTGATTTCCAGGGCGGCAACCTCCTGGTGCGCGACGGCAACATCCTTATATTCGATTGGACGGACGGCTGCATCGCTCACCCCTTCCTCGACCTGATTACCTGCATAAGCAACCGCTATCCAGCCTTCAACGAACAGGAGCAGGCCGCTATCAGAGATGCCTACCTGGCGGAGTGGAGCGAATACGAAAGCCCCGAACGCCTGCGGGAAGCCGCTCAACTCGCCTGGCCTCTGGGTGCCTTGCACCAGGCGCTCAGCTATCGCGACATCATGGCCACCCCTTCCGATGCCACCCGCTGGGAATTGGCCGGGGCGGCGGGCTATTTCCTCAAGCACGCGTTGAAGGCCGTGGAGCCACAGGCGGGCGAGGCACGTTGACACGTACGATGCTGGCGTCTTGCGATCATTAGCGCCTGCCACTTGCAAGCTTGCCGCGAACCTTTGGTGAGGCTACCTCGTACAGCGTTTGTGGCCCGCGACATTGCCGCCAACACAGACCGGGATAGGACTGCGGTGCAATTCCAAAGTGACGAGCAGTTGATGGCGCGGGTCATGGCGGGCGAGCGCGAGGCCCTGGCCCGCCTGGTCGAGCGCTACCACAGCCCGCTGATAGCCTATCTCTACCGCTTGTTGGAGGGAGACCGCGCCCTGGCCGAAGACCTCACCCAGGAGACTTTCATCAGAGTCATCCAGCAGCGCACCTACCATGCCGGAAGCCCCTTCAAGCCCTGGCTGTACGCCATCGCGACTAACCTCGCCCGCGATCATTTCAAGTCGGCGGCAGCGCGCCATGCCGCTTCGTACGACCACGACTTCACCGCTCAGCCCGATGAATCTACCGGGCCTGAGCAAAGCGTACTGGCCGCCGAATTGCACGACGAGGTGGCCGCCGCTCTCGCGCAACTCGGACCTGAGTACCGTGCGACGCTCCTGCTCCGTTTTTACGACGGTATGAGCTTGCTGGAAATAGCGGCGTCCTTGGGCGTGCCGTTGGGCACCGTCAAGTCGAGGCTGTCTGTGGGCTGCCACCGCCTGCGCGACGTGCTCTCCGGGAAAGATAGGCGGGAGTGAAGATAGCATGAGCACCGCGAACGAACATATCCGGCCCGACCCTCCGGGGCAACTGCCCGACCTCTTGCGCGAACAGGGCGAGTCGGAAGAGGCAATCGCCTCGCTGCTGCCCGCGTTGGAGGCGCTGAGGCAGTGGGAAGCGCCCGCGCCAACCCAGGCGGATACGCAACGGCTCATCGAGATGCTTGCGCCCCTTCTGCCCACGCCGGAAGGCCGACCGTCGGCGCGAGTACTGTCTCCGGTGAGGGCCGCACGAGAGCACCTGATGCGGCGTAAGGGTGCGTGGCCGGGCCGGATGCTCGATGTGGCGTTCGCCCAGGTGGGCCTGCTGCGCCTCCCCTTCTGGATTGCGAGCGCATTCCTCACCCTCCTGGGCATGCTCGTCTTGTTCTCCAACGATTCCATCCATGAAGCCACAGTCTTGAGGGCGTTGGGACCATTGCTCGCGGTGTTGGGGGTAAGTGCGGTATTTCGCAGCGCCAGACTGCGGACGCTCGAAATCGAGCTTTCATGCCCTATCTCACCGGTGCAGCTGGCGCTGGTTCGCCTGGCCCTGGTCCTTGGATATGACATCGGGTTGGGGTTGGTACTGAGCCTGACCTTGTTGGCGGTGCGAGCGCCGGAAACGCGCGCGGACGTCGTGACGCTCATGTTGCACTGGCTGGCCCCCCTTCTGTCCGTGTCTGGTCTGGCTCTGCTCTTCAGCGTGCGGCTGTCCGCCGAAGTTGCCGCGGGTCTTGCCTACGCGCTGTGGTTAGCAGTACTGGCAATTTCCCTTACGGAGGAGGCACCCGGCCGGTTGCGCCCGCTCCTGGATAGTGGCGAAGCCGTTCTCGCCCTTGCTGGTATGGGCCTGCTTGCGCTGGGTATCGCCCGGTCACGCGCGACCGTGCCGCTCCTACTACCTCGCCGTTGACCGCACGCCAGGGAGGTGTTTTACCGGCGTCCCCGCCCCCTCCCAAAAGCGTACCCTTCATCGGCCCATAGCTCGCGCCTCGCTAGCAGTCCGCGAACCTTTTCGCTCCTGCCT
>DASVQO010000431.1:0-18135 GCA_036389075.1 Chloroflexia bacterium | reverse complement strand
GGACTGGCCATAGAAGTATATGCGCTTGCTCTTTCCCGACAGCTCAGTTACGGTCAGATAAGCGTAGTAACGCCCATCTTTGCGTTTGCCAACTGACCCTTCGCCCTTTGCTCTCATACTGCTCTCCCATCGACTCTCTCTAGCCCGTGGCGATTATACACCCTTCGGCTCGAACGGAAGATACAAACAGCTAGTCCTCGACCGGCGTCCCGAGAACGCACCTGCCGGGAGGACGAGGCAGGTGCGCGGTGGGTTGGCCTTAGTCGCGAGCAGAGAACTTCGTGCTATCACCGAGCACGCGAACGGGGTACGTCTGTCCTACAGCGACCAGGTCAGTACATTCCTGCCATCGACGCCGGAACAGTTGGCACTCTCTAAGGCAGCGAGTGAGATCCTCAGGCGTCCACTCTTCTATGTCAGCCAGGAGAGATCGTAGCTCTTCCAGCACTTCAACGGGCATGAGAAGGACAGGCATGTGCGGTACCTTTCAAAGTGCCTATGCGCTTACGGGTAGGCCGTTGCCGTCTCACGCCGGCAGCATGAGTAAAGTAGAACATGGGCGCAAGGTACTCTCGTTAACGAATTGTACTTGCTTCGGGTGGCGAAAAAAGTAGTGGGACTGCACCGGAAGGCGGATGGATACTGTAGATACAGGATGTAAATACTCGACCCGCTACACACCGGTTTCTTGTCGACTCGATGCTACGCCAAATCGTTACCCTGCACAGCATCCTGGTCGTCGGACTCTGGCCGCTGCATGTCCTCCCAGAACCGTCGTTCCGCTCGCCGTATACCTGCTAGCTCACGCGCTCTGGCTCTGAATCGCGTTCGATCCTCGGGTTCCATCTCCCACACGAGCCTCAGCAGCTCTTCAAGCTCCGCAGTGTCGTGTGTCTTCGAGCGGCGGGCAAGTTCTGTGATGAGGTCTTCGACCGCGTCTATAGTCGCTGCTGGATTGTACGGCGCACTTTCTCCTGGTGCCGGTTCCTCCCCCGACCCCGACAGCTCCCCCAGATCCTTGCCCAAGCCCCGCCCCCAGATCTGAGAGACCATTTTCATGCTTGGCGTCGCGACAGTACCCTTCTCGATTTCGTCTATGTGCGAGTGAGAGACGCCCGACTTCTCGGCCAAGTGTCGCAAGCTCAGGCCTTGTCGAAGTCGCTCCTCCTTTATTCTGCGCCCTATGTCGCTGTGGTCCATCTACGCCTCCGAAGTCTCCGAAGCTGTCCGCATTTCTCCGAAGATGTTACCAGCAATTGTAAGGTATTCCTTACGCTGGGCATAGTGCGGACGGAAAATTGACCAAAAATTGCTGTCAGAGATACTTGACAGGGCCGAATAACGGATGTAAGATATGTCTGACAGGAGGTTACGAACGATGCAAGAACCGGTGGAAAGCAAGGTCGCGGAAAACCCGGTCGTGAAGCGCCTGGTGGGCATACAGCAGGAGCGTGGTCTTAGCGACCGCCAGTTTGCGACGGTGCTGGGCGTTAGCAACACGACCTGGGATCACACCAAGGATGGGAAGTACCCGGTCCGGTGGGAGATCCTTGTTGGCGCGGTGCAGGCCTTCTGGGGCGACTTTCCAGAGCTGCAACAGGACGTCATGAAGTATTTGCAGACGGCCGAGCGCCGGGGCGTGCGGGGACCTGGTTCCGGCCAGACTCCTCGTGCTACTGCGGTTGGTGCCGCAGTCTAACTGGCCTATAGGGTTCGCTCTACCAGCGGGTCTCGCACCCTGCTCATACATGGCAAGGTTGTAAGTCATGCTCGCACCACTTTCGAGGGGGGCGACATCCGTCCGCAGGACGGAACCTGTCGTCACCCTGTTCTACATTCCAGGCGTTGTGAAAGCTGCCGATCTCCTGGCGAGACCGACCCTCTCAAGGTACGCAAACTGGCAGCAGCGCATAGAGCGCGCGCTGCAGCATGCACGAGAGCTTCGGCGGTACGCCCGCCAGGTAAGCCCGACCCATTACAAAGTCAAGTCGCAAAGTAAGCCCGGCGTCTGGTACGACGTGTACGTCACTGACGAGGGCTTTCTTCTATGCACGTGCCCTGCGGGCGAGTGGCACCATCCCTGTAAGCACGCCGGCCGCGTTGCCCTGCGCAGAGAGCGCGAGTACCGCATGCCCCGCTTATCGGACCTGCCTGCTACCCCGTGGGACCTGTTTGGAGGGGACGAGATCGACTCGCCCTCGCCTCAGTCCGCGCATCGAGAGCCTGTGCCCCCGGCAGATTACTACCGAATTGCCTGACGCTGGGGGCTTGTTCCTCTGCGTCTATTGTAGCACAGAAAGCACCAATCCTCTTATGAGGATTTCAACTTAAATCCAGTATGGGAGGAGGTGAGAATAGATAATGCCTGCACCAAGTCAGTATTTAGGGCATCTGGAGACGCTCACTGAGGCGGTCGAGAAGGGGCGGCAGGCCGGTGCCGACGGGTTGATTACGCCCGAGGAGTGGGCGGCCGTTTGGCCCATTGTCGAGCAGAGCTGGCGACAAGCCCTGCGCCTCGCTCAGACGAAACGGCTAAGCGACCACATCGATAACACTGGGACGGTCAACAAGAACATGCTTTGCCAACTCCGGGCTTACGAGCGCGACTACGAGAGCCTTGAAGTCCCTCCACCTGGAGCAGCTCGGGCGCTCGCGGCGGAGCTAGTAGCGGCCGCCGGGGAGCAGCAGCGCGAGCAGCCAGGGCTGGAGGTCTGGGTGGTCATAAGTGGGACTGTGGTGGCACGGGTAGCGTCTGTGGACCTGGGCTTTTTGGCCCTGCTACCTGGAAAAGAAACAACCGGCGACTGCTCGCAACAATCACCGGTTGATCTGCTGCCTAAGCCCGGCGGTGTAATCGGGCTAAGCGCCTGAGGTTATAAGTCACCCTCATTGTACAGGACGCTTGGCCCCTTAGCAAGGGGTAGTTACAACACCCCCCACAAGAAAGGACTGATCTATGGTCGCAACAACGGGCAAGCAAGCCCCCGTGGTTGTTGAAGCGTGGCATGGATGGCCAGCCGCCATGACCTACACGACTGCCGGCACCTATGCGAGCCTCAGCGCCGAGACCATCGAGCGGCTCGTGAAAGACGGCAAGTTACCGAGGGTCCTGATCGGCCCCACCGAGACGAGCACTCGGATCCTGATATGGGACCTGGACGAGTACCTGGGCAAGCCTGCCTCCAGGACGGACTTGAGCCGCTGGGCGGAAGGACTGACCTACGAGATGGCGGCGCGCTACCTGGACGTGTCTCCAACTACCATCCGAACGATGGCCGACCAGGGCCTCATCCCGAGGAAGGCTGCCGGGCCGAGGGAGACTAGCAAACGGATCTCCAGGTTCCGCATCAACCAGTATCTCGCCCGGCAGGCCACTATCCAGCGCGGTAGTACGCCGGACTGGGCAACTGAATGGAGGGTGGGCGATGCCTGATGGTTGGGTAGTGTTTCTTACGTGCCTTGGTGGTCTGCTCGCGATCCTGGCCGTTGTGGCCTTTGTTTGGGGTTGGCAGCACCGCCGGCGCGAGGTAGCGGACGGCGAGGGCGCGCTTCCTTGTACTTCACCTTCTGCACCACCTCCGCACCCGTCGCAGGCCGTGAGGCTAAACAGCGGACGCCGCGCGGTGCCGTCTGTCAATGAGAGGCTGCTTGACCCCGTCGCGGCCCTTGTACGCTCTGACACGCTCGCGCAGAAGCAGGGTGGGCAGCATCTTATCGAAGCCGACCGTGCCTACACGGAACCTGAAGTTGCCACTGCTCTGGCCGTGTGGCTGCAACAGGAGAGGACTTCGCGCCGAAAGCGGTGGACCCGATGAGTAATCAGGATGCAGCCGAGGAGGGAGTGGGTGCTACCCCTGCGGGCCGGGAGGCTCCCGAGGCCGCGGATGACGCGCAGGTTGCGGTCTCGGGACAAGTTGCGCCGCTGGAGTCTGTGAGCGCAGCAACTCCGCCGCCGCTGTCCCTCTTCGGAAAGCTCGCTCGCGTTGCTGGCCGGGCAGCAGAGGTGCCAAGGGACGGGCACAACCCGGAGTTCAAGTACAGCTACGCCACACTTGGGACCGTCCAGGCGATGCTCAAGCCTCTCCTAGCGGCGGAAGGCCTCGTGATCCTGCCCATGTACCAGGGCGACGAAAAGCACGATACCGGGACCAAAACGCAGAGGGGTGCATCTAACATCCTAACTCGCGTGAGCATGACCTACCGGATCGTGGATAGCGCAACCGGTGAGATGCTGGACCTACCCTGGCTTGGTGAGGCTATGGACTTCGGAGACAAGGGATTTGCCAAGGCGCTCACCATCTCCATGAGAACCTTCCTGAACCAGTTATTCCAGATACCGTCCTACGACGAAGACACCGACCCGGACCGCGCAGCCCCACAAGACCAGGCTGCCCGAGGCGGCCGAGGTGATCGAGGCGAGCGACCCGTCGTTCAGCGCCGTGGCAGTTCCAGGGGCACGGGCAACAGCGGCGCGCCCGATGGTCCGCCTGACCGGGCAGCGACCGAGATCGAGGGCCGATTGCGTATCGACGAGCAGGGCGAGCCGGAAAAGAAAAGGGCGCTGCGGGGGGAGATTCGGGGTCACCTGGAGAGGCACCTTCAGTTACCGGAGGCCGCGCAGATCCGGCTGATGGCAGCTCTTACAGAGGGAAGAGGCACGAAGCACCTGACCGTCGAGCAACTTAAAGCCTTGTTGCCTAAGGTGAAGGCGCTCCAGTTTTCCAGTGAGGTGTGGCCCATCATCACCAAGTACGAGGCCGCAAAAGAGCAGGCAGGGGGAGGAGGTGAGGAGTTGTTCGAGGGCGCGGAGCAGGCCCAGGTCGAGCAGTCGGAGGCCCCTGCGGTTGCTGCAAGCTCGGCAAGCGCGTCCGGGGAGCAAGGGGAGCCTGACGGGCGCGCCGAGCAGCCGCAGGCAAGCAGGTCAAGGACCGGTGCTGCTGCCGCAGAGGCCACGCCAGTCATTGCCCTGCCTGCCCAGGAGGGCGATTAGTTGGGCATCGGCGCGCGTGCGGAGGGTGTAACAGCTTAGTGGTGCAACTTGAGAGTATGAGAGTAGTCGATTAGGAGAGATGCAATGCGAACAGACCAGATTCCAGACGTCTTCCGGGGGAACGGAAGGAATGGGAGAGGCCCTCAGCGGGCGCAGAAGCCTCGCCCCCAGGCGGGGGATGAGCGACCGTGGGTTCAACTTCCTACGACCTGCACTATGGTGCTCGATGTACCCGACGCCCTACTGACCGAGATCGTGAGGACACAAGCACACGCGGCTGCGCAGCGTGCGCAGAGTTCCAATCGGGGCGTTGAGCAGGTCCCTTATGCCATCCGCGCCACGATGCTGGTGCGGCGCGTCCCGGCCGACGGCGGTGAGCCGGAGCGGGTTTGTGACCTGCTCATGTTCATCTCGGCCGACGCAAGCGGCAGGGTGTCCTACGAGGGCACTTTTGGGCTTTTCCGCCACGTTATGGTGACCGCGCTGGAGGAGCACATCGCCAGGATAGCGAACGGCAGCGAAGACAAGTAGGCCCCAGTTGATGCTGGCGTGGGCACCCGGCAGGGAGTGATCTATGTTTGCGATACGTGTCGAGCGGTTCGATCTGTTAAATGCCTCCGCACAGCGCAATGACTTTGCGCTGCTGCGAAAGTGGGGCGAGGCGGAGAGCGTCGTGAGGGAGGGCGGGAGCGTGCAGGCTACGTTCGATGACGAAGTTCTCTTCCGTAATGGACGCGCTGAGCTGGAGGGGCTGCTCCCTGTTTGCTCGGTACCCCAGCCCAGCTCACCCGACGAGGCCGAAGGTAACCAGCTATTCGGAGGGTGAGTAGCTCGCAGGTTATAAGTCGCGGAGCCGGTAGGTGTTTCCCGGCCCGCCAAGTGGAATGGAGGATACAAGGATGGGCAAGCCCCAGGTTATGGAAGTCGATGCGCCTCCGGGTGACCAGTCGTTGGTGGACCTGAAGAAGGGCACGAGGCGCTGCATCAAATGTGGCGATCCACAGGACTTCTCACAGTTCCGCCCTAATGCACAGCACCCAACCGGCACTGTGAAGACTTGCACGACATGTATAGAGAGGAAGCGCCAGGACACGCGAGCGGCCAATACTGGCGTGGCGGCGAGTGCCTCTGGAAAGGCCGCTCCGGTGAGCGAAGCCGGGAACGCGCCGCGTGTTGCAACAGCAGCGGGCAATGGCCCCCCCCCTTCTGCATCCCCTCGCCAGGATCGGCAACCTGCAAGGCCCGATCTGCGAATAGTCGGCTCCCAGGACGCGGAGGCGGCTCGCAGGATACACCTGACCAGGGCGGGCATCACGCAGCCCACTGGCATGAACCGTTCTTTGCGCAACCTCCTGATGATGCGGGCGCTAGAGGCCTACGAGGAGGGGAGGGGTGCGCAGCTCGTCTATCCGTTCCCCATTACCACCTACCACGCACATTACACGCTCCAGGGGGACCTGGCGCTCTCGATAGACCTGCCGGAGTTCCTGGAAGAGCGCGGATACGCACCACCGGGCTACGAGTGGCGGGTTTGCCTATTGTGCGGACACGTGAGCTTGCAGTGGATGAAGCACCACGGCAGGCAAGAACTCGCGGCGGAACACATGCCTGATACTAGGCCGTTCACGATCCCGGCCAGGATCGTCGATGAAGCGGTGGCCCTCTTCGCCGGCTTTGCATCTGGGAGTGCCGACGGGGATGCGGAGGCACGTGCCTCCGCAGAGGACGCGGGCGTAAGGGCTGTACTTGACGGCGCAGCATCCGACTACCAGGGCGAGGAGAGCAGCGTCGCCCCTGTTGCGACCACTGAGGTCTTGCCGGTCGCCACGGCAGTAGACTTGCCGGGCGCAGATGACGGGGACCCTGGGGACGAGGTGCAGGTAGGGGCGGGTGTAGGGCTTCGTGAGGGCGCTGTTGGCGATGAAGGGCGCGTAGATCCTCCGGTTCCCCAGCTACCCTCGGTGGCCGATGTCCCGCCGATTGCGGACGCTGGAGCGTTAGCCCCAGCGTTGCCCTGGCTGGAGGAGGCTGAAGCCGAGCCGTCCAGAGAGTTACCGCTCCCAGCAGCAGTTACGGATTGGTCATTCCTAAGGGGCTGGCAGGAGACCGTTGCTGGCTTGCGGCTAGAACGTGACGACCTACGTAATCAGGGCATCATCCTGGAGGCGGCAAACGAGAGCCTGCGTGAGATCATTGCTGGGCTGGCCGAGCAAAACACAGTCCTGCAGATGGAAACATGCAGGTTGCGCGACGAGATGGCGCAGGCGCGACTCGAGCAGCGTAGCACGGACATCCAACTGCTTATCGCCGAGCACGAGCGCGAGATCGCGATCCTGAGGCTGGAGCAGTGGAAGGTCGAGGGTCGATTGGAGGACCTGAAGACCCCGCCTGTGTCCCGCCCTCAGAGTGGTGCTACGGGGTGGCTTACGTCTTCTCCACGGGCGGACACGGGGTTCGACGGGTCCTGATGGCTGTGCGCACTCTGTCGTACTCGCTTCTGTCTTCTGTGTCCCCCCCCCCCCCCCCTCCGACTGCCTTGCGGATGCTGGGGAGGGCTTGGTTGGGGAGCCTGGGTTGATGCTGAGGCGATTGTACGGGCTTCGGTGCTTTCTTCCAGTTGAGCGACGCGATGTGTGGACCAGGCTCCTCGACGAGTGCTTTGATGCGGTGGATTGGTGGGAGCGGCAGCCTAAGTGCCCGTCGTGCGGGATGCCGGAGGGTTGGTGTACTGCACTATGTGGCTGTCCTGGGTGTGGCGGGCCGCGGCGGTTTGTGCAGCTTCGGCTGCTGTGAAGTCAAGAGGAGGCTTAGGATGAGAACTTGTTGGGCCTTTGCGACCTGGTTGCGGTCCCGGTATTGGTTCTGGGCTGTTGAACGCCGGCTGTCCTATTACATGTTTCGCGCCTCAGCACACATCACTGGTGGACGCAGTGCTAAGACGGTGGCCGCTGTGGATTACCACAACATGTGTGTTTGGACTTGCTGCCGCATGGAGGAACAGTCTGGCGGCCGCTAGGGTTCCTGAGATCTGAGGTTATAAGTCACCGAACTGAATGGAGGTTTGAAATGGCATTAGCAACGGTGAAGCTCGCAGACAGCGGGCAGGAGTTCAGCCTTGAGGAGGCAATCGCTGGTGATGATGAGTTGTTGAAGGGCGCGCTGCGCTCCGTAGCCCCGGAGATCGGCGACCCTCAAATCAAGAGGGAGAACCAGGACGGCCAGATGGTCGTGACCATCCTCAAACAGGCGGGCAGGAAGGGCGCAGATACGCTCGCTGAGGACGCGATCAAGGACGCGCAGTTCGGTTTGTTGGCTGATGGGCAACAACCTTTATGGATGGCAGCCGAGATGACGGACGACGCCATGAAGGAACCGCTCTTCTTCGACTATTCCACACTGGGGGACGATCTGCGCGAGGAGGTGCAGAGACACGCCCGCAGCATCAAGCTTCGGGCCAAGCGCACCGTTCACGATACGGTACAGATCGGTAACAGCCTGCTTCGTGTTAAGGAGCGACTGCCGCACGGCCAGTTCCTATCATGGTTGGAGACGGAACTGAACCTGGGGGAGGACAGTGCGGGACGGTTCATGCAGATCGCCAAGAAGTACAGCGGCAGCCCCGCCCTGGAGCGTTACACTACATCGGCCCTGTATCTGCTTGCCGCGCCTTCCACACCGGAAAGCGCGAGGGCCGACGCGCAGGCCAGGGCGGAGGCGGGAGAGCAGGTAAGCACCGTGGCAGCGCGTGAGATAGTCACCACACACAAGCTGTTGCAGCAGCAGGCCGATAGAACGGGCGAAGAGCATGTGTTACGCCAGGGCGAACGCAGCTTCACATTTCAGCCCGACGAGGATGGACCGCCTAAGTCGCGCGGGAATGGCGGGTCGGCATCTGACCCTTCCGCTGCTGCAGAGGATACTGTAGCACCTGCTGCTCCGCCTCCTCCCCTGCCTGCCCCTACGTCCGCAAGGGCCTCCGCTCCAGCTACCACTACCCCCTCCGCTCAGGTTAACAAGCCTTCCACCCCCGCTGCCCAGTCTCCAACGCCCGCGCGTACCGCGCCCGCCGCGCCCGCCGCGCCAGCCCTAGCGCCGTCACCTCCTGTGCCCGTTATGCCGCCTGACTACGACCATGCGACTGTGCAGATGTCGCTTACCTTGTTCCCAGAGGGCAGAGACCCCAGAGGAAGGCTGGTATTGGTGTCGGCCAGGGTAGAAGGCCAGCGGGTATTTACGAGCACGGTGTATTGGGCCGATCTGCTCCCAGTGCCTCCGGTTATGTCGGGGCTACTGGACGAAGTACAACAGCAGCTTGATGCCGCCCGGGCACTAGCGAGTGCCATGAAAGGGGCGAGCGGCGCGCCGACCACGTCGGCCGCACAGGCGGCAGATGGGGCGCGAACGGTCGCGCAGAGCGACCGGGAGGAAGGCGAGGAGGAAGCCTGATGTCGTCGCCGCTGGAGATACTGCGTGCGCATCCTGCCTGGTACAACGCGGCGCTGGTACTGGCATGGGAACTCAAGAGCCAGGAGCTAGCGGCGGGAGCATTGCCGATGCGCCGGCTTATCCAACTCGCCGACGTAATCGACGATGCGCAAACTGAAGGCAAGGCGTTGGTTGCACAGACCGATGCCGCGCTACGAGTGCTGAAGAGCGCCTCGCCTGCGCCTTCTTCAGCACTCCCTATCGGGTTCTAAGCCATGAATGTAGCAACACTCGGCGCACGGGACGAGGCATTGAGAGCTTACCTCGAGGGCGATGAGGATGGGGCGGACGACGACTTAGACCTAGACGAGCTGGACCTGGGTGAGTTTGCCGACGAGTGGCACCGAGAACGGGAGGCCGAGTTTTACGCGGTTGGGGAAGCCGGGCAAGTGGGGCAGGTAGCCGACGATGCGCTGGAGTTCCTCCTCTCGCCCTGCGACCTGCTAGCGCCGTACCGGGTGCCGGTGAAGGTAAGCGAGGCCATAGCTTACCTTGAGAGCATACTGGACCCCGTGCGCATCTTGGCGCTGTTCCAGCACTACTTCCCGGTGGCCTTCAAGAATACCCAGGCCAAAATGGTTGCCAGCAGTAGCAACACCTACAGTGACGCGGAGATCGAGTTCTTCCGCCTTGTAGACACGCACCTATTCCCGCTGTGGGATTACATTTTGGAGTGGCAACTTGAAGAAGAAATCCGCGAGATGGCGATACCGGTCGCTCCCCAGGCGATGGAGGTGTGGGACAGAGACATGGACGATTTTCGCCACGGCTGGCACGTGCTGTTCATCCTAGAAGGGGTGAAAGCGGTCGGCGATCTCCCTGAGGACTCACCTTATCTTATCTGGCGTGAGGAGCTTGAGGCATTCTCTCGCGTGCCGGGCGAACCTTCGCCGTACTACGAGGGGCGCGTGCGGCTGAACGAGACGGACGCCAGTGGGCCGCTAGCCTACCTGGAGGACGCGGTCAGGATGCTGCACCAGGGCACCGGCAACGTGTGGCTCGACGTGTCCTCTGAAGAGGCATTAGAGAGCCACGGAAGCGTGGTGTGGTGCCGGGAGGACGTTGACGCTTTGGCTGAGGAGTGGGAGGAAGCCGCACGCATCAAGGAGAGGGCCTACCGGCTAATCGACTGGCTTGAGCAGGATACTGCTCACCAGCGCCTGCTTATTGATTTGTGGCAGAGGGGCGTGGAGGAGGCGGAAGAGGACGATGGGAGCGTCCCGGAGAAGACCGCTGCCGACCTCGGTTACGTGCAGACGGTCCTGCCACTCGTGGATGTCGAGCAACCGGGACAAGTTGAACTTGAAACTGAGAGAGTGAGAGTAGAAGCATGAGCGCAATCACAGGCACAAACCTGCGGCAACTTGAAGGCCTAGAGACGGCTGGGAATGGAGAGGGTCGAGAGGGTGGGGAGGGTGCGGTGCCGTCCGTCACGGAACCCCTAATCGAACACGCGCGGTCGAAATGGGAGGGCACTTTGGTAGAAAGTCTGCTGTCCCAAGGGCCGGGACGGCTGCTGCCGGTCGAGGGGATGCTGTTGATGTACAGGGGTCAGTATCTCTTCTGCTACAAGGAAGGCGACCGCGAGATGTACAAGCCGCTGACAGGTGCGGCACTGAGAGCGGCGTTCACGAGTGAGCCGGTCGATAGCGGCTGGTTGCCTCCGGGAACCGTTCGCTGGGGTGAGGGAGCACAAGGCAAGTTCGCCGTGCGCTGGATACCTCCCGGAGTACACCGGCTGCTGGTCGAGGTGGATGTGCCTGAGCCAAACGAGGGGCACAAGAAGAAGGGCGTCCACACGAAGGTCGAGGAAGTGGATGTGCCGCTTCCCGGCCTCGTCTTCCTGGGGGTAGGACGTCGCTACTTCATTTGGGCGGCATCCGGCACCAGTTTCGACAAAGCCGCTGCCGTGTTTCACGCGCCGCTGTCCAACGTCTGGGAGACCGGTGCGATCTGCTGGGGATCCAGCGCACCACCGGAGGTGAGTGCCGAAACGTTCGGTGCGGCGTGCGATCTGTTCTTCGCCAGCACTTTCAATGACCACCTGATGGGCAAGCGGTGCCGCTCCTACCCCAACGACGTGCGCGTGCAGTTGTTGCAGCTCTCGGGGGCCGGGGCCACGGAGTACCCGGAGGGGGAACTGCTGCCGTTCGACCGTGTCTATGTCGGTGTGCGCAAGGTGAATATCGCCGACGTCATCGACAGCTATGTGCTGAAAGGAGCCTCCAGTGGTGGATGATCCTGTCAGTGCTACGGCCCCGACCACTTTGACGCTGCCGCTCGGCCACCTGGTTAAGCATCGCATTGCCGACCGGTTGCCGCTCCCGCCTATAGAAGCCGCAATGTACGAGTACGTGATGGCGGCCAATGGCTTGTTCAAGAGAGGCAGGCGGGAGGGCCTGGAAGCTACAGTGCCCGTACATTACTGCGAGATCCGGGGTGGCCTGGCTAGCGTCGAGCCTGAGATTGTGCTTCATTGTCCAAAGGTGCCGCAGCAAGCCGTGGAGGCGATGCTGACGATGGCGAGGTCAGAGCGGGACGCGCGTGGGCGACCTGTGGAGATCCTCTTCCACCTGGCATGGAGCGAGGGGCACGGGTGGAGACTGACCGTACCCGAGCAGATCGGCACAGCGGGCGACGTGCGGCCCCTGCAGGCAGGCACCGACTCGTCATACGCTAACGCCCTGATAGAGGTTCATTCTCATCACCAGATGGGGGCTTTCTGGTCGTCCACGGACAACAAGGACGAGCAAGGATTTCGCCTGTACGGGGTGCTCGGTGACATCTTCGACAAGCCTCGCTTCCGAGTGAGGGTAGGCCTCTACGGCCACTTCTGGGAGGTGCCTGCGGAGAGCCTGTGCAACTTGCCTGAGGGCATGAACAAGCCAAATAGAGTCCCAGCCCGGCACAAGGGACAGGAGGTACAGGAGCAGCAGGAGGAGGATGGGTACAGAGGGGCTGCTGGGGCTGCTGGGACTGAGGAGGACATGCTTTCTGGGTTCGAGGAGACGCGGGTTTTTGAGAACCTTGACGAGGTTGAGGAGGTAGATTACGAGCTATGAGCACGACCACAGCTACCGGGCGCAGGCGCGGCAATGGAGGAAGACCAACAAGAGACGCTGCCGACGGCAACGGCACGCCGGACGGCAGGGCAGTCGTCCCAACACGTCTGAGCCTGAACACGGAGTACATTAATGCAAGGCCCATAGTGGTGAGGGCCTGGAAGCACGTGGAAATCGTGCTGGTAGGGTGCGGCGGCACGGGCGGGTGGCTTGCACCGAGCCTGGCCAGGTTAGCTCTGGAGATGCGAGATGGGGGCAAGTCGGTACGCCTCACGTTTGTAGACCCCGACCGCGTCGAGAGGGCCAACATCCCCCGGCAGAACTTCTGCATGGCCGAGATCGGGCTTGATAAGGCATCGACCCTTGCCGCCCGGTACGGCACGGCGTGGGGCCTAGAGATCTCCGCTATCCCGGCCGCCTTCGAGGACAAGCACCTCAGCTTGCCGCACGGCGTGGTCCCTGGCGATCACCTGGTTGTGATCGTGGGCTGCGTGGATAACGCTGCTGCCCGTCAGAGCATCGCGAACGCAGTCAGCAAGGTCAACACGGCGGCGGCTCGGTATGTCGCTGACGGCCCACCTCCGGTGTGGTGGCTCGACTGTGGCAATGGTAAGGAATCGGGCCAGGTCCTTCTCGGCAGCGCGTCCTCCCTGGACCATCTGAGCGCGGCCTTCAAGCCTTCTACTATTTGTAGGTCGTTGCCCTACCCCGCGATGCAAAGGCCCGAGCTGCTAGAGCCTATGCCGGACGAGCAGTCCGACGCCAGCACCAGGTTGTCGTGCGCGCAGCTTGCCGCGCTCCATGCTCAGTCGCTCATGGTCAACCAGCGCGTTGCCGCCGAGGCGTCCGATTACTTGCTACGGCTGCTCTACACCGGTGGGCTGCGCAGGTTCGCAACCTTTATAGACCTTCCTTCTGGCGTGACCAAATCGTTCTACTCCACTCCAGAGGCCGTGGCCGCTTCTGTGGGAAAGACGACCGCGATCTTCGGCGAGCAGAGGAAGAAAGGCGGGAAGGGGGAGGGAGATGTACCGCCAGGGTAATTCTCAATGGGGCTTGTGGATAGAGAAGGACACCCCGCGCACCCCGGAGCCGACTCGCTACTACGTCTTCAAGCAAGGCTTTATCGTTGGCGAGCGCAAGGGCTACCGCCATCTGAAGAAGGCGCAAGAGAAATACGAGGAACTCCGCAGGGCCGCCGGCGGCGGAACCCTCCAGCCAGTAGGCTGGGCCAAGCTGGAGCCTGCGGAGAAGAGCCGGGTGTTGGCTGATGCTGCCCAGGAGGAGATGGTCGCGAGGACCGAGCTTTCATGGATAGGCTGGCGCAACCATCACCAGACGACCGGGAGAGGCCGACATCGACGCAGGTAACCAGGGGAGACGCGGGAAGCACCAATAAGGGGAGGGACTACCATGATTTACAAGAGGCCGCACAGGCTGACCGAGCGCCAGCGGTTCATCCTCAAGTTTCTTGAGCGGCATATTCGGACCCACGGCTACGCCCCAACTATCCGTGAGATCAAGAGCGCCATCGAAGCCGAGGGCCTGGTGACTAAGGCATCAGGCACCACCTCGACTTCAGTGGTAAACCACAACCTCAACGCATTGGAGGAGGCAGGGTACATAACGCGCGGGCACAACAAATCTCGCGCGATCGGGCTTGTGGATCGCCCGGCAACCACTGACAAGAGCCACACCGATAGTGGAGCACTTCAATAGTGGGTAAGAACGTCCGAGAGTGGGTGTGGAAGGGCGTCAGGCGAGGGATGCTGAAAGGCGGCCCCTACAACGTCTTGCTTGCCCTGGCCGATTTCGCAGACGACGCGACCGGGCTGGCATGGTCAGCGGTGCCAACGCTGGGCGAGCGGGCCAACGTCGCTGAGCGGTCCGTCTACAACATTCTTCCGACGCTGGTGAGAGGCGGCTACATAACGATTGTGTCAGGAGGTGGCAAGCACCGGACCAACAAGTACCAGTTGAACATGGAGATGCTGCGGGCTTTGTACGACGAGTGGCTCCGGGAGCAGGAGGAGAAGAAGCAGGGAGCGGCCGCGACGCCGGAAAGGGCGCAGAGGCCTGCATCTCCCCCAGCGCAAACCCTGCAATATTTACATGGTAACGGGCATGATCCGGTCGGTGGCGCGCCGCCAAACCCTGCAGAACAGGGGGTCGGAACCCTGCAAAATGGGGGGATTAACCCTGCAAAAACTGCAGACGAATCGGATTCGAGAACAGAAGGGATGAACCAGAGAGACGATTCGAATCGTCCACCCATCACAAAAAAAGTTGGGGATTTCGACCGCCGCCCACAGGTGGGGGGACAGGCGGGGAGCGCGAGTAAGCCGCCCTACTCGCCATACCTGACCTCGGTGATCTCCGACTTCTCCACCGAACTGGGGGATGCCAGCCACACGGTCGCCAACGTGACACAGGCTCTACGGCTTTGGGGCCAATCGGGGCTGGGAGAGGAAGCCTTCAAGGAGCTGCTGTACGAGGCCAAGCGCAGGACACGAGTGTACCAGGGGAAGCAAGGTTCGATGGGCATGCAGAACAAGATGGCTTATTTCTTCAGCGTATTGCGAGACCTGGTGGCTAGCGGAACGGACGTGGACCGAGCACCGCCTGCTGGCTCGGCGTCTGTGGGGCTGGGCGCAGGCGCAGGGTAGCGTGCGACCGGGTGTGAAATTCCGCAAGTTGCGGAATATGAGAGCTTGAGAGTTAGGGAGCGAAAGGAGAGTCATCGTGAAGGAGCGCAGGTACGAACCGACCTACGAGGTTGCCCCATCCTGGGCAGGTGAAGGACGCGCCAGGGCGAGGTGCCCGGAGTTGGTCGTCCTTGATGCGGGCGGTGAAGCTGGCGAAGAGTGGAGTGTTGCCACTCGTTGGGAAGTGGGAGCAATTAGCGATAGCGACTCCCCTATCGGGAACCTGTTGCGGCCACACGCCAGGGTAATGCGGCTGCGGGACTTGAGCTACAACTGAAGATTGAAGCTCGCTTGACATTCAAGACCTGGGTTTGGGAGGGGAGAGAGATTATGTTTGCCAGATTCACGAAGTTACCTGCGGCCAGGGTGCCGGCTGCGTTGTCCTCTGCTTTGCATAACGCCTTGCTACGGTTGCGCCAATTGCGCCAGTTGCGGGGGTTACAGCAGGGTGGTTGGTCCGCAGGAAGGGCCGAAGCCTGGGAGTATGCTGTCGCGGTCGCGAAGATCCTCGCCATTGCTTTCCTGGTGATAAGCCTGGGGGTGGGGTTCAGCGGGGGGTACGCTCTGGACGCGACGGCCTGGGTGTACATAGTGCTTATGTCGGCGACCGCCGTGGTCCTCGCGGTGGACTTTTGGCGAGGACCTCAGATCATCATAAATGTAGCTGATCTGCAAGAG
Source organism: Chloroflexia bacterium (assembly GCA_036389075.1). Taxonomy (GTDB): domain Bacteria; phylum Chloroflexota; class Chloroflexia; order QHBQ01; family JADMIH01; genus JADMIH01. The sequence goes on along the minus strand of DASVQO010000431.1, from coordinate 2,215 downwards.
CACCCTGGTGGGCGCGTCGAGAAGGGGTCAAGTTACAGGGCGATGCCCTCCAATGGTGATCCGCGCGTGGGAGCCAGGATACTCATGTACGGTCACGAGGTTATGGTGATCGGCCCGAGCAAGCAGCGTCCATCTTGCTACGTGGTAGTGTGCATGTCTGGAGACCTAGCGGGCAGCCAGTGGCTAGCGGATAAGGGGTGGGTGACCCGTAAATGCAGGCGCGCCGGGTTGCTTCCAGACGGTAGAAGTTAGGCACGAAAATGCCTCGAACCTCTTGACAAATCCTGATAGTAGCGGTATAATCAGTACATAGGGTGGCAGCAACGAGGCCCTGTGAGAGCAGCCAAGTCAAGAGGGAGAGGAGTCGGAAAGATGATAGCACCAGTCGCACAGCCAGCCCAGGTAGCTGAGTTCCAAGAGTACGAAATCGCAATCTATATCCGGGTCCCGGAGTTCCAGAGCGAGGTGGATTTCGCTGAATGGTTGAACAGGCACCCGTCGCTGTGGTCGGACGGGCAATACAGCGAGTTCGAGCTTATGCAGAACCGCTGGATGTCGGCCGATAACGCGGAGTTTGGAGCAACGGACATCTCCGACGTGGCCGTCTTCACAGAGCAGCCTCACAGCATCGTACACATCGGTGGACTTGCCCAGTATTTCTTCGAGGGGCCGTTCGCAGGGGAGTACTACACTACCACGTGCCCGGATGAAGTAGACGGCTTCGGCAGGGTGTTCTTCCTGGGTACGGACTTCACCAAAAGTCGCCGCGATGATTGGGGTGATGCACTGCCTGAGCTTTGGGACATGCTGCGCGACGGGTCTCCCATCCGGAAGACTGACCGGGCGGGCCTCGGTACGAAGGGCACGCGCAAGCATGCGGGTATCACTGGTAGGTTCTGGGTGGCCTTTCGATAGGTCACCCACTGAAAAGAGGAGGTAGGATGCCCAAGTTCAGGACATATGAAGGTGCGGCGCGGTGGCACCGCAAACAGGTGCGAGACCAAGTGAAGCTCTTGGAGGGGCTAGGACACGAGTTCAACGCTGCGCATGAGATGCTGGAGGGGGCGAGGAATCCCGCCGAGGAGACTGTATGGACCCTTCGGCTGCGAGATGTGGAAGGCCAGCGCGATAGTGCTTTGGCGGAATTGTGGTCGCGCCTTGTGGCCCAAGACCAGCTAGAGTGGGACTGGCGCTAAGGAGATCACCAATATGCCGTTACAACTAGCCGCAGACTTCACTCTGCCCGAGGAACTGGTCACAGAGACTATAGGCATCGTGGCCCGCAAGCGCCGAGGTAAGAGCTACACCGGGCGCAAGATTGTTGAGCAGGTCTTCCACGCCGGCGACCAGGTGGGGATCGTGGACCCGAAAGGCGACTGGTGGGGTATTCGCACGGCAGCCGACGGCAAAGGTGCGGGCCTCCCCATTGTGATCCTGGGCGGCGAGCACGGTGACCTACCCCTAGACGTGGGCAATGGAGAGGAGATCGCGGAGTTTGTCGTGCACGAGCGCATCAGCTTCCTCCTGGACCTGTCGCAGTTCCGCAAGCACCAGGTCGCCACGTTCATGGCGACGTTCCTGGAGACGCTCTACCGGCTGAAGTCCCAGGAGCAGTACCGCACGCCCATGCTGCTGGTGATCGACGAGGCCGATGCCATAGCCCCCCAGAAGCCGCAGCCTGGCGAACAGCGTATGCTAGGAGCCGCCGAGGACATAGTGAGGCGTGGCGGCCAGCGCGGCCTTGGCTGCCTTATGATCTCCCAGCGCGCTGCCGTGGTGAACAAGAACGTGCTCACTCAGATTGGCGTGCTTGTCCTCTTGCAGACCACAGGCCCGCAGGACCTGGCCGCAATTGACGACTGGGTACAGATACATGGCACCCAGGATCAGCGCGCCCAACTCCGAGCTAGCATCGGCAGCCTTCCTATAGGCACGGCCTGGGTGGTAGCACCTGCCTGGCCGTCTGACGAGGGTATCTTCCGGCAGGTGGCTATAGGCCGCATTGAGACCTACGATAGCGGGGCGACGCCAAAGCGCGGGCAGCACCGGCAGGATGTTAGGACCGTGGCCGACGTGGACCTGGGAGCGTTGAGCGCGCGTTTGGCTGCCACGATAGAGCGCGCCCAGGAGCAAGACCCGAAGGCGTTGCAGGTCAAGCTCGCGGCTGCCACACGGCGGATAGACGAACTTACGAAGGCGAGACCTGCCACAGAGG
>DASVQO010000430.1:0-7854 GCA_036389075.1 Chloroflexia bacterium | reverse complement strand
CTATGGTGCTGACATTCAACGTAGCGGTGCAGCCAGAATCTTAGATTCTTCGCTGCGCTCAGAATGACAAGGGCCACTTCTGTACCGCACGGGCGGCACTTTGCAGCGAGGCCCTAGCCAGATATGTCACCATTCCGCGTGCCTATCCCGACCCTATTTTCCGTTGTTGACTTTATGTACTTAGCACGTCACCAGACCTGCCCGCGCCCTGCCCGCAACAGCCCAGCCTACAACCACACCGAAGAGAGGTAAAGCCCACATGATCGACCTCACCTGGGAGCAAGTCACCGCCTGGCGCTTATCGAAGCACCACCTGCTAGCTCGCGCCCCTCAAGGCCGGTTGCTGGACGTAACCACCGCCCTCGGTGGCTTGCACGCCCAGGTCATGTCGTCGGCCGAGCTTATCGCCTGGGCGCGCCTGGACGGTCTATCCCCCGACGACATACGCAAGGCCCTGTGGGATGACCGCACCCTCGTCAAGACCTGGGCCATGCGCGGCACCCTCCACCTGCTGCCCGCCAGGGAGTTCCCCACCTACGTGGCCGCCCTCCGCACCCGCCAGGGCTACCGCCGCGCTAGCTGGCTCAAGTACTACGACATGACGCTGGAGGACATGGACGCCATCATCGAAGGCGTGCGTACCGCCCTCGACGGGCAGCGCCTCACCCGCGAGCAACTGTCCGAGGCGGTGGGCGAGGTCACAGGCTCCCCCACCGTGCGCGAGCGGCTGCGCTCCGGCTGGGGCGAGTTCCTCAAGCCCGCCGCCTCCAACGGCTATCTCTGCTTCGGCCCCAACCAGGGCCAGGCCGTCACCTTCGTCCGCCCCGACCAATGGCTCGACTCCTGGCACGAAGACGGCTCAGACGAGGCCATACGCGAGGTGCTGCGCCGCTACCTCACCACCTACGGCCCCGCCACCCGCGACGACTTCGCCCGCTGGTTCGGCTGGGAACCCAAGTACGCCAGGAGGCTCTTCCTCGACATGGCCGGAGAACTGGCCGAGGTGAGCGTAGAGGGCCAGAAAGCCATGAACCTGGCCTCCCTGGCCGAACAGATGCAGGCTTTCGAGGAGCCACCCACCGGCGTGCGCCTCCTACCCGCCTTCGACCCCTACACAATCGCCTACTACCCCAACAGCCGATACCTCGACCCCGACAAGAAAGACCGCGTCTACCGAAAGGGCGCGTGGATCACCCCCGTCGTCCTCGTCAACGGCAGGCTTGCGGGCCTCTGGGACCAGCAGAAGAAAGCCCCCGGCCTCACAATAACCATAGAGATGTTCCAGCCCCCCAGCCCCGAAACCCAACACGGCATCCAAACCGAAGCAGACCGCCTCGCCACCTTCCTCCGCACCCCCGTCCAACTCGTCTATTCATAAAGACGAAACCGCCAGGACGCCAAGAACGCTAAGAACGCCAAGATTAAGATAAGGATGTTCTAATCAAAAGGAGCAGGGTACGTAACTTCGTACCCTGCTCCTTTTTGTACCAGCCAAACCTTCCCAATCTCAGCGCGTCCTCTGCGTTCTCTGCGTCTCTGCGGTGAACCGTTCTTATCCTTGGCGTGGTCCTTGGCGTCCTTGGCGTCTCGGCGGTTTCGTCTCTTAGCATCTATCGTCCGCGAGCGCCCTCACTCAACGCGTCATCGATTGCCTGTTCCACGGACATGCTGCGCCCCCTCTCCCACGCCGCCCTCAGCGCCTGCTCGCCCAACTCAGAGCGCAACGTAGCCACGGCCCGCTCGTACTCCTCCCAGTCGGCAGGCGCGACCATGATGCTACCCGCCCGCTCCCGCAACGCCTCCACCGCCCCGAACGTCCTTGCCGCCCGCTCCGGCTCCCCTTCCGCCACGCCCAGGAACGCCAGGCTCAGCAGGTTCAAGCCGATGAAGTGCCGGTCCCCCATCTTCGTCAGCCCCTCCAACGCCTCCCTGTACAGCCCCCGCGCCCGCCCGAACTCGCCCCGGTACCGCGCGATATCGGCCAGGCACAGCAGCGCGATGTCCATGCCTCGCCTGTCCCCTGCCTCCCTGAAGATGGCGATGCTCTCATTGGCAATCGCCTCCGCTTGCTCCAGGTCACCCTGCCTGCGCACCGTGTGGCACAGGCTGCCGAGTTCCAGCGCCACGTACCACTGCTCCCCCAGCTCCCGGAGCTGCGCGATGCTCTTCCTCAGCAGCGCGCTCGCCTGCTCCAACTTTCCCTGGTACAGCCCCAGCGTGCCCATGAAACCAATCGAAGCCGCCGCGTTCCACTTGCTGCCTATCGACTCGTATAACGCCAGCGCCTCTTCTTGCAACCCCCACGCCCACTCGTACTTCCCCTGGTACATGCCCACGCCCGCCAGCTGGTAAAGCGACCTCGCCGTGCGCCCCGCGTCCCCCAGCCTGCGCGCGATTTCGAGGCTCTCGTTCAATAGCGCGCTCGCGGCGTTATAGTCGCTCTGCCCCATCGCCAGGCGGCCCGCCCCGTGCAGCGCCCACCATTTCACGTCCAGCGGCAGCGCATCCCCGCCCCTCTCCAGCACCTCCTCCAGCCACTTGCGGCCTTCGCTCAGGTAGCCGCGCACGTACCAGAAGTGCCACAAGCCCCCGCCAATCCGCGCCGCCATCTCAGCCTTGCCGCAGTCCAGCGTCCAGCGCAAGGCCGCCCGCAGGTTGTCGTGCTCCTGCTCCAGCCGGTCCAGCCAGGCCACCTGTTGCGGCCCCCTCAACTCCGGCTCGGCCCGCTCCGTGAGCGCCAGGTAATACTCCGCGTGCAGCAGCCTGATGCCCTCCGCCTCGCCAAGCTGCTCTAGCTGCTCCAGCGCGTACTCGCGGATAGTCTCCAGCATGGTGAACCGCGCCTCGTCCTGTGAGGTGCCCGCCTGCCTGATGAGGCTCTTGTCCAGCAGCGACTCGATGCCGTCCACCACCTCGCATTCCAGGTCGGCGTAAGCGTTGCAAATCGCCTCGGCCGCCCCCAGCGTGAAGCCGCCCACGAAAGCCCCCATGCGGGCGAACAGGGCGCGCTCCGCCTCGTCCAGGAGGTCGTAGCTCCACGCGATGGTGTCACGCAGCGTCTGGTGCCGGGCGGGCATGTCCTGGCTGCCGCCCCTCAGCAGCCCCAGCCGCTTGTCCAGCCTCGCCAGCAACGCCCTGGGAGACAGCAACTTGCTGCGAGCCGCCACCAATTCTATCGCCAGCGGCAGCCCGTCTAGCCGCGCGCACACGGCCGCCACTGCTTCGGCGTTCCCCTCCGAAAGCGCGAACGCCGGGTTGATACTCTGCGCCCGCTCCACGAACAACTCTATCGACGGGTACCCTAGCAGGCTGTCTATCTCCCGTGAGAGGGTAGGGGAGAGTTCGGGAAGGGGGAGAGGGGAGAGCGGCACCTGTTGCTCGCCCCGCAGGTTGAGGGGGGCACGGCTGGTCACGAGCGCCTTCAGCCCAGGTGCTGCTTCCAGCAGGTCCACCACCAGGGTAGCGGCGGCCAGCACCTGCTCGAAGTTGTCCAGCACGAGCAGTGCCTGCCTGTCGTGCAGCCAGTGCCGTAGCGTGTCGCGCAAGGACTGCCCGCCCATGTCCTTCAAGCCTAGCCCCTCGGCGATGGCCCGCTCCACCAGCCCCGGTTCGCGCACGGGGGCAAGCGGCACGAAGAACACACCGTCGCGGAACCGCCCCACCTGCCCCAGCGCCACCTCCGTCGCCAGCCGCGTCTTACCGACCCCGCCCGGCCCCGTGATCGTGAGCAGGCGCACGCCCTCGCGCCCCAGCAGCCCCCCAATCCTGGCGATCTCCTCCTCCCTGCCCAGGATGCGCGTGATGGGCAGCGTCAGGTTGGCCGGGGGCGCAAGGGCTTCCTCCGTAGCTGCCACCACGCCGGCCGGAGAGGGTGCGCCCTCACCTTCGCCCCCACCCTCATCCTCGTCAACGCCCGCCGTACCCCTGGCGAACCGGATGAACGCCTCCTGCTCCTGCCCTGGTACGCCCAATTCCTCGGCCAGCAGCCTGGCGATCTGCCTCGACGGGCGGCGGGTACCAGCCTCCAGCTTCTGGATGGCAAACGGGCTGCACCCGACCCGCACCGCCAGGTCGAGCTGCGTCAGGTCGAGGTCCTTGCGGCGCTTCTTCAGCCAGTCCCCGAAAGTCAGCCCAGCGTTCAAATGCAGCGTCCGTCCCTTCGATGGTCTTGCGCAACATTATACTAGAGACCGAGCTGCTACGGCCTCTCTACTCAGCCTCTCGCGCTGCGCCAAACGCCCAGTACAAACCTCGACTAATTAGCCGTAAAAAGCCCCCGAAAAGTGCAAAAAAGACCCCAAAAGCGCAAAAAAGGGCGAACTTGAGGGCACATATCATACCCCTATAATGAGGCTACATAGCACCCGCTTTTTCGCAGGCTATTCATACGGACTTGGCACCAGATGGTATAGTGATACAAATCTACATATCCCGTAAGGTAAGCCAATGAGGATACTCGTCTTCAACTGCGGCAGCTCCAGCCTGAAGTTCGACCTGGTAGAAATAGCAGGCGACGCAGCCCCGTATACTACCAACAAGCTGGCAAACGGCACCGTGGACCGCATCGGCCCCGACGCCACCATCAAGTTTAGCTCACCCGAAGAGTCCTATCCCGCCCGCAAAACGGACGCGCCCACGCACAAAGAGGCGGTAACGCAGGCGCTATCTTCCCTGGCTGGCATATCCGGCGGCGTAGCGGCCCTCGACGCAAGCCTGGCAGCCATAGGCCACCGTGTCGTGCAAGGCGCCAGCCTGTTCACCCAGCCCACGCTCATCACTGCGGGCGTTCTCGCCCAAATAGAGGGCCTGAACGAGCTAGCCCCTCTGCACAACCCCGCCGCCGTGGCAGGCATCCAGGCCGCCCTGGACGTGTTCGGCCAGGACACCCCCAACTACGCCGTGTTCGACACCGCCTTCCACAGCACCCTCCCCGAACACGCCTACACCTACGCCCTCCCCCACGACCTCGCGGAGAAGCACAAAATCAGGCGCTACGGCTTCCACGGCACCGCCCACGAGTACATGCTCCAACAATACGCCCGCGCCCAGGCCATCCCCACCACCGAAGCCAACATCATCACCCTGCAACTCGGCAACGGCTGCTCCGCCACCGCCATCAAAGCCGGCCGCTCCATGGACACCTCCATGGGCTTCACCCCCCTGGAAGGCCTCGTAATGGGCACCCGCTCAGGCGACCTCGACCCCGAAATAGTATGCTACCTGTCCGAAAAAGAGGGCCTTACCATACACCAAATAGAGAACATCCTAAACACAAAAAGCGGCCTGCTAGGCATATCCGCCCGCACCTCCGACATGCGCGACCTACTCTCCCTGGTCCCCACCGACCCCCGCGCCACCCTGGCCGTAGAGGTCTTCTGCTACCGCGTCCGCAAGTACATAGGCGCCTACATGGCAGCCCTCGGCGGCGCCGACGGCCTCGTATTCGGCGGCGGCATAGGCGAGAACGCCCCCCTGATACGCGCCCGCATCTGCGAACCCCTAACCTGGTCCGGCCTACAGCTTGACCCGGCCCTCAATGCCGCCATCACAGGCAAAGCAGGCGTGATTAGCAGCCCCACATCGAAGGTGCTGGCATATGTGGTGCCGGTGGATGAAGCACTGCTAATCGCGCAGCACATCGTGGAGCGCCTGGCAAGCCCAGCATAGAGTGAGCTTAGCTAAACCCGCTGAGCGTCAGAGCCCAGTCGCGATCGGAAGCCCATCTGATAGTATTCTGCCGCCAGTTTGTGTTCGCCACGCTCTTTCAAAGCCTTAGCGTAGTTGAAGATGATCTCGCTTCGTGTCTCTTCAAAGCTTGTTTGCTCAATGGTAGCAATGGCTTCCTTGAACAAAGTGTCGGCCGCGCCTGGATTGTTCCTTGATTCCTCTATTTGAGCCGCTACGTGCAGGGCGTCTGCATACGAGCGGAACGCGGTCCCTCGTGCTTGCATGTCGCGAATGGGTATCTTGCGGCAGCCAGCCTCACCAAAATCCATGCCCTTCCTTGCGTATCCGGCAGCTTCATCGAGGCGGCCTTCGGCGCGGGCGAGGCGTGCGAAGTCCTGATATAGAATACCTAACAGAACAACTTCATCTCCGCCCTCTAGGAGCTTCTTAGAACGCTCCAGCATTCGTAAGGCGTCTTCATACTGCCCATCCTGGATGTTCATTTCGGCTAGGTTGACACAAATAGAGGCTGTCGAACTTACATCATCCCCCGTCTCGTAGATGTCTAGAGCTTTAAGGCCGCACATCTTGGCCTGTTTTGTATCGCCACATGCACGGTAGGCCATCATCATTCCCCAATAGACGCCAGCTTGGCGTACTATGTCATTAAGGTCCTGTAGTGTAAGCAAGGCCTCCTTGTAGAAGCGAATAGCTTCCTCGAAGTTGTTAAGACCCCAGTGGGCATTGGCCAGGTTGCGACAGATACTGAGTCGCAGGTTCAGGTCTTTGAGCCTGCCGTCCTCAGCCGCCCGCAAGCCTATTTGGTGTTGTTCCAGTGCCTTCTGTAGATTTCCTTGTAGGTAATGGGCAACTCCTAGGAGGTTGTGTATGCGTGCTTCGGCATCAAAATCGGGCCCTACCTCGGCAATAGCTGCCTCTATCTGACTTTGCGCCTCGGATAATCTCCCCGTCCGAAGGTATGCCATACCGCGTAAGTAGAGCACATGGTAGCGTGCCCGCCATGATAGATACTGCATGTAAGGGAGACTAACTTGCTCTGCGCTGTTGATGATCTGCAAGGCTTCGTCTATTTCCCGAGCATCTATTAGAGAGTTGACATAGTTGAGCTGTAGGTGGAGGTCTTCCTCAATAGCTTGTAGGTCAGGCTCCGTCTCAAGCGTTCCCTGTACTCGAAGAAGTTCGTTTATAGGTACGACAAAGTGTCGGGCCAGAGCTTCCAACGCCATGTGAGAGGGTAGCACCGCTCCGTGTTCCAGCGCATCCACATAGTGTCCGCTAAGTTCAGGCTCAGCTAGTTCTTCCAAGCTCAACCCTCTAGCCAAACGCGCTTTCCGTATGAACTGGCCGAGCGTCATGTTTGTGTCGTCGTACTGCGAGGCGCTCATAGCAGGTGCCTCCTCATTAGTTTTCATGAATGAGTGATTCTGACGGTATGATAGTGTCACAGCCACTGACTAATTTTAGCGTCATGTAGTTGTAATCGCAAGCTCTAGATACGCAGAGTTGCTTCAAGTCACTTTGTAGCTATTCGCTTGAAGCACTGTAGAGGCTCTTGCCGACCTTAGCATGCAGTGGTAGACTGAATCTCATAGTTCATATACAGGTGAGGTTAAAAGATGGAAACCGACACATTGAAAAACGATATCTTTCCTACTATCCAGCGTTGGCGAAAAGCCGGAGAGCAGGTAGCCATAGCCACCGTGGTACGCGTCATTGGTACGGCCCCCAGGCGTGAAGGGGCCAAAATGGCTATATCCTCGGGCGGGGAGCTTACCGGTTCTGTAAGTGGGGGCTGCGTGGAAGGGGCTGTGATGGAGGAGGCGCTACGAGTGCTCAAGGAGGGCAAGCCTAAACTCGTGCGTTACGGCATCAGTGCCGACATGCTCACTGACGTGGGCCTCTCCTGTGGCGGCACAATAGATGTATTTGTCGAGCCGCTCGACTGGTGACGGCGACGGAGCAGTGCAGCTATGGCTATTTACTCTCTGCTAAACAAGCTAATCTCGGAGAACAAGCCTGCCGCCATAGCCACTGTGGTTTCCGGGCACAGGGCGGGCACCAAGATGCTCGTCTTCGGTGGTGCGATGGAAGCAGGGGGCATCCACCCTGACATTGACTCGATCATATCCGCTGACGCCTGGGACTTACTTGCGGAGGGACGGAGCG